>JBKQNN010000026.1:0-29565 GCA_052145975.1 Rhodomicrobium sp. | reverse complement strand
GGGCGATCCACGATTCCTACCTCTTTGAAGTGAAGAAGCCGGAAGAGTCGAAGGGCCCCTGGGACTACTACAAGCTGATCGCAACCACGCCTGCGGTAAAGGCTTTCCGCCCCATGAGCGAAGGCGGCTGCCCGCTGGTGGCAGGGAAATAGCCGGGAATCGCCCGGCCGCCGTCCCGCGTGCCGCCGGCCCGCCCGCGCAATCCGGCGGCCTCTGCGATTGTGACATTAAAAATACGTTAAAAATAATACGCAATATTAACGGCTTGTTAACCCTGGACGGACAACATCAGAATCGCGATACGGTCGATTTGGGCGCTGGTGGCAACTTACGAACCGTGCAGACGCCACGAGCCGTCCCGGTCTGTATCGCTTGTTAGTTGCGTTTCCGGCAGCATTTGCAGCCGGAAGTGCCGCAGTCCGTTGGGCATTGCCCCGGGATAAGGCATCGAGGACGGCAAGCCTAATCTTCGTCGCCCGCAGTCCCTTCTGCAAAGCTCCCAGCGGCCAGCGGAAAAGAGGCCGTGAGGAGGGTTTACGTCGAAACCGGGGCTTTCTCCTCAAAACGCAAAGCCGCGGCTCAGCATAAGAGCGGAGGACCGATGCTAAAATTAGCTCTCGTAGGTCTAAAGGGGCGCCGTTCGCGATCAGTTAGTCGGAGTGGGGTTCGCGACGCAGGCAGGACACTACCGGAGAGCGATCTTTTTCACATGCCGCAGCATCTCTATCCCCCAAGCCGCAAGGGCTAGGGGTGCGCGGGCGGGCGGCTCCGGGGGTTCGCGTTTTTCAAGTCAAGCTCTAGGTGTTGGTGGGCCGGCTTGGAACTGACGAAGGTTTCGCCCATGAAGGCAAGGAACCGGGCGCTGGCCCGGTTTCTTTCGTTTTGCCCGGCTGTTGCGAACAAAACTGGGCAAATGGCGCTACCGGATGTGCTTCCGGGGCAAGACAGCCGCAAAATTTAGGCTTGCGGCCCCAATGAACTATCACCTTCGACGCGAAGACTCGCTATAAGGGCCTCAGCAACAACCTCGCCCCCAATGCCCTGGCTACAGCTTCTCATCCTCCTATTGATGATTGCGCTCAACGGCTTCCTCGTCATGGCCGAGATGGCGATCGTCTCCTCGCGCCCTGCCCGCTTACAGGCGATGGCAGCCGGCGGCAGCCAGGGGGCTGCAGCCGCTCTGGCACTGAACGGCGACACCGCCCGCTTCCTGCCCTCGGTCCAGATCGGGATCACGGTGGTCGCGATATTGTCCGGCGCTTATGGCGAACTCAGCCTGTCGCCTAAGCTCGCCGGTTTGCTAACTGGCGTTCCGATGATCGGCGCTTATTCGAAAACAGCCGCGTCCACAATCATCGTGGCCGGCATCGCCTATGTCTCGCTCGTGATCGGCGAGCTTGTCCCTAAGCACTTCGCCCTTTCGAACCGCGAGCGCATCGCCTGCCTGGTCGCGCCGGCTATGGATATCCTGGCGCGGATAACCGCGCCGGTCGCAGCCCTGCTTCGCCTTTCAACCGCTGGCGTGCTCTGGCTGGTGAGACCCGCTCTCCTCCAAGAGCCCGACGTGACCGAGGAAGAGGTGAAATCCATGATCGCCGAGGGCACGGAGGCCGGGGTTTTCGAGAAGGCGGAGCAGGAGATCATCGAGCGGCTGCTCAGGGTTGCCGACCGCTCCGTGCGCTCCATCATGCAGCCGCGGCCGGACATCGTCTGGCTCGACATCACCGAGACTCAGGAGCAGATCTACGAGGACATCGTGAACAGCGGGCACTCCCGCTTCCCGGTTGGACGCGGCACCGTGGACGATACGATCGGCATCGTGCACGCCAAAACCCTGCTCGAACAGCTTCACAAGATTGGCGAGATCAAGCTCGAAGCGGCGATCAAGACGCCGCTTTATGTGCATGAAAGCACCAAGGTCTTGAAGCTGCTTGAAATGTTCAAGTCCTCCAAGGTGCATATGGCCATTGTGCTGGACGAGCATGGCAGTGTGCAGGGGATCGTGACCCCGACCGACATCCTCACCAGCATCGCGGGCGAACTGCCGGAAGCTGGATCGGACGAACCCGGCGCCAAGCAGCGCGAGGACGGCGCCTGGCTGATCGACGCGCAAATGCCGGTCTTCGAGGTCGAACGCGTGCTGGGCATCGAAGGGCTTGCCGGCGACGATGCCGAGTACACCACGCTGGCGGGCTTCGTGCTGTTCCAGCTTGGGCATATCCCGCCGGTTGGCGAGACCTTCGAATGGAAGAACTGGCGCTTCGAAGTCGTGGCCCTCGATGGGCGCCGCATCGACAAAGTGCTCGCCAAGCAGATCCCGCCAGTCTAGACCCTGTCCGCCTCGCGATGACGGTTGGGCGGGTTCATGCGAAAAAAGCCCCGTCTGTGGCGAGGGCCGGGGCGCGAATGTTCCGGCGATTACCGGGCGCGTTGCCGCGCAACCGCGCGCTTAAGCGGCGTCGCTGGTCTCGGTGCGCGCGCGCGCCTTGACGATCTCCCGCTTCAGGCGTCGCGCTTTCAGCGAAAGCTCCTCGTCCCGCGCCTTCATCAGGAAGGCGTCGAGGCCACCGCGATGCTCAACCGAGCGCAGGGCATTCGCGCTGATCCTCAAGCGAATACCGCGCCCAAGCGCGTCGCTCAACAGCGTTACATTGCAAAGGTTCGGCAGATAACGCCGTTTGGTTTTGATATTCGAGTGGCTTACGAGATGACCAACGAGGCCACCCTTGCCTGTGAGTTCGCACTGGCGCGACATGATCGGACCTAGAGGTGAATGGAGTTAGGCGAAATTCGCCAATTTAAGTTGATGTAACGCTTGGAGCCAAACCGGTCAAGCACACAATAAACGGGCAGGCACCGCTTGCGTTAAGCGGCGGCGCCTTCCCCTTCGCCCGTTTGGCCCGGGCCTGAATCCAGACCCTTTGCCTTTTCATCGCGGTCGACGAGCTCGATGACGGCGAGCGGTGCGTTATCGCCGTAGCGGAAACCGGCCTTGAGCACGCGCGTATACCCACCAGGACGCCCCTGATAGCGGGGGCCAAGCGTCTCGAACAGCTTTGCCACCATCTTCTCGTCGCGAAGCCTGGAGGCCACGACGCGCCTTGCATGCAGGTCGCCCCGCTTGCTAAGCGTGATAAGAGCCTCGACAACGCCGCGCAGGTCTTTCGCCTTGGGAAGCGTTGTCACGATCTGCTCATGCTTGATGAGCGCGGCGGCCATATTCGAGAACATGGCCTTGCGGTGCTCGGCCGTGCGGTTGAATTTACGGCCGGAATTATGGTGACGCATTGTCTCGCCCTCGAAATCCGCAAGCGCGAGACGGCGCCTGCGGGGCTATTGCCTTATCAATAATGATCCTCGAACCGCTTCGCCAGTTCCTCGATGTTCTCAGGCGGCCAGTTCGGGACTTCCATGCCGAGATGCAGCCCCATGCCGGCCAGCACCTCTTTGATTTCGTTCAGAGATTTACGTCCGAAGTTCGGGGTGCGCAACATCTCGGCCTCGGTCTTCTGAATGAGGTCGCCGATATAGACGATGTTGTCGTTCTTCAGGCAGTTCGCAGAGCGCACGGACAGCTCAAGCTCGTCGACCTTCTTGAGCAGCGCGGCGTTGAACTCAAGCTGCGGAACACGCTCCTCCGAGACCTCTTTGCGCGGCTCTTCGAAGTTGACAAAGATCGAGAGCTGGTCCTGGATGATGCGGGCCGCAAGTGCTACGGCATCCTCCGGCGATACTGCGCCGTTTGTCTCCACGTCGAGCGTGAGCTTATCGTAGTCGAGGATCTGCCCTTCGCGCGTATTGGAGATCTTGTAGGACACCTTCCTGACCGGGCTGCAGAGGCTGTCCACAGGGATCAGGCCGATGGGAGCGTCGTCCGGGCGGTTGCGTTCCGCGGGAAGGTAGCCTTTGCCGATGTTCGCGGTGAGTTCCATGCGCACGGTGGCGCCTTCGTCGAGCGTGCAGATCACGAGGTCGGGGTTCAGGATTTCCACATCCGCGCCTGCCTCGATGTCGCGGGCGCGCGCAACGCCCGGGCCGTCCTTGCGGAGCACCATCCGCTTCACGCCGTCCGAATGGATGCGAAGCGCTATGTCCTTGATGTTGAGCACGATGTCGGTCACGTCTTCGCGCACGCCAGGGATCGACGAGAACTCATGCAGGACGCCGTCGATATGCACCGTCGTTACCGCGCCGCCTTGCAGCGACGACAGCAGGACGCGGCGCAGCGCGTTGCCAAGCGTCAGCCCGAAGCCGCGCTCCAACGGCTCCGCGACGATAGTGGCAACGCATCTCGGGTTCGTGCCCGGGATGACGTTGATCTTTCCAGGCTTGATGAGGTCCTGCCAATTCTTGTTCAGCACGGTTCTTTCCTTATGTGGCGGCGTCATTCCGGATTGCGCGCCGCGATCACTTGCGAATGAGAGAGGAGCGCCTCTCCCGGTATTTAGACACGGCGCCGTTTGCGCGGGCGGCAGCCATTATGCGGGATCGGCGTCACGTCGCGGATGGAAGTCACCTGGAAGCCGCAGGCTTGAAGCGCGCGCAGGGCGGATTCGCGCCCAGACCCAGGTCCGCTAACCTCGATCTCTACGGTACGCATGCCGTGTTCCTGTGCCTTGCGGCCCGCATCCTCGGCCGCGACCTGCGCCGCATAGGGCGTCGATTTTCTCGACCCCTTGAAGCCCATCGCGCCCGACGACGACCAGGAGATCGTATTGCCCTGCGCGTCCGTGATCGTGATCATCGTATTGTTGAAGCTTGCGTTCACATGCGCAACGCCGGAAGCAATGTTCTTCTTCTCGCGGCGCTTAACGCGCGCCTTTTCCTTCGCCATGGTCTATATCCTAAATCTGGCCGCTTGAGCCACGCCTACTTCTTCTTGCCGGCAATCGGCTTGGCCGGGCCCTTGCGCGTGCGCGCATTCGTATGCGTCCGCTGGCCCCGTACCGGGAGCCCGCGGCGATGCCTGAGCCCGCGGTAGCAGCCCAAATCCATCAACCGCTTAATGTTCATTGCGACTTCGCGGCGCAGATCGCCTTCCACGACGTAATCGCGGTCGATCACCTCGCGGATTTGCAGCACCTCGGCGTCGGTCAGTTCGTTGACCCGGCGCTGGGTCGGGATATTGACCTTCTCGCAGATTTCCTTTGCGAAACGCGCGCCTATGCCATGGATATAGCGAAGGCCGATTTCTACGCGCTTATTGGATGGGATGTTTACACCCGCTATACGTGCCACGTTGTCCTCGTCGTGTTTAGGCTAAGTTCGAGCGGGTGTCCGCCCACACCGGAATGCGATACGGCGCCCAGAAGGGGTTGCCCTCCAGACCGCCGCAGATCATGAGCTAGGGGTCGCAATATAAGCACGGTTCTCAAATTAGTCTAGCGTCCTTGTTTACAATAAGGATAAAGTTCCGGGCCATCGGCGGGCCACTTGGCTTGCGCCTAATGGTGCGCGCCCCCCAGGATCGTGTCGATACGCTGCTGCACGTCCGCGATGGGCAATTCGCCGTCGACGATGTGCAGCTTGCCCTCGGCCTTGTAGTAGTCGATGAGCGGTTTCGTCTGCTGATGGTAGACCACAAGGCGTTCGCGAACCGTGTCGGGGTTGTCGTCGGAGCGCCGCTTGAACGAGGTGCTGCCGCAGCGGTCGCATACGCCTTCGGTTTTTGGAAGGCGGAAGAAGTCGTTGAAGACCTCGCCGCAAGCGGCGCAGGTGAAGCGGCCCGAGATCCGTTTGACCAGAACGTCGTCCTTGACGTCGACCACGATCACCGCGTCGATCGTCTTGCCGATGCGGCTGAGAAGCCCGTCGAGAACCTCAGCCTGCTGCACCGTGCGCGGGAAACCGTCGAGGATGAACCCGGCCGTCTCTTTCGGGAGGCCGTCGATGGCTTCGGAAATCACGCCAACAACCACATCGTCGGGAACGAGTTTGCCGCCTTCCATATAGGACTTGGCGACGATTCCGACCGGGCTTCCGGTCGCGACAGCGTGCCGGAGCATGTCGCCCGTTGAAAGCTGCTTCAGATGAAAGTGGTCTTCGAGATACTTCGATTGCGTGCCCTTGCCGGCGCCCGGCGGTCCAAGCAAAATAACGTTCATCGGCGCCCCCTACCCTTCAGTTTCGACTTCTTGATGAGTCCTTCATACTGGTGCGCGAGCAAATGGCTCTGAATTTGCGCAACCGTATCCATGGTGACGCTGACGACGATCAGGAGCGATGTGCCGCCAAAATAGAAGGGGGCGTTCATCTGGTACGAGAGTATCTCGGGCAAGATGCACACAACGGAGACGTAAACCGCACCGATCACGGTGATTCTATTGAGCACATACTCGATATACTGCGCCGTCCTCGGGCCGGGCCTGTAGCCCGGAATGAAACCGCCATATTTCTTGAGATTGTCCGCAGTTTCCTGCGGCGGAATGACGATCGGCGTGTAGAAGAACGAGAAAAAGACGATCAGCGCGATGTAGAGTAGGACGTGGAGCGGCTGCCCCGGCCCGAGCAGCGCCAAAACACGGCTGAACTCATCGGACGACGCTCCGATGAATTGCTGGGCGGTTGCCGGGAGATATAGCAGCGTGGACGCGAAGATCGGCGGAATAACGCCCGATGCGTTGAGCTTCAAAGGCAGGTGGGAGCTATCGCCTTGAAACATGCGGTTGCCGATTTGCCGCTTCGGATATTGGATGGTAAGCCGCCGCTGCGCGCGCTCGAAGAACACCACCATGGTAATGACACCCATCATCACTACTAGGAGGATGATAATCACCGCCGGCGAGAGCACGCCGCTTCGGCCTTGCTCCAAGATGCGTGAGAGAGCGGTCGGCATTTCGGCCACGATGCCCGCGAAGATGATGAGCGAGGAACCGTTGCCGATGCCGCGCGCGGTGATTTGCTCGCCGAGCCAGACGAGGAACATCGTGCCGCCTACCAGCGAGATCACGGTGGTGAGCTGGAAGAACCAGCCGGGCTCAAGCGCCGAGTTGTTGAGCCCCCGGGCGGTCAACGTCGCCTGAACCGTAGCGATTATGACCGTGAGATAGCGCGTATATTGGTTCAGTTGCTTGCGCCCCGACTCGCCTTCCTTCCGCAGCGTTTCGAGCGTCGGCAAGACCGAGGTCAGAAGCTGAATGATGATCGACGCCGTGATGTACGGCATGATGTTCAATAGGAAAATCGCGGACCGCGACAGCGCGCCGCCCGAAAACACGTTGAGCAGGCCGAAAACGGTATTGCTGTTTTGGAACAGCTTGGCCAAAAGCGAGGTATCGATCCCGGGAATAGGGATGAAGGTGCCCAGCCGGTAGACAATCAAAGCGCCAAGCGTAAACAAGAGGCGCTGCTGCAGCTCGCCCGCCTTCTTGAACGTGTCGAACTTTAGGTTCGCGGCAAGTTGCTCCGCTGCGGAAACCATGACTGCTACTCCGGTCTGCCGCACCGCTCCGGCGCGCTATTGGGAGCGGTGTCTGGGCATGATGGGCCTCGTTTATATCGTACAAGAGACGAAGGAGCGATCCCTGGGCGCAGTGCGGGACGGCTCTTCGCTTTATTCTGCTTTCGGCTGGCGGCTCTCGCGTTTGGCTTGCGCGGCCCGCCTGCGTACGGCGCGCTTTCCATCGCCTGCAAGCCGGTCCTCCCGTTCAATCGTAATCTCAACCGAGCCGCCCGCCGCCTCGACCGCTTTTACCGCGGCCTCGGAGGCTCCGGCTACCTTGAATTTGAGCGGTGCTTTGAGCGTGCCGCGCGAGAGCAAGCGCACGCCGTCCCGCTCGCGCCGGAGCGCACCGGAAGCGATCAGCGCCTCCGCGTCGATCAGCCCCATCGCATCGAGCTTGCCGGCGTCGATCACGTCCTGAACGCGGTCCAGGTTGATGTGCGCAAAAATGAGGCGGTTCGGCTTGTTGAAGCCGCGTTTGGGCAGCCGCATGTGCAGCGGCATCTGGCCGCCCTCGAAGCCCTTGATCGCGACGCCCGACCGCGCCTTCTGACCCTTGACGCCGCGCCCGCAGGTCTTGCCCTTGCCGCAACCGATACCGCGGCCCACACGGATGCGGTCCTTGGTTGCGCCTGGGTTGTCTCTCAACTCGTTCAGCTTCATGGTTCAGATTCCTGGCCGGCAGCCACGCCGCTTTTAGCGCTTTTTCGGATCCAGCGGCACGCCGTTTTCCTCGACGATGCGCACAAGATGCGGGAGTTTGTTGATCATGCCGCGTATAGCGGGATTATCCACTACGACCTTGCGGCGGTGCATTTTGTTCAGGCCCAGGCCGATGAGCGTTTCGCGCTGATCGTAGGGTCTGCGGATGGGGCTGCCGATTTGCTCAATCGTCAGCGTTTTCTTTGCGGGTTCCGGTGCCTTGCTCATCGTTCGCTCCCTTACGCCTCTGCGGGCTGAGCTGCGGCAGCACCCTCGGCACCGTCGCGTCTGCGGGTGACGATCTCGCTCACCTTCTTGCCGCGCCGTGCGGCCACGCCCCTGGGGCTATCCTCGCGCCGCAGCGCGTCGAAGGTGGCGCGCACCATGTTATAGGGGTTCGAAGTGCCGAGCGACTTCGCCACCACGTCCTGAACGCCCAGCGTCTCGAAAACAGCGCGCATGGGGCCGCCAGCGATGATGCCGGTGCCGGGAGGGGCTGCGCGTAAGAACACTTTGCCCGCGCCGTGATGGCCATGTACGTCGTGATGCAGCGTGCGGCCCTCACGGAGGGGCACGCGAATGAGACTGCGCTTGGCGGATTCCGTGGCCTTCTTGATTGCGTCCGGAACCTCGCGCGCCTTGCCATGGCCGAAGCCGACCCGGCCCTTCTGATCGCCCACGACGACAAGCGCTGCAAAGCCGAAGCGGCGGCCGCCCTTCACCACTTTGGCGACGCGGTTGATGTGAACGAGCTTGTCCACGAATTCGCTGTCGCGCTCGTCGCGGTCGCGTTCTCTGCCTCTGCTATGGGGTTCCCGAGCCACGGCTCTAACCTTTCCTTCTTCTCAAGCCCTAGCCTGAGCAAACTTCCTAGAAATTCAAACCTGCTTCGCGCGCCGCGTCGGCCAGGGCCTTGACGCGCCCGTGATAGATGTAGCCGCCGCGGTCGAAGACCACATCCTTGATGCCGGCCTTCAGCGCGCGCTCGGCGACCAGCTTGCCGACCTCGGCTGCCGCCGCGACATTGGTGCCCTTCTCCAAGCTGCCCTTCAGCTCGCTATCGATGCTGGAGGCAGCGGCGAGTGTGAGGCCCTTGGAGTCGTCGATGATCTGGGCATAGATATGCTTCGACGAGCGGAAAACCGATAGCCGGGGCCGGTTGCCCGGAGCGCGCCGCAAAGTGCGGCGGACACGCGCGGCGCGGCGGTCGAAACTGGAAAGAGGGGAAGCCATCGTTCGGTCCTACTTCTTCGATTTGCCTTCTTTGCGTTGAATGAATTCGCCTTGATAGCGAATGCCTTTGCCTTTGTAAGGCTCCGGCCCGCGGAAGGCGCGGATTTCGGCGGCAACTTGGCCGACCTTGTCGATTTCTATGCCGGTTATGGTGATCTCGGTCGGCTTTGGCACCACGATCGAAATGCCATCCGGCACGGGATAGAACACATCGTGGCTGTAGCCGAGCTGCAGCTTGAGCGATTTGCCGTCCATAGCCGCGCGGTAGCCGACGCCGGTGATCTCCAGCGTGCGGGAGAAACCGTTCGTCGTCCCTTTGACGAGGTTATCGACCAGCGAGCGCGACATGCCCCACATGGAACGGGCGCGCTTGGTATCCGAGCGCGGCGCTACCTTGATCGAACCGTCTTCCAGCTTCACCTCGATGTCGTCGACGAGGGTAAGCGAAAGCTCGCCCTTCGGCCCCTTCACCGTCACTTTTTGTCCGTCAACCGTTGCCGTCACGTTTTTCGGCACAGCTATCGGCTTTTTGCCAATCCGGGACATGGTCCAAAACCTTCTTCTTGGTCGAGCCCGTCACGGCCGGCTTGAACCGGCCATCCAGGGCAATTCACCCTTGCGGCGCGCTTAGAACACGCTGCACAAAATTTCGCCACCCACATTTTCGGCGCGGGCGCGCGTATCGGACATCACGCCTTTGGGCGTGGAGAGGATCGCGACGCCCAAGCCATTCGCAATCGTCGGAAGATCGGCCACGCTCGTATAGACGCGGCGGCCTGGCGTCGAGACCCGCTGGATCTCGCGGATCACCGGTGCGCCATCGAAATATTTGAGTTCGATCTCGAACTCCGCTTTCCCGCCGCCATACACGATCTCGGCATAGCCGCGGATGTAGCCTTCTTCCCTCAAGACGTCGAGAACGCGGGCGCGCAATTTCGAAGCCGGAGTGGAGACCTTCGGCCGGTTGCGCATCTGCGCGTTACGAATGCGTGTCAGCATATCGCCCAGTGGATCGGAAACCGTCATATCCTTTTGATCCCTACCAGCTCGATTTCACCAAACCGGGGATGAGCCCCTTATTGCCCAGGTCGCGAAGCGCGATACGCGACATCCTCAACTTGCGGTAAAAGGCGCGCGGACGGCCCGTTACCTCGCAGCGGTTGCGCACTCGTGTCGGTGACCCGTTGCGCGGAAGCTGCGCGAGTTTGAGGCGCGCCGCAAAGCGCTCCTCCATCGGCAAATCTTTGTTGTTCGCGATCTCTTTGAGGTCCGCGCGTTTTTGAGCGTCGCGGGCAACGATCCGGCGCCGCTTGTCATTCCGCTCAATCATGCCTGTCTTGGCCATACTATTTCTCCGCCTCGCCCTATTGCCGGAAGGGGAAGTTGAATTGTTTCAATAGTGCGCGCGCCTCGTCGTCGGTTTCGGCGGTCGTGCACACGATGATGTCCATGCCCCAGATTTGCTCGACCTTGTCGTAGTCGATCTCCGGGAAAATGATGTGCTCCTTGATGCCCATCGCGTAATTGCCGCGCCCGTCGAAGCTTTTCGGGTTGAGGCCCCTGAAGTCCTTCATACGGGGAAGCGCAATCGTGACGAGGCGGTCCAGAAACTCGTACATCCGCGCTTTGCGCAGCGTGACCTTGCAGCCAATCGCCATGTTGTCGCGCAGCTTGAAGTTCGCGATCGACTTGCGGGCCTTGGTCATGATGGGTTTCTGCCCGGCGATGAGCGTCATGTCGCGCGCGGCTTGCTCGACCTTCTTGCGGTCGGCCGTCGCCTCGCCGATGCCCATGTTGAGCACGACTTTCTCTATTTCGGGCACCCGCATCGGGTTCGTGTATTTGAACTGCTCCTGCAACGCGGGGCGCACGGCCTCGATATATTGCTGCTTGAGCCGCGGCAGGTATCCGCTTGTGCTTGCTTCCGCTTTTGCCTTAGTCATCGATCGTCTCGCCCGAGCGCTTGGCAAAACGGACTTTGCGCCCATCGTCCAAAATTTTATATCCTACCCGCGATGCCTCCCCGCTTGCCGGGTCCTCCACCGCGATATTCGAAATATGGATCGGTGCCTCTTTCGAGATCTTGCCGCCTTCTTGCTGCTGCGATTGCTTCTGATGCCGCACCACCACATTGACGCCCTGCACCAGCGCCCGGTTCTCATCCGGGATCACGGACAGCACCTCGCCGCGCTTGCCTTTATCGCGGCCGGCGATCACGACCACGCGGTCGCCTTTCTTAACCTTGAGCTTCGGACGGCTCATTACAGCACCTCGGGCGCAAGGGAGATGATTTTCATATGCTGCTTCGCACGAAGCTCGCGCGGCACCGGCCCAAAAATACGGGTGCCAATCGGCTCGCGCTGATTGTTGATCAGCACGGCGGCGTTGCTGTCGAAGCGGATCGCGCTGCCGTCGGGACGGCGCACAGGGAACGAGGTGCGGACGATAACCGCTTTCATCACCTGACCCTTTTTCACGCGGCCCTTCGGGATCGCCTCCTTCACGCTGACGACGATCACGTCGCCAATCGTGGCCGTGCGCCGCATGGACCCGCCCAGCACCTTGATGCACATGACCCGGCGCGCACCAGAATTATCGGCGACCTCCAGATGAGTTTGCATCTGTATCATTGTACTTCACCTTTCAAGCGAAGAAGCTTGCCTTGCCCCTCGCGTTTAATTCACTCGGATGGGCTTTGCGCGGACTCCTGGTCCAGCACCACCCACCGCTTGTTCTTGGAGACCGGCGGGCATTCCTGAATGCGCACGATGTCGCCTTCGTGGAATTTGTTGCCCTCGTCATGCGCATGATATTTCTTGGTCAGGCGCACGGTCTTTTTCAAAACCGGGTGCGTTAAACGGCGCTCGACTTGAACGACGACCGTCTTGTCGTTCTTGTCCGAGACAACCACACCCTGCAAAACGCGCTTCGGCATCTTTCTCGTCCTTAACTTTGCGCTTCGGCCACGCGCTTCTGGCGCTCGACCGTCTTAATGCGCGCGATGGTGCGGCGCACTTCGCGAACGCGTGCGGTGTTGTTGAGCTGCGCGGTCGCCTTCTGGAACCGCAGGTTGAATTGCTCGCGCTTCAACTTGAGGAGTTCGTCCTCGAGCTGATCGAGCGTGAAACGGCGGATATCTTGAATGTCCATGGCTGCCCCGCTTACTCCTTAACCGCGGCCGCTTCGCCGAGCCGCGCCACGACGCGGGTGCGGATCGGCAGTTTCGCGGCGCCGAGCCGCAGCGCTTCGCGGGCCGTCTCTTCGCCGACGCCGTCGATCTCGAACATGATCTTGCCCGGCTTCACGCGCGCGGCCCAGAATTCCGGCGAGCCCTTGCCCTTACCCATGCGGACCTCGGTCGGCTTCTTTGAAACCGGCAGATCGGGGAAAATCCGGATCCACACGCGGCCCGCGCGTTTCATCTGACGCGTGATCGCACGCCGCGCCGCTTCGATCTGGCGCGCTGTCACACGCTCCGGCTCCATCGCCTTCAGGCCAAAGCTGCCAAAGTTGAGCGCTGTGCCGCCTTTGGCATTGCCATTCATCCGGCCCTTGAAGGCCTTTCTGAACTTCGTTTTCTTCGGTTGCAGCATCGCTTACACCATTGTTCCAATGCGTCCCGCGCTCTTCGCGCTGGCGCTAAACCTTTTCCCGCGCGTGGTCGCGGTCCCCGCGGTCGCGTCCGCCGCGGTCGGGCCTATCGCGATCCCCGCGGTCGCGCCGGGGGCCGCGCCCTTCCGGCCGGCCGCTGGGCCCGCCGCCTTCCTGGCTCTCCAGCGAAAGGCGCTCTTGCGCCATCGGATCGTGCTCGAGGATCTCGCCTTTGAAGATCCAAACCTTCACGCCGATGATGCCATAAGCGGTTTCGGCCTCGGCCCAGCCGTAGTCGATATTGGCACGGAGCGTATGCAGCGGCACGCGGCCATCCAGATACCACTCCATACGCGCGATTTCCGCGCCGCCCAGGCGGCCCGAAACCCGGATACGCACGCCTTGCGCGCCCAGCCGCAGCGACGATTGCGTCGCGCGCTTCATGGCGCGGCGGAAGGCAACGCGCCGTTCGAGCTGCTGCGCGATGCCTTCGGCGGTGAGCGTCGCGTCGAGCTCGGGCTTGCGTACCTCGACGATGTTCAAATACACTTCCGACGCCGTGAGCTTCGCGAGCTGGCCGCGCAGCTTCTCGATGTCGGCGCCCTTCTTGCCGATCAGGATGCCGGGGCGCGCGGTGTGCACCGTGACGCGGCACTTCTTGTGCGGGCGCTCGATCACGACCTTCGATATGCCGGCCTGGCGGCGCTGCTTCAGGATGAATTCGCGGATGCGGAAATCCTCGTGCAGGAGCTTGCCGTACTCGCCCTTGCCAGCGTACCAGCGGCTGTCCCAGGTCCGGTTGATCCCGAGCCGCAGTCCGATTGGGTTGACTTTCTGCCCCATTAGGCTTGCTCCTGAACTTCTCTCACCACGACGGTGAGCTGCGAGAACGCCTTCTCGATCCGGCTCATGCGTCCGCGTGCGCGGGCGTGAAAGCGCTTCATCACCAAATTCTTGCCGACAAAGGCCTCGGCGACGATCAGTTGATCGACGTCGAGGTTATGATTGTTTTCCGCATTGGCGATCGCCGATTGCAGCGTCTTCTTCACGTCCTTGGCGATCCGCTTGTGCGAGAAGGTGAGGTCGGCCAGCGCCTTCTCGACCTTCTTGCCGCGGATGAGCTGCGCGACGAGATTGAGCTTCTGCGGGCTGACGCGAAGCGAGCACGCCACTGCCTGAGCCTCGTTATCCTTGAGCCGCCGCTCGAATTTCGGTTTCGACATGGCTACTTCCTCTTCGCCTTCTTATCGGCGGCGTGGCCGTAATAGGTGCGGGTCGGAGCGAACTCGCCGAATTTGTGGCCAACCATATCCTCGGAGACGAGCACCGGGATGTGCTTCTGGCCGTTATGGACGGCAAAGGTGAGCCCGACGAATTGCGGCAGAATAGTCGAGCGCCGGCTCCAAATCTTGATCGGCGCATTCGATTTCTTCTCGCGCGCTGTATCCGCCTTCGCGATCACATAGCCGTCGACGAACGGACCTTTCCAAACTGAGCGTGTCATCGCTGCCTCTATTTCTTCTTCACGTGGCGGGCGCGGACAATATATTTATCCGTGTTCGGGTTCTTGCGGGTGCGGGTGCCCTTTGTGCCCTTGCCCCACGGTGTAACTGGGTGGCGGCCACCTGATGTACGGCCTTCGCCGCCGCCATGCGGGTGGTCGACCGGGTTCATGGCGACGCCGCGGACGCTCGGACGCTTGCCGAGCCAGCGGTTGCGGCCCGCCTTGCCGAGATTCTGGTTCGAATTGTCGGGGTTCGAAACCGCGCCGACCGTGGCCATGCAGCTGGCTTGCACCATCCGCATTTCGCCGGAGTTGAGCCGGAGAATGGCCATGCCCTGGTCACGGCCCACGAGCTGGGCGTAGCAGCCTGCCGAGCGGGCCATCTGGCCGCCCTTGCCGAGCTTCATCTCCACATTGTGGATGATGGTGCCGATGGGCATGTTCGCCATGGGCATCGCATTGCCGGGCTTGACGTCGACCTTTTGGCCGGAGATGACCTTGTCGCCGGCGTTTAAGCGCTGCGGCGCCAGGATGTAGGAGAGCTCGCCGTCCTCATATTTGATGAGCGCGATGAAAGCCGTGCGGTTCGGGTCGTATTCCAGCCGCTCGACGGTGGCGGGCATATCGAATTTTTGCCGCTTGAAATCCACGATCCGGTAGGTGCGCTTGTGACCGCCGCCGCGCCGCCGGGAGGTGATATGCCCGTGCACGTTCCGGCCGGCGCTCTCGGAGCGGCCCTCGGTCAGCGCCTTCACCGGCTTGCCCTTCCATAGCTGCGACCGGTCTACCAGCACGAGCTGCCGGAGGCCCGGGGTTATGGGGTTGTATTTTCTCAATGCCATGGCGAATGCGCCCTCGACCCAAATCTGCCTTACAGCCTTGCCGTGATGTCGATCGCCTGGCCCTCGGCGAGGGTCACGATCGCTTTCTTGAAATCGCTCTGCCGGCCTTTGACACCCTTGAACCGCTTGGTCTTTCCCTTACGGATCAGCGTGTTGACGGCTAGAACCTTCACGTTGAACAGACGCTCGACGGCTTCCTTGATCTCAGGCTTGGTCGCGGTCATTGCGACCCTGAAAACAACCTGACTGTGCTCCGATGCCATGGTCGACTTTTCGGTCACGGCCGGCGAGCGGATCACGTCGTAGAGCTCTTCCTGTCTCATTTGAACCGCTCCTCCAGCGCTTCGAGCGCCGCGCGCGTCAGCACGAGCTTGTCGCGGCGCAGAATGTCGTAAACGTTGATGCCTTGCACCGGCAGCACATCCACATTCGGGATGTTGCGCGCGGCGAACACGAAATTGTCCTGCAGCGTAGCGCCGCCGACGATCAGCGCATTGGCAAGGCCGAGCCCGTCGAACTTGCCGCGAAGCTGCGCCGTCTTGGGCTCGGCGATCTCCGCCTTATCCAGCACAATCAGCGAATTTGACTTCACCTTGGAGGACAGCGCATGCTTCAAAGCGAGCGCGCGCACTTTCTTCGTCAGATCGTGCGCATGGCTGCGCGGGACCGGGCCGAACGCACGGCCGCCGCCGCGGAACTGAGGCGGCTTGTCGTTGCCGTGACGGGCCTGGCCGGTGCCCTTCTGCTTATAAATCTTCTTGTTCGGACCATTCACTTCGCTGCGGCCCTTTGCCTTATGCGTGCCAGCCTGGCGCTTGGACAGCTGATAGCGGACCATGCGCTGTAGGATGTCAGCGCGTGGCTCCAGTGCGAAAACTTCGTCGCTGAGTTCGATGCTTCCCGCGGAGGAGGCATCGAGGGTCATCACATCCGCCTTCATTTCGCCTCCGCTTCCGCGCCTGCATCGGCGCCGTTATGTTCTGGTTTGCGGAACGCGCCCGGCTTCGGCGCCTCTTTCGGCAGCGGTCGCTTCACCGCGTCGCGAAGCATAACCCAGCCGCCCTTGGAGCCGGGAACCGCGCCGCGGATGAGGATCAGGCCGCGCTCAACGTCGGTGCGTACCACCTGCAAGTTCTGGGTGGTGATGCGCTCGTTGCCGTAATGGCCTGCCATCTTTTTGCCGGCGAAGGTTTTGCCGGGATCTTGGCGGTTGCCGGTCGAGCCGTGGCTGCGATGGGAGATCGAAACGCCATGCGTCGCACGCAAGCCGCCGAAATTCCAGCGCTTCATCGCGCCCGCGAAGCCTTTGCCGATGCTCGTCCCGGTCACGTCCACATACTGCCCAGGGACAAAATGGTCCGCGGTCAGCTCCGCGCCGACATCGATCAAATTCTCCGGGGAAACCCGGAACTCAACGAGCTTCGCCTTCGGCTCGACTTGCGCCTTGGCGAAATGGCCGCGCTGGGCGCGGGTGACGTTCTTGACCTTGCGCAAGCCCGAGCCAAGCTGGAGCGCGGTGTAGCCGTTCGCTTCTTGCGTCCGATGCGCAACCACTTGGCAATTATCGAGCTTCAACACCGTAACGGGCACATGTTCGCCCGCATCGGTGAAGATCCGCGTCATGCCAATCTTCTGTGCCAACAATCCCGATCGCATCGGTCTGCCTCAGTTTCCCATTCCGCGCGTACCAGCGCAGCTTTCCCAATTCCAAACTACAGCTTGATCTCGACGTCCACGCCTGCGGCCAAGTCGAGCTTCATGAGCGCGTCCACGGTCTGGGGCGTCGGATCGACAATGTCGATCAAGCGCTTATGCGTCCGCATCTCGAACTGCTCGCGGCTCTTCTTGTCGATGTGCGGCGAGCGGTTCACGGTGTAACGCTCGATGCGCGTCGGGAGCGGTATAGGCCCCCGCACATCCGCGCCCGTGCGCTTCGCCGTGTTCACGATCTCCTTCGTGGAGGTGTCGAGCACACGATGATCGAACGCCTTCAACCGGATGCGGATCGTTTGACCAGCCATTTCTCACTCCCAAAAGAAGAGGCGTCCCACTTAGGGACGCCCGCTCCCTATTCGATTTGCTACTTTATGATGGACGCGACGACGCCAGCGCCGACGGTACGGCCGCCTTCGCGAATGGCGAAACGAAGCTTCTCCTCCATGGCGATCGGCACGATCAGCTCGACTTCCATGGATATGTTATCGCCCGGCATCACCATCTCGGTGCCCTCCGGAAGATGAACCACGCCTGTCACGTCAGTCGTGCGGAAGTAGAACTGCGGACGATAGTTGGCGAAAAAGGGCGTATGACGGCCGCCTTCTTCCTTCGTCAGAATGTAGGCTTCGGCCTTGAACCGCGTGTGCGGCGTCACGGTACCGGGCTTGCAGAGAACCTGACCGCGCTCCACCGCGTCGCGGTCGATACCGCGAAGCAGGCAACCCACGTTATCGCCGGCCTCGCCCTGGTCGAGCAGCTTGCGGAACATTTCGACGCCGGTAACGACGCACTTGACGGTCGGCTTGATGCCGACGATCTCGACTTCCTCGCCTACCTTCACGACGCCGCGCTCAATACGGCCAGTCACAACGGTGCCGCGGCCGGAGATGGAGAACACATCCTCGATCGGCATCAGGAACGGCAGGTTGCGGGGACGCTCCGGAAGCGGGATATAGCGGTCCACCTCTTCCATCAGCTTCATGATGGAGGCCCAGCCGAGTTCGCCTTTGTCGTCCTCAAGGCACAGCTTCGCCGAACCTTTCACGATCGGAATGTCGTCGCCCGGGAACTCGTACTTCGACAGAAGCTCGCGAATTTCCAGCTCGACCAGCTCAAGCAGCTCCGGATCGTCGAGCATGTCGACCTTGTTCATGTACACGACCAGGGCCGGCACGCCGACCTGACGGGCGAGCAGGATGTGCTCGCGGGTCTGCGGCATCGGGCCGTCGGCGGCGGACACAACCAGAATCGCGCCGTCCATCTGAGCCGCGCCGGTAATCATGTTCTTCACATAGTCGGCGTGGCCTGGGCAGTCGACGTGCGCATAGTGGCGGTTCGCCGTCTCGTACTCCACGTGAGCGGTCGAGATGGTGATGCCGCGAGCCTTCTCTTCGGGGGCCTTGTCGATCTGGTCGTAGGCCGTGTATTTCGCGCCGCCTGTTGCGGCCAGCACCTTTGTGATCGCGGCCGTCAACGACGTTTTGCCATGGTCGACGTGACCGATGGTCCCGATGTTCAAATGCGGCTTGTTGCGCGAGAATTTTTCCTTGGCCATCTGGCTCTCCGTCTTCCTCTTTATGCCGGTCTAGCAACTAGATCCGGAAAAGCTCCTGCTGCTTCCGTTAAACTAAAATCAAGCGAATTTCGCCTGAACCTCTTCTGCCACGTTCTGCGGGACTTGCGAATAATGGTCGAACTGCATGGTAAACTGCGCGCGCCCCTGGCTCATGGACCTGAGCGTGTTCACGTAGCCGAACATGTTCGCCAGCGGCACCATTGAATTGATGACCGTTGCGTTACCGCGCATCTCCTGGCCCAGGATCTGGCCGCGGCGGCTGGTAAGATCGCCGATGACGCCGCCCACATAGTCCTCGGGCGATACCACCTCGACCTTCATGATCGGCTCAAGCAGTTTCGGGCCGGCCTTCTGAGCGCCCTCGCGGAAGGCGGCGCGGGAAGCGATTTCGAACGCAAGCGCGCTCGAGTCCACCTCGTGATAGGCGCCGTCGATAAGCGAAACCTTGAGGTCCAGCATCGGGAAGCCGGCGAGCACGCCATTATCCAACACGCTCTTCACGCCCTTCTCCACGCCGGGGATATATTCCTTGGGCACGGAGCCGCCGATGATCTTGCTCTCGAATACAAATCCGGCGCCCTGCTCCTGCGGTTCGAGCACGATCTTGACGCGCGCGAACTGACCGGTGCCGCCGGTTTGCTTCTTATGCGTGTAATCGACTTCCTGCCTGCGCGTGATCGTCTCGCGATAGGCAACTTGAGGCGCCCCAACGGTCGCTTCCACTTTGAATTCGCGGCGCATGCGGTCCACGATGATTTCAAGGTGAAGCTCGCCCATACCCTTAATGATGGTCTGGCCGCTTTCTTGATCGGTCGAAACGCGGAAGGACGGGTCCTCCTGAGCCAGCCGGTTGAGCGCAAGGCCCATCTTTTCCTGGTCGGCCTTCGTCTTGGGCTCCACGGCAACCTCGATCACGGGGTTCGGGAATTCCATGCGCTCAAGGATAACCGGCTTGGTCGGATCGCAAAGCGTGTCGCCCGTGATCACGTCCTTCAGCGACGCGATCGCGACGATGTCGCCCGCAAATGCCTCTTTAATGTCCTCGCGGCTGTTCGCGTGCATCAACAGCATGCGGCCGATACGCTCTTTCTTGTCCTTCACGGTGTTGATGAGCTGCATGCCCGTCTCGACCTTGCCCGAGTAGATGCGGCAGAAGGTGAGCGAACCGACGAAGGGGTCGTTCATGATCTTGAAGGCGAGCATGGAGAGCGGCTCGTCGTCCGACGACCTGCGCACGGTCTCATCGCCGGTCTTCACGTCGATTGCCTTGATCGGCGGAACGTCGACCGGAGACGGCAGGTAGTCGAGCACGCCGTCGAGCAGCGGCTGCACGCCCTTGTTCTTGAAGGCAGAGCCGCAGAACAGGGGATAGAAGGCGCTCTTGATCGTGCCCTTGCGGACGAGTTCCTTGAGCTTCGCCTCGTCGGGCTCGTTGCCCTCAAGGTAAGCTTCCATCGCCTCGTCTTCGACCTCAACGGCCGTCTCTATGAGTTTGTCGCGATATTCCTTAGCCTTGTCCAGGAGATCGGCGGGGATGTCGATGTCGCGGAAGCTCGCGCCAAGCGTATCCTCGTCCCAAACCACGGCCTTCTTGCGGACGAGATCGACGATACCTTTGAAATCGTGTTCGGCGCCGATTGGCAACTGCATGACAAGCGGCTTCGCGCCGAGGCGGTCGATGACCGATCGCACGCAATCGAAGAAGTCGGCACCGATCTTGTCCATCTTGTTGACGAAGATCATGCGCGGCACATTGTACTTGTCGCCTTGCCGCCAGACGGTCTCGGTCTGCGGCTCAACGCCCTGGTTGGCGTCGAGCAGGGCTACCGCGCCGTCGAGCACACGCAAGGAGCGCTCCACCTCGATGGTGAAGTCCACGTGGCCGGGCGTGTCGATGATGTTGACGCGCTTGCCCTTCCAGTACGCAGTGGTCGCGGCCGACGTAATCGTAATGCCGCGCTCCTGCTCCTGTTCCATCCAGTCCATCGTCGCGGCGCCATCATGCACCTCGCCGATCTTATGGCTCTTGCCGGTGTAGTACAGGATGCGCTCGGTCGTGGTCGTCTTACCCGCATCGATGTGTGCCATGATGCCGATATTACGATAGTCTTCGATTGGGGTCTGACGTGCCATGACTAAGCCCTCGCCGTAGCCTTAAACTCTACCATCGGTAATGCGAGAACGCCCGGTTGGCCTCAGCCATCTTGTGGGTGTCTTCGCGTTTCTTCACCGCGGTTCCGCGGTTGTTTGCGGCATCGAGCAACTCGCCCGAAAGCCTCTCTTCCATCGTGTTCTCGTTGCGCGCCCGGGCCGCAGTGATGATCCAGCGAATAGCGAGCGCCTGACGGCGATCGTTACGGACTTCCACTGGCACCTGGTAGGTGGCGCCGCCGACGCGGCGGGAGCGCACTTCGATCGCAGGTTTTACGTTATTCAGAGCCTCCTGAAAAAGTTCCAGTCCGCTCCGCTTAGCCTTTTGCTCGATGCGTTCCAGCGCGCCGTAAACGATGGTTTCGGCCGCGGACTTCTTGCCCTCGAACATGAGGCTATTCATAAATTTCGTGACAACCGGATCGCCGTACTTCGGGTCCGGGATGATCTCGCGTTTCTCAGCTCTATGCCGCCGTGACATGCTCTTCTTCCCTTAAACCTATTTCGGCCGCTTCGCGCCGTACTTCGACCGGCGCTGCTTGCGCTTGGCAACACCCTGCGTATCGAGGACGCCGCGGATGATGTGATAGCGGACGCCAGGAAGGTCCTTCACGCGGCCGCCGCGGATGAGCACGACGGAGTGCTCTTGAAGGTTATGGCCTTCGCCCGGGATGTAGCTCGTGACCTCGAAGCCGTTGGTGAGGCGGACGCGCGCGACTTTCCGCAAAGCCGAGTTCGGCTTTTTCGGCGTGGTCGTGTAGACGCGCGTGCAAACGCCACGCTTTTGCGGGCATTCCGTCATCGCCGGCACTTTGTTTCGCTTTACCGGCGCGACGCGCGGCTTGCGGATCAATTGCTGTATCGTTGGCATCGACGCTTCCAAAAAAAATGAACGGCACGGACCAGACAAATAAATCCGGTCCAATGACGAAAAATGAGATGACCGGAAGCCCATGCTTCCCCCACCCCATACAAGTGCTGTGTCCGGTTTCTTTGCGGCAGTGTTTAAGCAGGAAACGCGCTTGATGCGCGAAAATACGCTTACGGCTTGCCGCCAGAGTGGTTGCAAAATAGGTGGCCCCGCGGAGCCCGTCAAGTTTAAATTTGCCTTATTTTCCGGGAATCCCGCGATTGCCGCCGCAGTGTGACAACCGGTAAATCAATCGTAACGCTTTATAAATAAATTGAAGCGGTGGCGAGGCTTTTTCTCGCAGCCTCAGGCACTTGCAGCAAGCGGCCCAGCCGAGAATAGCGCCCGTTCGCCGCCGTTGTGCTTTCCAAGGCAGAAGCTCCATGGGACGATTGCGAGAAAACCGGCTAAAGCGCGGTCCTCCCCGGAAATGCCAGGCAGCGGTGGATATCCTATTGAAAAGAACCCGCTTAAGGCCCGCAAGGCTCTCGGCGGCTGGCGGTGCTGCTGTGCTTACGCGAGCCTTACCCCGTGAATCGGGCGCAGTATCGCGACCCCGGGATCGCCACGTCAGCGATTCGAATCGGGCGTCCACTACTCCGGCTCGTGTGCTTGCTTCCCTTCGCGCTTCCGTGCTTGCATGGAGCGAACGGGGACGCCCTAAAAGAGAGGCGCCTACCGATACAGAGGAAACGCATGGACAAAGACGCACTGAAAGCCTTGCAGGCGCCCATCAAGGAACGCTATCGCGCCGAGCCCGAAGCCGCGATTATCACCCTGAGAGCGCAAGGAAGCATCGATGAGCAGGCCATAGCCTGCAAGGTCGAGACGGGGCGCGCGCTTGGCGTGGCGGGACTGCACCCGGCGACGGGCGGCAGCGGGCTTGAGCTTTGCTCGGGCGACATGCTGCTGGAAGCGCTCGTCGCCTGCGCCGGCGTGACCTTGAAGGCGGTGGCCACGGCGCTTGGAATTTCTCTCTCCAAAGGCGTTGTGCGGGCCGAAGGCGATCTCGACTTCCGCGGCACGCTGGGCGTGGATAAGGAGGCTCCCGTTGGCTTCAAGGCTATCCGCCTCGCCTTCGATCTTGAAACCGATTCGCCGGAGGAAGCCGTCGCGCAGCTTATCAAGCTGACGGAGCGCTATTGCGTGGTCTACCAGACGCTCAACAAGCGCCCCGATCTGCAAGTGACCGTCAACACCGGCCATCCATGATCGAGCTTCCCGCCACATTGAATTTGAGTGCGGCCCATCTCGAAGCCTTGCGGCAGGCTGTTTCATTTTCCCGCGAGATCGCCGAACCGGCTGCTCTGGTTGCCACGGGTAGCATTATCCGCGGGAACCCGGACCCCACGAGCGACCTCGACATCGTAATATTGCACGGCCAGCCGTGGCGAAGACGCATCCAGCGGTGGTTTAACGGCACCCCGGCGGAGCTATTCTTCAACACCCAGGCGTGGCTGGAGCACTCCATCCGGCAGGAAGCCTCAGCCGGGCGGCCTGTCATGGCTCATATGCTTGCGACTGGCACCGTGCTCTTCGACACGGAAGGCCGGATGGCGGCGCTGGTTGAGCTTTCCCGCCAGGTCCTTCAGCGCGGGCCTTCTCTTACCGCTCAGGCGCTGGAGCGCGAACGCTACGCGGCAGCATGTCAGGTCGAAGACGCTTTGGACTTGGCCTCCCACGATAGTCCGGACAGCCGTCAACTGTTTGCGTTAGCAATCCAAGCGCTGGTACGGTACGCGTATCTGAGCCGTAACGAATTTCCGGCCCGGCCCAAGGAGCGCATTCGCCTGCTCGGCAGCACGCAACCCGGGCTGTATGCCTTGCTGGAAGCCGCGCACGCCGCGGTTAATAAGGAAGCAGCCCAGGCGCTGCATGAAGCCGCGGTGCTCGTGCTCGGCACCGCCGGATTCTTCGAGTGGGATTCCGGCGCGGACACCTCTGAGCCACCCAACACCGCAGCCGTCAGCGGTCCCCGCTAGCGGCCGGATCCGCCGGTTTGCCACCTTCCGCGCAAGGGTTGACGCTTGGTTAAGCCCCGTAAGCGCCGCGCCATGGTTAACGCCGGCATGGTAAACGCGCGCGCCTCTTATTTTTCGCCCACCACTTTTTGCGAATCTTTTCGCGTTTTTGATCGAATTCCACGATTCCAGAATCCCTTTAAATATATCGGCAGATTGCAAATTAACCTTGGCCGGAACGCACCGCTTCCGCAATTGCTGTTACAATTCAATGCGTTGATATCAAAAATCAGCCATTAATAATTCAGCAAAACACTTCTGCTAAATTAGACCAATATCGAATAGCCGATCGGAGCGGCGAAAATTGGCGGGGATAGCCTTAATGAATTACTTACAGCCTCCCGATCCTGTCCCGGCCCCGATGAGGTGGCCCGCGCTGCCACCGTCCCCGTGTGCGCCAGGCCCGCCCTCCAGGGTTGGAGGCGGATGGATGCGGCGGCGATGCGGACTGCTTGAGCTCTAGCGTATTGATTTACAACAAAGTTTGTCTATTCAAGCCGCGAATATCGGGTAAAAATGGCAGCGAGGGCAGGCACTGAAGGCCCGAAGATGAAAGCACGGATTTGCGCGCTCATACCCCTTTCCGCCACGGCGACGCTCCTGGGCGCCCGTACCGCCGAGGCCTTCCAGGGTGTTCCGCACGATTGGCAGGTCCTGTTCCAGCGGGCGGCGTCCCCGATCATGGCGTCCATGCGCGATTTCAACGCTTTCATGCATGCCTTTCTCATTGCGATTGTGCTGCTAGTGACGGGGCTGCTTGCGTGGGTGATTTACCGCTACCGCGAGAGCGCCAACCCCGTCCCGTCCCAGCTTTCGCATAACACCGTCATTGAGGTGCTCTGGACCGTCATCCCAGTCCTGATCCTGGTAGCAATCGCGATCCCGTCCTTTAGGCTTCTGTTTTACCAATACGAATTTCCCAAAGCAGACGTAGTCGTGAAGGCGACCGGCCAGCAGTGGCTCTGGTCCTACGAGTACCCGGACGAGAAGATAACCTTCTACTCGGAGCCTATCGAGGATAGCGATCTGAAGCCCGGCCAGCTTCGGATGCTTTCGGTCGACAACGAGATGGTGGTGCCCGTGGGCAAGGTTGTGCAGGTGCTGGTGACGGGCGCGGACGTCATTCACGAATGGATGGTGCCCGCCTTCGGCACGCGCGCGGACGCCATTCCCGGCCGCGTCAACCGCACCTGGTTCATCGCTACCGAACCCGGCACCTATTACGGCGAATGCTCCGAATTATGCGGGCAGGGGCACCCTTACATGCCCATCGCCGTTAAAGCCGTCAGCGAGGGCGATTACGAAAAGTGGCTCGCGGACAAGAAGAAGCAGGCGAATGCGCAAAGCAGCCGCGTGGCCCTCGCCGAGGCAGGGGCAGCAAGGAAACGCTGAGGCAAAATAGGAACCTGGAATCAGTGATCTATAAAACCCGCATTACCCCTCATCCTGTCCTTCTCCCAATGGGAGAAGGGACGCCTGAATTGCGTTCGGAGCCTGCAACAAGGGTGAGGGGTGGAACGCTGGGGGTGTGCCTCATCCTTCAGCAATCGGTGAGTACTAAAAGCTAAGGGCATCGTTCATCATGGCATACAGCGCCACAGCTGGGGAGCACGAGCACCGGCTCAGTTTCGCCGCCCGGTGGCTATTCTCGACGAACCACAAGGATATCGGCACCCTCTACTTGATCTTTGCCATAATCGCCGGGGTATTCGGCGCCGTTCTGTCGATGTTGATCCGGGCCGAGCTGCAATATCCTGGACTGCAGATTTTCGGCAGCGTGCAGCAATACAATGTCGTGGTGACCGCGCATGGCCTGGTCATGATCTTCTTCGTGGTCATGCCCGCCTTGATCGGCGGCTTCGGCAATTGGCTTGTGCCGCTGATGATCGGCGCGCCGGACATGGCGTTCCCGCGCATGAACAACATCTCGTTCTGGCTGCTGCCGGCCTCGTTCACGCTCCTGATTCTGTCGCTTTTCGCGGACGGCGCGCCGGGCTCGAAGGGCTTCGGCGGCGGCTGGACGCTTTACCCGCCGCTGAGCGTGGCGGGCCATCCAGGCCCCGCAATGGACTTCGTGATCTTCTCGATCCACCTGGCGGGCGCGTCCTCCATTCTCGGCGCGATCAACTTCATCACGACCATTCTGAACATGCGCGCGCCGGGCATGACGCTGCATAAGATGCCGCTGTTCGTCTGGTCGATCCTGGTCACGGCGTTTCTGCTGCTGCTGGCGATGCCGGTACTCGCGGGCGCGATCACCATGCTGCTCACCGACCGCAATTTCGGCACCACCTTCTTCGATCCGCAGGGCGGCGGCGATCCTCTGCTGTTCCTGCACCTGTTCTGGTTCTTCGGCCACCCCGAAGTCTACATCATGATTCTGCCGGGGTTCGGCATCGTCAGCCAGGTCGTGGCCACCTTCTCGCGCAAACCCATTTTCGGCTATCTGGGCATGGTCTACGCGATGGTTTCCATCGGCGTGATCGGCTTCGCGGTTTGGGCGCACCACATGTTCACGACGGGCATCGGCTTGGGCACGCAAGCCTTTTTCGCCTTCGCCACCATGGTGATCGCGGTGCCGACCGGCATCAAGGTCTTCTCCTGGATAGCGACCATGTGGGGCGGCTCGATCCAGCTCCGCACGCCGATGCTTTGGGCGGTTGGGTTCATCTTCCTGTTCACAATTGGCGGCGTGACCGGCGTCGTGCTAGCGAACGCGCCAATCGACCGGGAGGTGCACCAAACCTATTACGTCGTGGCGCATTTCCATTACGTGCTGTCGCTCGGCGCGGTGTTCGCAATCTTCGCGGGCTTCTATTACTGGTTCCCGAAGATGACCGGCTACACACTCTCCGAATTCGGCGGGAAACTGCACTTCTGGACGACCTTCGTGGGCGTAAACCTCACCTTCTTCCCGCAGCATTTCCTGGGCGCGGCGGGCATGCCCCGGCGCTACGCCGATTACCCGGATGCGTTCTGGGCTTGGAACTTTATCTCGTCCATCGGCGCTTATATCGGCGGAGCGAGCCTGCTGATTTTCCTCTGGGTTCTCGCGGATGCGTTCATGCGCAAGACGCAGGCCGGGGCGAACCCGTGGGGCGCGGGCGCGACGACGCTCGAATGGACGCTGTCATCGCCGCCGCCATTCCATTCTTGGGTGGAGCCTCCACGCATCCGCTGATCGAAGGAGCGAAAAAGCCAATGCCGATGGGCGCCGCAGAGGTCAAATCCAATCGGCTTCTTGCCGCGGGGCTTGTTGCGCTCGTGGCCTGCATGACCGGCCTCTCCTTCGCGGCCGTGCCGCTCTACCGCATGTTCTGCGCCGCGACCGGATACGCAGGAACGCCGCAGCGCGCCGCCAGGGCTCCGGGCAAGATTTATCCGCAAACCGTTGTGGTGCGCTTCGACGCCAACGTCGCGCCCGGCCTGCCCTGGCGGTTCGAACCGATGCAGCCTGAGCTTGAAGTTCACGTGGGCGAAAATAAGCTCGCCTTCTTCCGCGCCACCAACAGGTCCAACGAGACCGTGACCGGCTCGGCGGTCTTCAATGTCAGCCCCGATTACATGGGCGCTTACTTCACGAAGATTCAGTGCTTCTGTTTCACCGCGCAAACGCTTGGCCCCAGCGAGTCGGTTGAGATGCCGGTCTCCTTCTTCCTCGATCCCGCGATGCTCGTTGATCGCAGCGCCAGAACCGTCCGCGACATGACGCTTTCCTATACCTTCTTCAAAGCCGAACCGCCGGCGCCCGCACGCGCGGCGAAATTTGCAACAGGGCACGGGGAAAGCCCAGCTGCGGCAACTCGCGGAGAACGCCATGGCTGAGAGCGCCGTCAAACACCACGGCTATTATCTGCCGGACCCAAGTCCGTGGCCAATCGTTGGCTCGATCTCGGCGCTTGTCATGCTGTTTGGCGCGGTCGTCTGGATGAAGAGCGCCGATGGCGTATTCGGCCTGCACGGCCCTTGGATCTGCATCGTTGGGGCCTTGGGCGTTCTCGGCACGATGTTCGCCTGGTTCCGCGAGATCATCGTCGAGGCGGTGTACAAGCATACCCACACGCCCGCCCTGCAGCTTGCGATGCGCTACGGCATGGTCCTGTTCATCGCGTCGGAAGTGATGTTTTTCGTGGCCTGGTTCTGGGCCTATTTCGACGTTTCGCTGTTCCCGGCGGATGTTTCCAGGCTTCCCGATGGGCAGGAAATTGGCGTGGTTGGCCGCGATCAAGTGCTGGGCGGAAAATGGCCGCCGGTCCCGGACGCGCCGCTATTCAGGCATACCTTCGACCCCTGGGGGCTGCCGCTCTTCAACACGCTCGTGCTACTCACCTCCGCCGTAGCGGTAACCTGGGCGCACAACTCGCTGCTGAAAGGCGACCGCAAAAACCTGATCCGCGGGCTTGCGCTCACCATCGTCCTCGGCATCACCTTTACGCTCTGCCAAGCCTACGAATATTCCCGCGCCGGCTTCACCTTCGCGGGCCATGTCTACGGCTCGACCTTCTTCATGGCGACTGGTTTCCACGGCTTCCATGTGATCGTAGGAACCATCTTCCTGACGGTGATCCTCCTCCAGGCCATCGCCGGCCACTTCACGCCGAAGCAGCATTTCGGCTTGGAAGCCGCAGCCTGGTACTGGCATTTCGTGGACGTGGTCTGGCTCTTCCTGTTCGCCAGCATCTACGTCTGGGGCGCCGGCTCTTACGCGGCGGCGTGACACCTACACCCTGCACGGGATGACGCCAACGCGCGGCGAAGCAACGGCCCGGATTTGGCGGAAGGCGCGGACGATCCGCGCCGCGCACGCCAGTGCCCGCCCGATCTTGTGCCGGACCCGCTAGCCTTTGGTATCCGTAGCTGGGGATTGGCGCGGTGCATCGGTCCGCGAATACCGCTTCCGTCCGACATTCTGCGCTGTTTTATTCGTGTCGAGACCAAGCCCCGCGGCCCGGGCCGTTTCGTAAGTCTCGATTGCGGTGTCGGCAACAGTTATGGCTTGGCGGCTATGGCAGCGGCTTATGACGGCCTGAACGAGCGAAGACCGGCTCTCCTCATTCATCTGTGGAAAAATCTCGGTTTTGCCTCTCTGGCCGTGGAGGCGATCCACTGCACGCATGGTCTCTTCGATATAATCGGCGGCCAACTTGACATTCCTATAGCCGTGCGAGGGAGCCTGAATAAAGGCTTCGATGGCCCCGCATTTAGTATCGTCATCGATGGCCTGCGCGGAGGCGCCCGATCCAGCAAACATCAGGAATGCCGATATGGCAAGACTACTTAGAACTTTCATGGCTTGTCCCAACTCGCTTTGCTATCGTCTGTAGTACCTCGAAGGCCAGCCAAGCTAAGGCTTTAGGAAAACCAACCATATACAACCGTTGGGTGCATAAAAACCTTATTCCACAGCTTGCTGTTTAATCAGGGAGAGCGATTCGCAAGGCAAAAGGAAGGCGGCCGGCCGCCCCGGCCCGGCTGACGTTTCCGGCGTTTATGTCTTCAGGGCTTGACGAAGGCGGAGATGACAGCGCATCAAGCGGGTCTTCCTGTGCAGCGTTGAGCCATTCGCCTTGAAACCACTTCGCGGTATGTTGCAATCTCCGCTTGAGAATTTGGGTATCGTCGCGCAGCGGCCCCGCCGCCGCGACGGTCCCACGCATCCCTTGGCCGGATTGGGTAATTTGAAATGATGTACGTCTCGACGCGCGGAAAGGCCGCGCCCGCCGGTTTCCAGGAGGTTTTGCTAGCCGGACTCGCACCCGATGGCGGCCTTTACATGCCGGAGGCTTGGCCCGCCCTTCCCTCTTTGCCCGCGCTTGCTCCGGGCCATTACGCCGCCGCGGCTGCCTTCGTGATGGCGCCCTATATGGGCGGCAATCCG
>JBKQNN010000025.1:0-3978 GCA_052145975.1 Rhodomicrobium sp. | reverse complement strand
GGCCACGTCATGCCAACGATGCTCGGCGAGGAAATGGCGGAGCGCGTCAAGCAGCGCCTCGCAAGCCACGGCGTGAATGTCCTGCTCCATAGCCCGGCGGAATCGGTTTGGTGGTCTAGGAAGGGCGTCCACGGTGTCCGTGCCGGTGGCAAGGAACTCGCCTGCGATCTCGTGGTTTGTGCCGCGGGCGTGCGGCCGGGCCTCTCCTTTCTTGAAGGAAGCGGCATCTCCACCGGAAGGGGCATCCTCGTCGATGAGGGCATGCGGACGAGCCAGAC
This sequence comes from Rhodomicrobium sp., assembly GCA_052145975.1. Classification (GTDB taxonomy): domain Bacteria; phylum Pseudomonadota; class Alphaproteobacteria; order Rhizobiales; family Rhodomicrobiaceae; genus Rhodomicrobium. Next base: position 3,700 of record JBKQNN010000025.1, on the reverse strand, counting down.
CGATGTCTTTGCCGCGGGCGATATCATTCAGCTCAACGGCAAAGCCCTTCCCAACTGGCCGAACGCAGTCAAGACAGGCCGCATCGCCGGCTATAACATGCTGGGCCTGGACCGCTTCCACCCGGAGCTTGAAGACTACAACGTGGTTCGCATTTTCGACGTTCCCGTTGCTTCCTTCGGCGCGCTTGAGGGGGACAGCGAGCTTAGATGGGAGAGCCCCGGCGTCCTCAGGAAAGTCGCCGTGACGGACGGAAAAGTCGCTGGCGTACAGTTCTGGGGTGACGTGAATGGCATGGGGTTCTATCATGAGCTCATGAAGAAGGGCGCCGATGTCTCCGCATTCGGAGACGCCCTCGCATCGCCGCACTTCGGCTACGCTGCTATGCTGCGCCCCGCGCGTCTTGCTGTGGCGGCTGGCCGCTAGAGCCTATCCGCTTTTGATAGAATCAAAAGCGGGGCTCTAGGTTTTGTTTAACCGTGCGTCTTATCGGAAAAACCGCCCACACTTTTTCCGGACGCACTCTACGGGGTACGTATGAAGATTGCAGTGGCCGGAAAGGGCGGCGTCGGTAAAACCACGGTTACAGCGCTGCTTGCGCATCATTTTGCGCAGGCAGGGCGGCCCGTGCTGGCTATCGACGCCGATCCTTCTCCCTGCCTTGGCCCGGCGCTTGGCTTTCCGGACGCCAGTCTCTTAGAGCTGTGGCCTATCGCGGAGATGGGCGAGCTGATCGCCGAGCGCACCGGCACATCGGCCAAATCTGGTGCAAGCGGCTTTTTCCGCCTCAACCCGAACGTTGCCGATCTGCCGGAGCGCTTCTCCGTTGTCCATCGCGGCATACGCTTGTTGCTTCTGGGCGCAGTGCAGGAAGGCGGATCGGGCTGCATCTGCCCGGCCAGTGCACTTCTTAAGGAGCTGGTGCGGCACGTCATGCTGCAACGGGATGAAGTGGTGCTGCTCGACCTCTATGCAGGGGTTGAACATCTGGGGCGGGGGACAGCGGAAGCGGTGGACGCGATGCTGGTGGTGGCCGAGCCGACGAACCGCAGCATGCGGACGGTTCGGCAAATCGCGGCGCTGGCGGCCGGCATCGGCATCCGTAATGTGCACTTGGCCGGCAATAAAGCCGCCAGTGAATCCGATAGGCGGTTCTTTGGGGAAAACGCGGGCGGCATTCCGCTGGCGGGGTGTCTGGAAGCAGCGGGTGAGGCGATGACGGCCGACCGTACCGGCACGGTTCTCTACGATCTCGCTCCGCGGCTGGCGGATGAGATCGGTGCCATCGCCAGAAGGCTTGAGACCAGCCGCCACAAGTTTTGACCGTTCTCCGTCATTGCGAGGGGCATCGCCCCGAAGCAATCCAGGAGCCGGAAACGCTGTGCTGGTATGAGACAACCGCCAAGTCTAGCTGAAAACGCAAAAGGAGTAGTGCAATGTGCGACAAGTGCGGGTGCGATACACGCAGCCCCAAAGAAAAGTCTTCCGGAAAAGACGCGAATGGAACGGAGCACGATCACAGCCACGTTCATGCCGACGGCACGGTTCATAACCATCCGCACGATCATTCGCATGGCGATGCACATAACCACGTGCATTCCCCGGTCGTCTCAACCGGAAACTTGAAACTGGGCCTCGCTGGCAAGCGCTTATCCACGTCACGTTGAATCCCGCGCGCCGTCCTTCTGCGGCTTCACCGTACAGCCGCGCGTGTGCGGCAGACATTATAGGCCATCATCGCCCAGCCTGCCGCGAGCAGCACGCTGCCGGCTGCCTTGATTATGGAATACGAGTGTGCCGCCTCGATGGCCACCACCATCCGGTAATCGAGATATCCCGCGCCGTCTGCGGCGCGCCACAGCAGACCCTGCGCAATACCGGAAATCCACATGGCGCCGTTATAGAGCGGGATGCCAAGCACGCAGAACCAGAAATGCCACATCGCCAGGCGCGTGGAGTAAAGCCCCTGGCCGCCCCGTAGCTGGGTCGCGATGCTGTAAATCGCACCGCAGGATGCGGCCAGCACGAGACCCGGTATGTATGCTTGGTAGAGCGTCCAATCCGTGTAGTGCGAGAGAGAGTTTACCCCGCGGGACTGGAGGGGCTGCGCGGCCCACGCCGTCACAGCATATAGGATGGCTCCCAGCAGGAAGAAGCGCGCGGCAGCATCGGACTGCAGCTTGTCCGAGGTGAGGATAAGCACCAGCAAAAGCCACAAAACGGCAATGGCCAGAGCAAAAAGCGGCGCCCACAGCTTTAGCCAGTATAAGGCGACGGGCAGAGCCCAAAACGGCACCGGCTGCATTAGTTTGACTGCAATGTAAAGAAACGCGATTGCCGCAAAATGCGCGGCGGCCAGGCGATGTACCGTAGCCCGGCTTCGCGGGTCTTGCGGTATGAAGCGGTAGGTGATGCCTATAGAGCCGAGGGCGAGTGCGAAGGCCGTTCCATCGGCGGACGGAAACCAGCTCTGCAGTCCCGAGCGCAAGTCTGCACAAAGCCGATTGGAAAGACAGTCAGCCAATAAGGGGTTCTCGAAGCCTCGCACCAATTGCGCCAAGGCAAGGCACAGCAGGGCCGCCAGCACAAACCAGCCGGCCGGCTGCAACGTACGTCTGTACCCAGGCAGCAGCGCCGCGAGGAACAGCAGCGGCACGGGCGCCCACAGGATGCCATAGAGCGAGCTCGCGGTCCAAGCTGCACCGGTTTGCAAAGCGAGCGAAAGGCCGAGGCCAGCCGCCGCGTTTACGCCCTGAACGTACAAGAAGGCCAGCCATAACGCGCTGCGCCAGCGCAGTCCGGGGCGCCCCTCCGGGTGCGCCATGAAGAGCGCGGCAGCGAGCAACACATTGATCTCGAAGGCAAAGAGCATGGCCGGCAGAGGCAGGATTGCCAGCCACGGCAGGTTTAGAGCCGCGCGCAGATCCTCAAAGGCTAGCAGAGCGAATCCGGCTGCCCCCCAGGCGAGTGCGGCGCCGGCGAAAGCCAAGATGAGGCAGCCGGCGGAATTCACCGGGGAGAGATGCTGCGCAGCAGACACCGGCTCTTCCAAGTTCGCCCCCTTTAGCGCGCCAAGAAACTATAATACTGATTAGGAACCAACCGGCGAACTGTACAGCACTCTTTTCGCCCGCGCGGTGGCGAGGCGCAAATCGGCAACATTTTCGAATATCTCCGCGCCGGCACAAAGCGCGGCTTGGCAGTTTGGTGACGGGTCTGGCCTTCCCTCTCCGCAGCGAGGCAGGGCGGCGCTTAGCCCGGCGCTTTTTCGACCATTCCGGCGATGGCGGCCCGGACTGCAGCAAAATCGAAGGGCTTGGTCAGCACGGGCGCCCCGGCGTGGGGCGGCAGCAAGCTGCCCTCGGCGTGGCCCGTCGCGAAAACGAAGGGAATGTTGCGCTCCGCGAGGCGTTCGGCGACGGGATAACCGGTCTCGCTACCCAGAGTGACGTCGAGGATAGCGGCGTTGGGGCCGCCGGATTCGATCAAGGCCAAGGCAGACGCAACGTTGTTTGCAGGTCCAACAACCTCATGACCAAGCTCGTTGAGCCAGTCCTCCAGCAACATCGAGATCAGCGGCTCGTCATCCACGATCAGTATACGCGGCATCGAGGACACCCCTTTTCATGCGAGCTGTTACACGATATCAGTTGCGAGCGATAGCACAGATTTGCCGGTGGCGCCGGAGGGAGAGCTCGTGAC
>JBKQNN010000024.1:0-7765 GCA_052145975.1 Rhodomicrobium sp. | reverse complement strand
CAGGGCATACCAAGCAACAGTTCCCAAGGCGTCCGCTGTTAAATTGCGTGCTGTACCTTGAGCAGCCTCCGCATTTTCGACGGATTCAGCGCCTTGTTCTGCAACTTGGAAAGCTTGCCTATATTTGCTCGCCTGGAAAAATACGTCTGCGCGTTCCTTAAGCGCTTTAAGCTCGGCGTCGGCGGGCGATTGGGCGAGCGCGGGCGGCAGCGCCGCGGCAAGCGCGAACGCTATCGACAGCAACAACAACTTCCACGCCCGCAGCCGCATCGCTCGCCTCAATCCGCCGTGTAATATGCTTGCCGACAGAACCGTCTTGGTACTTATAAAGCAAGGCCGAAGTTAGCCCGGACAGAGATGGAGAGGGGTTTCGCGACGCCTGCACAATATGTCTGCAGAGGGATAGCACAAGCAGCCATTCCCGAAGTGTACAATTGGATAGACTGCTATTTCCGGAATTGGCCCTGACTACCCTTTTTCGCAGTTGCAAAAATTCCGTCCGCATCGAAGCGCTAGGCGGCTGTGGACAGGCCGGTTCGATCACGCGGCCGGCCGCCAAATCGCCGCCTTCAACCATCGCGGAGCCGAGTCGCCGGTCACGGCCTCGAATCTCATGCAAAGCGCTCCAGAAAGGACTGGACTTCGCCTTCAAACAGAGCGTCACTATCCGCGCCCTGTGAAGCCCCAATAGGCTTTCCCGGGATCTGCCCCGCCGGCTTTCCAGCCCGTGCGGGCGTCGGTGGTGACGGCGCGTGGTGCCGCCGCAAACCGGACGGAGGATCCCGATGAAACTCATCGATACCCAGATTACCGATGGGGGGCTTGTGAGCCCAGGTGTTGACGCTGGCGCGCCACAGGAGGCCGGGGAAGCCCAACCGGCCAAAGAGGGGGCGGATCGCTCACCCAAGCAGGCCGCCCGCCCGAAGGAGAAGAGGGTAAGCCTCAGCAACAGGAGGCCAAAACGGGCCGCAGCCCATCGAAGCAGGACCGCGTGCTGGCCATGCTCAAGCGCGGGCAGGGCACAACCATCACTGCTGTCATGCAGGAGACGGGATGGCAGCAGCATTCGGTGCGCAGCTTCTTTGCCGGTGTGGTCCGCAAGAAGCTCGGACTTACGCTGACGTCCGAGAAGAAGCTCGATGGCCGCGTCTACCGCGTCGTGGCTGCCAAGCGATCCACGCCTAAGCCCAAAAGGCAGGCCGCTAGCGGCGAGGCGGCCTAGCTATGGATCGGCGGACCAAAGATGCCGCTGCGATCGAGGCCGGGGTTGACCAGGTCAGGTCTCTCGGCATCGAGGCGCTGCGCCAACGCTGGCGCATGATGTCCGGGGCTATCCCACCCAAAGGCCTGAGCGAGGGCATCATCGCCCGGATGATCGCCTATCGCATCCAGGCGGAAGCCTCCGGCGGCCTCGATAAGGAAACCGTCAAGCTCCTGGACCGGTTGACACGCGGCGGGAAGCCGGACGGGCTGAACCGCCGCCTGAAAGCTGGAACCGTCCTGGTGCGCGAGTACCAGGGCGAACGCCACACCGTTACCATTGTGCCGGACGGCTTCCTTTGGCAGGACAGCACGTACACCGTCGGAATGTCACCCATGCCGAGCAGCTTTGCGGCCTCGACCCTGCCGTGGCCGGCGATGATGCCGCCCGAGCCGTCGATCAAGACCGGATTGATGAAGCCGAATTCCTTGATACTGGCGGCAATCTGTTTGACTTGTTTCGGAGTGTGGGTGCGCGGATTGCGGTCGCGGCGCCTAAGTTGAGCGGGATCTCGATAGGATACTTTGAGGGTTGACATAACCCCAATATACTCGAATTGCCGCATGAGTAGGTTAACGGCGTGTTAGCGTCCGCGCTCTGAAATGGAGTGCCATCAAGATACTCAGACAGCGTGCCGTTTCTTAGTGAAGTGAGCCGGCGGCGCAAACGTCTGGGGCCGTCCGGGCGACCGCAGGTGCGGCCGCAAAGTTAAACCCAAATCAGCGTCCCCCCACACGGCGCCAAAAAGCTCGGCAGTTTTCCCTGTTCTTGGGCTGTGCACTTCCCTGTTATCGCAATCGCGTTTCCTGTTCTTTTTGTGAGAAGACGGACAAGAAAACCCGGAAAATCGGCTCCAGCTAAGGCTCGAGGCGCGACTTACCATCCGGAAATCGAGATTTGCCTGTATTTTTCCCTGTTTTTACCGCCGAGACAGGTTCGACGCGGACTGCGTCGTCAGCCAAATATCAGTTTTCGGCAATTTGGCCGCGCCGCCGGTTTTCACGCGGCTGGCGGCCGCCGTTGTTTCCGCAAGCATGGCAGGCGATCGGCCCGGAAAACGCGAAGCCGTGTACGCCGCGCTTCGCCTTCATCGCAAAGCAGCCATCGAGCACGCCCTGAACGCGCGCTGGCATCGCCGCCAACGTTGGCGCGGCGTGTCGGCTGGCCGACAGAAACGCACCAAGGGAAGCGTTAGCGTAAGCAGCAAGGCGTCGAAATGCGGCTTCAAGAGCGGACGGCTTTCCATGTTGGACCATGTCTCAAACGCACCCCGGTGGCTACGATTTGCCCGATCCGTGAAGGCGACGATGCAAATTTGGCCGCTCATTTCAGCTGACGCCGCATACTGACCGTAGAGGCTGCCACAACCCGTAAGATACCCATGATCGTTCCCATCCCAGCCCAAATAGGCGAACATCCAGCCGTAGATGCTTTTGGCAGGCGCATAACTTACTTGCGCGTCTCGGTGACAGACCGTTGCGATTTCCGCTGCTTCTATTGCATGGCTGGCGATACTCACTTTCTGCCGAAAGCCGGTCTGCTGAGCTTGGAGGAGCTGGACCGGCTTTGCTCGGCGTTCATCGCCAAAGGCGTGCGGAAGCTGCGGCTGACAGGCGGAGAGCCTTTGGTCCGCAAAAATGTCATGTCCCTCGTTCATGCGCTGTCGCGACACCTCCTGAGTGGCGCGCTGAACGAACTTACGCTCACGACCAACGGCAGCCAGCTTGCGAAATATGCCGATGGGCTTGCGTCCGCCGGGGTGCGCCGCATCAACGTTTCGCTCGACACGCTCAATCCTGCGAAATTCAAGATAATCACGCGCTTGGGCGATTTCGGAAAGGTTGCCGGGGGCATCGCGGCAGCACGGAAAGCAGGCCTCAAGGTCAAGATCAACATGGTTGCCTTGCGCGGCGTAAACGAGGATGAGATCGAGTCTATGGTCCGTTGGTGCCATGGCGAGGGCATGGACTTGACGCTTATCGAGACCATGCCCCTTGGCGGAACGGAACGCCGAATCGAGAGCGAATACTTGCCGCTTTCTGTAGTGAAGGCGCAGCTGATGAACAGCTTCACGCTCGACAGCATCCCCCATTGCACAGGTGGCCCTGCGCGCTATGTCCGCGTGCGTGAGACTGGCGGACGGCTGGGTTTCATCACGCCGCTCAGCCACAATTTCTGCGAAACCTGCAACCGCGCGCGTCTGACCTGCACCGGAAGGCTCTACATGTGCCTCGGCCAAGAAGACTCCGCAGATTTGGCAGGCCCGCTGCGCAACAGCGTGCCGGACGAGCCGCTGCACGCGGCAATCGACGAGGCTATTGCGCGCAAGCCCAAGGGGCACAGCTTCACTTTGGGCGTGCGTGGACAGAAGCCGCAGCTCACGCGGCAGATGAGCCTCACGGGGGGCTGATACCGCTCCGCTCTACCGCTGGAGATCCGCTTGCTTACTTCCCTCTAGCTGCAGCAAAAGCGCCCCCTTCATACCGATAAGTTTTTTAGCAATTTGTTAGCCATGTTCGATAGGGTGGGCCTCCACATCCCGCATTTTTCAGCGGCTGAGCGCGGCGCCGCGCGTTTACCTTTTGGCGCGAGCGCCGCCCACCGGGAGCTGCATCGGCCCGCGCTGCCCAGCCCGCCGCCAGCCGCCTGGCTGCAGCCGGCCTCGCTCCGCTCTCAACCCCTGCAAATAACGCCATAACAAGCCTCCCGGCCGCGCCTCCGCCTTCCCATGGCTCTATCGTGACCCACAGCTCCTTACCGATGCACTAACGCCGCGCAGGCCATCGCAGCAACCTGAATTGTCATGGCCCGGCTTGACCCGGCCATCCATGGAAAACTCAACGCTATCAGTATGTTGCTGGATGGCCGGGTCAGGCCCGGCCATGACGGTAGAGGGTGCTGCCGATATTTTCACACGCTCCTGCTAAGGAACGGCATTGAGGAAACGCGGCAAGCACCGGGAGTAAGAGTAGAGATGGCTACGCCCAAGCAAGCCCTCGCAAGAGTTAGCTTTCCATTTGCTGGGCGCGGCCAGCACACGCCTTTGGAGCCTGCGTCGGCAGCATTTCCTTGCAAATAGTCTTTCTTGCATACTGCGGCAGCCGCATTTTTTAAATACCCGCAAACCCATATCTTCTTCCAATACATCGCCACGGGCTTGACTTTCTTCTTCCTTCAGCGCGCGGCCAAGAAAAAGCGTTTCCGGCAGCGGGTAATACGAATACGGCCTAATAAGTCATTGATATTACACAATTAACCTTTGCTTGCCGTTAACTATTTCTACAACTGCGGGTAGGGTTTGGTGGTTAACGCGCGCAACAATCTAATATTAACGGGTATTTTGGAATCGTAGAATTCGACCTAAAGCGGGAAAAGATTCGCAGAAAGACGGCGGCGGAAAATATGCCGCACCACCGTTTACCGTCCTCGCGTTTACCATAGTAGGCGCTTACGCGAAACGAACGGTTCATTAATCCGGCTGCCGATTACGATGTTTCCGCAAAGCACCGCACGCGAGCTGTTGATGTCACCACGTCAGTTAGCTAATACCTTGGCTGGTCCAGATTGTAGTCCTCACTGCCGCATAAGCTGGCGGTTTGTTGTCCAGCCGCATTCGGGTGTTGACGGCAGCCAACGGTTTGGGGCCTATTTTGGGCATCTCAACCTGACGCCGCTGCAGAATGAATTTTCAGCTAAGTCACCAAACTGTTTGAAGGGAGCTGGCGATTATGAATCGCAAACAGCGCCGCGCTGCCGCTAAATCTGGTCAGAGCTTGGGGGGCTCCTACGGAACGGGCGCAGCCGAAGCAATACCAAAGGCTTCGGCGGACATGCTGGAAGCTGGTTTCAAGCATCTCCAAGCAGAGCGTCTGCGCGACGCCGAGGTTTGCTTTCGCCAAGTGCTCCGCGCGCATCCTGGGCATCCAGATGCTTCATACCTGCTTGGCATGATCGCTTTGCAGGCGGGGCACGCGGCAGATGCGGCCCACCTGATTGGTCATGCTGCCAGCAGGAATAAGCGAAATCCGTTCATGGTACGCAATTTCGGGATTGCGCTGTGCATGCTGAAGCGCTTCGAAGACGCGATCGCGAGCTTTGACAGAGCCCTGTCGATTGAACCCAGCTTTGCAATGGCCTATTATAACCGCGGAAATGCGTTGCGGGAGCTGAAGCGATACGACGAGGCGCTACGGAGCTACGAGAAAGCAATTACTCTGCAGCCTAACGACGCTGAGCTCCATATCAATAGGGCAAATACGCTCCAGGAGCTGAAGCGGTTTGACGAGGCCATCGCCAGCTACCAGAGAGCCATGGAGATCAAGCCTGACTCTGCGCTCGCCTATCGGAACCATGGTAATGCGCTTCAAAGGCTAAACCGTTTCGAAGAGGCGTTGGCAAGCTACGGCCGGGCGCTGGCACTCAAACCGCATTATGCGGAAACTCTGGGCAACAAAGGTGATGCACTCCAGGAGCTGCGCCGGTTCGATGAAGCGCTCGTGTGTTATGACAAGGCGATCGCATTGAAGCCTGGCGATCCGGATCTTCACAACAACCGGGGAATCGTTCTCCTAGAGCTTACCCGGTTCGGCGAAGCGCTCGCCAACTTCGACATGGCTCTGACGCTCAACCCAGACTTGGCACAAGCTTACAATAACCGCGGCAGCGCGTTGCGGGAACTGAAGCGTCCTGAGGAGGCTATCGCATGCTACGACAAGGCGCTTGCCCTTAGTCCCCAGGATGCCAATGCCTTCAACAACCGCGGCGGCGTGTTAGACCTTTTGCGTAAGTTCGACGAAGCCCTGGTTTGCTATGAAAAGGCGCTGGCGCTGCAGCCAGATCATCCCCACGCCCTTAACGGCCTAATCTGGTGCGCGAATTCCGTTTGTGACTTCGGCCGCAGGGCTTCGTTTTCCGCCGATGCGATTAGGCGAGCCTCAGAACGGGGGGCCATTATTTCTCCTTTTCAGGTGCTCACCTGTTCCGGCGATGCTTCGCTGTTGCTGCAATGCGCGACAAACTATTCCGCGAAATTCATTGAAGCCGTCCCGCGGCCGCTCTATGCCGGCGAAACGAGGCGTCACGAGAAGGTGCGCATCGCCTATCTCTCTGCGGACTTCCGGGAGCACCCGGTAGGGTATCTCATGGCGGACCTCTTCGAACGCCATGATCGCTCGCAGTTCGAGGTTATCGCCGCTTCTTTCGCTGCGGATGACGCAAGTGACTTGCGCAAGCGTCTTGTGAGGGCGTTCGATCAATTCCACGATATCCGTGAAAGGAACGATTTGGATGCCGCGAGGCTTCTTCACGGCATCGAGGCCGATATCGTAATCGACCTGATGGGCCATACGAAGGATTCGCGGCCAAAGATTCTTAGCTACCGTCCTGCACCGGTCCAGGCCTCCTATCTCGGCTATCCCGGTACAATTGGGACGGCGTCACTTGACTATATCATCGCCGACGAAACGGTCGCACCGTTCGAACATCAGGCTTTCTACGCCGAGAAAATCGTCCATCTGCCAGATTGCTATTTCGTCAGTGACCCGAATAGGCATTGTTCTGCGCGGGTGCCATCCCGGCGGGAAGCCGGCCTTCCAGAGACAGGATTCGTCTTCTGCTGTTTCAATCAGAGCTGGAAGATCACCCCCGAGATCTTCGATGTATGGATGCGGCTCCTGCATGCTGTCGAGGGTAGCTTGTTATGGCTAAGGTTTGACAACGAAAGCGCTGAACGGAATCTCCGCAAGGAGGCTCAGGCTCGTGGGATTAATCCCGCACGGCTTGTTTTCGCCCGCTGGTTGCCGGCTTCCGAGGATCACCTCGCGCGGCATCATCTCGCGGACCTGTTCCTCGACACGCTTCCCTACAATGCTCATACAACGGCGAGCGATGCACTATGGATGGGCCTTCCGGTTCTTACTTCACTTGGCCAGACGTTTGCTGGACGCGCTGCGGCCAGCATGCTGAATGCGATCGGATTGCCTGAACTCGTAACGCGCAGCATCGAGGACTACGAGGCGCTCGCGTTACGGTTAGTGCGGGACCCCGTCCTCTTGGACGGTTACCGGCAGCGGCTCAAATCAAATCGTTTGACCTATCCTCTGTTCGATGCGGAACGCCTCCGGGGCCACATCGAAGCAGCGTATCTGCAAATGTTGGAGATTTGGCAGCGGGGCGAGCAGCCGAGGAGCTTTAGAGTTGCCGCTTCGGGGATGTGCATCCCGCAGTAACACCCGCGTGCCAGCGGTCTGAAATACCTAGTACGCCCCGCGGGAAATCCTGCCCCATATGCGGCTGGCGCTGACAGGATTTCCCGCGGATAATACCGAATCCGGTTGATTGCTTCAGGAAGTCCCCCCTCATCCTGTCCTTCTCCCCATGGGGCTACGGGATTCAAACAAGTTGGAGCCTCCCCATTGCGAGGGCGGCGCCTTCGAGCATGGCTTGCAGGCGCTTCCAGCCATCGGCCATGGTTTTGGGCCCTGGCTTCTTATAATAGCAGTTCCA
>JBKQNN010000023.1:0-6092 GCA_052145975.1 Rhodomicrobium sp. | reverse complement strand
TCCTTGAAATGCTGAATAAGCGTGCCTGGTTCCGGCCCTTCATAGAGAACCTTCGCCTTTCCCTCGTAGATGCGGCGGCGGCGGTTATTCATGGGAAACCCCCAATTTTGCTGGCAGTCCGGAAAACCGGATCGGGTTCGAGCTATACTTCAAGCGCATATTCGCGTCATTGTCACCTATTCCCATAAAGTTGTGCGATCAAACCACCACCCTCCCGCAGCGCTGAACGGGGCCGGACCCCGGCTCCCGTGTTGATTTGGATGCAATTTCACGCTATCCATGCCATGATATCGATCCAACGTTAGCACTAAGAGATGGCTCCGCCGGCCTCGCGATTAAAGTCCTCGCGGCGCGGCTGCCGGATGTACGTCCCGGTCCAGGGGTAGACGATGACCACATTCGACGAACGCGAACAGGGTTACGAGGCGAAATTCGCCCGCGACGAGGAGCTGCGGTTCAAGGCGAAAGCGCGCCGCGACAAGGCCCTCGGAGCCTGGGTGGCGGCCCAGCTCGGCCTTACGGGGACTGCGGCGGAGGATTACACCAAGCAGGCGCTGAAGGAGGATTTCGCGCATCCGGGCGACGCGGCCCTGATGGCAAAGGTGCTCGAAGACTTCAAGGCGAAGGGCGTCGCCATGGACGAGCGCACGCTGAAGCGGAAGCTCATCGAGCTGATGGCGCAGGCCGTCGCCGAGGTCGAGGCAGGGAAATAGCGCAGAGGCGGGCTCCGGCCTGCCCAATCGCCTGCAACCAGGAGCAATTCCTGCCCGTTCTGCGCGCTTGAACTAAGCCGTGGCCACGAATTTGCAACGTAAGCTTGCCGCACTTTCCAGCCAGCCGTTCCAGGTGACAGGGGAAGGCATTCCCTTCGATTTTGGACAGGCACCGGTTCGGATTGCGTTTGCGGATGGGACAACCCTGCGCGCGTGTTATTGGCGTCTCTTGAAGGATGGCAAGGCACAGCTCAGCAGCTTCGACCATCTTCAAAAATACGGTCTTCCAGAACCCATAAACGCCATATCCAGGTTGAAAGCGGAACTGGAAGGCGAGCGCTTTGTAACTGTGCGGATAGAGGAAGGCACTGGCGATCTGCAACTCGATTGCGGCAGGCTGCGGCTCCAGGTCTTCAACTTCACCTGCTATGAAATCTGGGAGATCGCGTTTCCGGATGGCACGGTGGAATACTCAAACCGCGCCTTGGAGGCCGGCGAGCTTCTCTGATACCAGCCGTCGAAGATTTCGACTCCTTTGCCGGGGCGTGCTGTGCCCCGGCGTCAGGGTGTGTGGGAGGCTATCGTTTGTTTTTGTTGATGAATTTTGGGTTCGTTCGGCAAAAAGCCTATTTCTATGCAAGTATATACTTTTGGCCGTCTGAATGAACGGCCAAGGACCAAGGTGTCAGGACTTTTGGCGGTTGGTGTGAGACGGGCAGGCCGGTCTCACGCGCTCTTGGCAGCGGCCGGCGCCGGCTCGTCATCCTCGTCTTCCCTGGGCTCCTGCTTGCCCATGCGCACGCATTCCACGAACACCTTCAGCCCGCAGTTCCGGCATTTGCTGTAATCGAGCAGGCGGTAGACGGTTCGCAGAGCGGTAGTCTTGGAGTGGAACACGTTTTCCCGGCCGATATCGTCCAGGTAATGGCCGCGTTCCAGGAGATCGACAACTCGCTCCTTCGGCCGGATCAGGTAGAGGCCGCCGCCGCGCGCCCGGTAGCGCCTGGCCATTGCGACCAAAGCTTCGGCGCCGGCAACATCCATGAAGTTCACCGCCTGCATGACGATCAGCAGATGCTTCACTTCGGGGGCGGTATCTTCGTAGCCCCTAAGCGTTGCCTGAAAGGTGTTCACGGCGCCGAAAAACAGCGAGCCGTCGATGCGGATCAGCCGGACCTGCCGGCATTCCGGCAAATCGGCGCGGATATCGGTAAATTTCCTTGCGTAGTTTACCGGATCGGGAACGCGGATATGGATTTCCGGATTTGAGGTTTGCCGCAGATAGAGCAGCAGCGACACCAGCACTCCGGCGAAAATTGCCTTGTCGAGTTCGAGGGTCAGCGCGGCGGTGAAGGTAATCGCCAGCACCGCCGTATCGGACCAGCTCGTGCGGACGATCTGCTTGATGTGGTGGCTGTCCCACAGCCCATAGGCGACGATGAACAGAATGCCGGCCATGGTCGCTTTCGGCAGGTAGACCGCGAGCGGTGCCACCAGCACGACGATGAACATCAGCAAAACGCCAGCCAGGATCGCCGCGACCGGCGTCTGGGCGCCCACCGAATAGTTGAGCGCGCTGCGGTTGAACGAACCGGTGGCCACGTAACCCGAAAAAAACGCGCCGGCGATGTTCGAAAGGCCCTGGCCGATGAACTCCTGGTTGGCGTCGATGTGCTGGCCGGTGCGCAAGGCGAGCGCGCGCGCGATGGATATGGCCTCGGTCAGCGCGAACAGCGTCATGACCAAAGTGACCGAGGTCAGCGAGCCCCAAACCTCAAGGCTGAAACTGGGCGCTGAAAGCGGCGGCAGGCTGGACGGCAAAGCCCCAACCGTCGCAACGGACCCAGGCTTTGCCAGGTTCATGAAGTACGCCACCAGGCTCGCCACCAGCATGGCGGCGATCATATAGGGCGCGCGGGGGAAGTAACGCTTAGCCACTACGGCTGTGCCGACGGTGACCGCGCCGACAACGGCCGGCCGCCAGGAGGAGTCGCCAAAATGGGTGAACACAAATTCTATGACTTGGTAGAACTTGGACCCGTAGGGCACGGGCAAGGCGAGGAAGTTTTTCAGCTGGTTGGCGGCGATGATCACGCCGGCGCCGGCGGTGAAGCCGATGATGACGGAATGCGAAATGAAGTTGACGAGCACGCCGAGCCTGAGAATGCCCATGGACAATTCGAGCACGCCGACGAGGAAGGCGAGCGTCAGCGCCAGCGCCACATAATTCGCGGAGGCCGGCTCCGCCATGGCGCCCAGCGCCGAGGCCATCACCAGCGAGCCCGCCACCGTCGGGCCCGACACCAATTGCCAGGACGAGCCGAATAGTGCTGCGACGATGGCCGGGATCATGCCGGCATAGAGGCCGTATACCGGCGGCATGCCTGCGATTGTGGCGTAGGCGATGCCCTGCGGCAGCACGACCAGCGCGCCTGTCAGGGCTGCCAGAAAATCGACGTTCAGCGTGCGCGCATTGACGAGCGGCGTCCAGGCAAGAAACGGCATCAAGCGCCGCATCCAGGGGAGTGCACCGTTGCCGTTCATGTACCCTATCGCCATTGTTACCCCGCTAACGTCATCGCGAGGCGGCTACGGCCGCCGTGGTGATCCATAATTATGTACAGCCCCTGGTGCTGGATTGCTTCGCTTCGCTCGCAATGACGTTCCCCTGCTAGCCCGCGCCGGTTTCGGTCCTCGCCTGAGCGATGGCCTGTTGCAGCACCTCGCCGCGGATCTCGATCGTGGGTTCGTAGAACAGGACGTTTTTCATCCAATCCATGCCAAGGCAGATGACCGCCTCGTCGCTGGTGCGGACGAGTTCTAGGGCTTCCTCCGGGATGTCGTAGCGTTGCAGGAAGCTGCTTTCGAAAACGAATTTGCGGAAGCGGTCCACATCGGTGGAAGCCATGAAAAACATCTGCCGCGCCTGGGGCGACGGCGCTTTGCCCATCGGCCCGCCCATCGGGCGCCAGGAGGCAAGCTTCATCAGGATATCGATCCAGCCGCGGTTGATTTGCTCGTAAGGCTCCGTGCCCTGATCCTTGCAGAATTCGGCAACCGTCTGTGTTTGCGCCTCATCGTGCCCGCGGCAATGATCCTCGCCCACCAGAAAATGGAAGTCCTCCTTGACCTCGCTATCCTTGAGCTTCACCGAGATCAGGCCCAGCGGATAATAGCGGCAGGCCGCGGGCCTGTCGGAGTAGACCGTGCAGCCTTCTTCGGCCAGGAAGGGGCAAGCCCCCGTGCCGTCGTCGCCGCCCATCTTGAGTTTGACGATGGGCATGGCCGCGGCTTCGTTCTCGGCGGGCACGGTGTAGCGTTCGAGAAATTCGGCAGGCCGCACGCTGAAGTGCCGCGAAAGCCGTAGGATATCGTAGGGAGGCAAGGTGATGTCCGCGCCATGGCAGCACTTGTTCCAGCAGGAAACGCCGCGGTGGCAGCGGAAGCGGAAGCTGTCGTCAGGGCCGAGCCTGACCGGCTGCACCGGATTCTCCGTCTGGATGCGAACGCTGTCGAAAACGTCCAGCTTCTGGTCGCGCTCCGCGCTGGGGCGGTGCGTCTGTTCATGCGCATCGCGCTCTTCGCCGTCCAGGGTATCTTCCGCGGTCATCTACGCTCTCTTTGTCCTGCCTAGCGTGGCTGGCTAAGTTTTTCGCTGGCGTCAAGGCCATACGCCTAAAGCCTGAGCCCCGCAACTTTCGCGGGCAAGACTCTGCGGGGTGGATATATCGAGTCCCCCCTCACCCTGTCCCTCTCCCCGTTGGGGCGAGGGAACGCCAGAATTGTCCGCGAACTCTTGACCAAGGCCGCAGCAAACTCCCTCTCCCCTTGGGGAGAGGGCTGGGTGAGGGGGTCTTCGGATACCGCCGCCCCCTTGATACATGAATGCGGGGGCGTCCAGCGCCCCCGCTAATAGCGTGCCTTAGTGCTTCTGGCCGCCGTAGTGCTTCTCGACCAGGTCGACGTGCGGACGCTTGATCATCGTCCAATCGCCGGTTGCCGGATCGACCTTCGAATTGACGAAGCACTGCCAATTCTGCGGATCGAGCTTCGGGAAGTCCGTGCGGTAGTAGAAGCCCGGATAGCGCGTCTCCTCGCGGAACATGATGTGACGCAGGTGAGCCTCGGCGGTGATGATGCGGTGATAGTTCTCCCACGCGCGCATCAGCTCGTGGAGGTCCTTCGCGCGCATCTTCTTGCTGTCTTCCTTGAGATAGCCCAGGTACTTCAGGCCCATTTCAAGCAGCTTCGCGTTGGTCTGGTAGTAGGTCGAGCAGCCGGCCACATACTCGTCCATGGTCTTCTGCAGGCGCATCTGCAACATCTTGGGCGTGATGTAGTGCGGGTTGACGTCCTCCGCCGTGGTCTTGTCCTTGTGCTCGATGTAGTTGCGCACCGGACGATAGATTTCCTCGGTGATGGCCTTGATGTCGCCCTTCAGCGCCGGCTTGAAATCGGCGTGATCGAGGCAGAACTTGACCATCGCCTTGGCGGCGATGCGGCCTTCCGCGTGGCTGCCGGAGGAGAACTTGTGCCCCGAAGCGCCGACGCCGTCGCCCGCGGTGAACAGGCCGTTGACCGTCGTCATGCGGTTGTAGCCCCACTGCCATTCCGGCGGCGCGATGTCTTCCGGACCCGACACCCAGATGCCGCAGCAGCCCGAGTGCGACCCCAAGAGATAGGGCTCGGTCGGCATGAGTTCGGAGTCCTGCTGTTCGGGGCGGATGTTGAGGCCCGCCCAGACGCCGGCCTGGCCGATGCACATGTCGAGGAAGTCTTCCCACGCCTCGGCCTCGAGATGCTTGACTTCCTTGGGCGTCAGCGTCTCGCCGAGCTTCTTCATCGCGCCGGGAGTGTCCATCACGATCGGCCCGCGGCCTTCCTTCATTTCCTTCAGCATCGCGTGGTTGCGCAAGCAGGAGGGGACGACCATCGCCTTGTCGTAGGGCGCGAACTGCTTGAGCATGTCGGCGTTCTTGGTGACGTAGTCCTCGCCGAAGGCGTTGGTCGCCTTGGCCTTGAACAAGAGGAACCACGCGCCGACCGGGCCGTAGCCGTCCTTGAAGCGGGTCGGCACGAAGCGGTTTTCCATCATCGTCAGCTCGGCGCCGACTTCGGCCGCCATGGCGTAGGTCGAACCGGCGTTCCACACGGGATACCAGACGCGGCCCATGCCCTCGCCGGTGGTGCGCGGACGGAACACGTTCACCGCGCCGCCGGCCACGTTGAGGATGGTCTTGGCCCTGAAGACGTAGAGCTTGTGCTCGCGCACCGAGAAGCCGACCGCGCCAGCGACCTGGTTGGGCTTGTTGGCGTCGAGCAGATATTTCACGATGAAGACGCGTTCGTAGATGTTCTCCATGCCGAGCGCCTTCTTGG
>JBKQNN010000022.1:0-15317 GCA_052145975.1 Rhodomicrobium sp. | reverse complement strand
TCCGCAGGGAATTCCTGCACGCCCGCCGCGGCGCGGCCACTCCGTTCGTACCTCTAAGCGGCCAGCGATACCAACCGCGGCGCGCTTGCACGTAAAGCTTTCAATCGAAAAGAACGATGAGCGTCTCGGTCAAGATTTGCGGGTTATCGGCTAAGGAGACCCTGGAGGCCGCCATCGAAGCCGGTGCGGACTACGCCGGATTCGTATTCTTCGAAAAGAGCCCCAGGAATGTATCGCTTAAGCAGGCGGCAGAGCTCGCAAAGCTCGCTGAAGGGCGCATAAAGACCGTGGCGCTGACCGTGAACGCGGCGGACGAGGCGGTCCGGGAAATCGAAGCCGGGGTTCATCCGGACTTTTTTCAGTTGCACGGAGACGAGAGCCCGGAGCGCATAGCCGCGATCCGCTCGCTCTCGCATGCGTCCATCATTAAGGCGATAAAGGTGGGCGGCATGGAGGACATCGCGGCCGGGCGCCGCTTCGAGCGCTCCGCCGATATTCTGCTCTTCGACGCGAAGCCTTCCGCGCTCCCTGGAGCGCTGCCCGGCGGAAACGGGATCGCGTTCGATTGGACGTGGCTGCCAAAGGCGGCGCTCAGGCCAAATTTCATGCTTTCCGGCGGACTCAACTCTGATAATGTGCTCGCGGCGTTGAGCGCCAGCGGCGCCTTGGCGGTCGACGTTTCTTCTGGAGTTGAGACCGCTCCCGGCGTAAAAACTCCCGCGCGGATCAAAGAGTTTATCAGCATCGCGAAATCCTTCGAACCGGCCGCTTCAGTCCAGGCCGCGTCCTAACTGGGAAAAGAATTCATGTCCGGTACACCCGAAACGCTGCTGCACTTGAACAGCTATCGCACCGGTCCCGACGAGCGGGGTCATTTCGGCCTTTATGGCGGACGCTTCGTGGCCGAAACGCTGATGCCGCTTATCCTCGAACTTGAGGCGGCTTATACGGCTGCGAAGAACGATCCCGCATTCCATGCCGAGCTTGAAGACCTAAACGCGCATTACGCCGGCCGGCCGAGCCCGCTCTATTACGCCGAGAGGCTGACCAAGCACTTTGGCGGCGCGAAAATCTACTTCAAGCGCGACGAACTCAACCATACCGGCTCGCATAAAATCAACAATTGCCTGGGCCAGATTCTGCTCGCAAGGCGAATGGGCAAGACCCGCATCATCGCGGAAACGGGTGCCGGCCAGCACGGCGTGGCGGTTGCGACCGTGGCCGCCCGGTTTGGGCTTCCTTGCGTGGTCTATATGGGGCAGACCGATATCGAGCGGCAAAGTCCGAATGTTTTCCGCATGCGGCTCCTGGGCGCGGAGGTGCAGCCGGTGATTTCGGGCACGGCGACGCTCAAGGACGCGATGAACGAGGCGCTGCGCGACTGGGTCGCCAATGTCGAGGATACGTTCTACATCATCGGCACGGTGGCCGGGCCGCATCCCTATCCCGCCATGGTGCGCGATTTCCAGTCGATTATCGGCCGCGAGGTCCGCGAGCAGATGATGGCCGCGGAAGGGCGGCTGCCCGATACGCTGGTGGCGTGCATCGGCGGCGGATCGAACGCGATGGGCCTGTTCCATTCTTTCCTGGACGATAGCTCCGTGAAGATTTACGGCGTGGAGGCAGCCGGCCGCGGCCTCGACGTTCCGAACGGGCATTGCGCATCGCTGAACGGCGGCCGGCCTGGCGTGCTGCATGGCAACCGGACGTATCTCTTACAGAATGACGATGGCCAGATCCTCGACGGGCATTCCATCTCGGCGGGCCTCGATTACCCCGGCATCGGCCCGGAACACTCCTGGCTGCGCGACACCGGCCGCGTCACCTATGTGGCCGCGACCGACCGGGAGGCGCTAGATGCGTTCCAAATCTGCACGCGCCTCGAAGGCATCATCCCGGCGCTCGAACCCGCGCACGCGCTCGCCTATGTCACAAAGCTTGCGCCAAGCTTGCCGCCCAGCGATCTCCTCGTTATGAACATGTGCGGGCGCGGCGATAAGGATATCTTCGCTGTTGCCGGCCATCTTGGCATGGAAATTTAGGCGGCGTTCAGCCGGGGAAACTTCGGGGATCGAGCGGTTTCGATGGATCGGATAGCGCGGACATTTGCGAGTTTGAAGGGTGCGGGGAGGAAGGCGCTCGTGACCTTCGTCACGGCGGGCGATCCCGATTACGCCGTTTCGCTGGAAATCCTGAAAGGGCTGCCAAAAGCGGGGGCTGATATCATCGAGCTTGGGATGCCGTTCTCCGACCCCATGGCGGACGGCCCGGCGATCCAAAGATCGTCGCAGCGTGCCTTGCGCGCCGGGCAGACCATGCGCAAGACGCTGGAGATGGTGAAGAGCTTCCGCGAAGAGGATAAAGATACGCCGGTCATTTTGATGGGATATTATAATCCTATCTATGTGTTCCCTGTGGATGCATTCCTTAGCGAGGCCGTTGAGGCCGGTGTCGACGGGCTTATCGTGGTCGATGTCCCGCCGGAGGCGGACGGCGAGCTTTGCCTGCCGGGGCTGCAGGCCGGGTTGAGCTTCATCCGGCTGACCGCGCCCACAACCACCGATCGGCGGCTCGAAACGGTACTGGTAAACGCGAGCGGCTTCGTCTATTACGTCTCTATCGTCGGAATTACTGGGACGCGCGCGCCGGACACTGCTGCTGTTGAGCGGAATGTAGCGCGGATCAAAGCCCGCACTCCGCTGCCGGTCGTGGTCGGCTTTGGCGTTCGCACGCCCGCTCAAGCAAGCGCAATTGCAGGCGTCTCCGATGGGGTTGTGGTGGGGTCGGTGCTAGTGGACGCCATCGCGCAAAGCCTTGACGGGGAGCTGCGGCCGACCGGCTTAACCAAAAGAGCGGTTTTGGATCTCGTCGAGCAGCTTTCCTCGGGTATGAAAGCTGCTTGATAAGCCCAAGCAAACCGCTCGGCGCTCATGAAAGGCGCGAGGATACGTGAACTGGATTAACAACGTCGTCCGGCCTAAAATCCGCGGCCTGTGGCAAAAACGGGAGATGCCGGAAAATCTCTGGGTGAAATGCCCGGAGACGGGGCAGATGGTCTTTCACCGGGACCTCGAAGCCAACCAATTCGTCATCCCAGACTCCGGCTATCATATGCGCATCGGGGCCGAGGCGCGGCTCAAGGGGCTTTTCGACGGCGGAAAATTCGAGGTCGTGCCGATCCCAGAGGTGCCGGCCGATCCGCTGAAGTTCCGCGACCAAAAGCGCTACTCGGACCGGCTCAAGGAAGCCCGCACGAAAACCGGCATGAGCGATGCGCTGCTGACCGGGCTCGGCACGCTGGACGGCCTGGCCATTGTCGCGGCGGTGCAGGATTTCTCCTTTATGGGCGGCTCGCTCGGCATGGCGGCCGGCGAGGCGATCATCACCGGCATGTCGAAGGCGGTGGAGATGAAGATCCCCTACGTCCTCTTCGTCTCCTCGGGGGGCGCGCGTATGCAGGAGGGTATTCTTTCGCTGATGCAGATGCCGCGCACGACCGTCGCGGTGCAGCGCCTGCGCGAAGCGAAGCTGCCCTATATCGTGGTTCTCACCAATCCCACGACCGGCGGTGTTACCGCGTCCTACGCGATGCTTGGCGACATCCACATCGCCGAGCCTGGCGCGCTGATCGGCTTTGCCGGCCCCCGGGTGATCGAGCAAACCATCCGCGAGAAGCTTCCCGACGGCTTCCAGAGATCGGAATACCTGCTTGCGCACGGCATGATCGACATGGTGGTGCACCGGCACGAGCTGCGCGAGACGATAAGCCGGCTGTGCAGCTTGCTCGTCACCGAGCGCAAGCACCGGGCGGGCATGAACAACGTGAAAGTGCGCACCAAGGCGGCCGGCGGAACCTTGGAAATCAACCTGCCTGCGACGGCGGAGCAGATCGCCACTGTGAATGCGGAAGCATCGCCCGTGGAGAGTGCGGTTGACAGCGGGCGCGCCGGCCCGGCAAGCTAAGCGGAGTTCGCAAAAGTGGCCTTCCCGGTTTTGCGAAAAAACTCCGCGAAAACAAAAGCTGTACTAGAATCAAAGAGTTGCTAGTACGCCTGATCCGCGGCAAGTCCTGTCTGGGCCCGCCGCACCTGGAGTAGGACTTCCCGCGGGGCGCACTAGCCATCGTAAGCCTGACAGCCTTTCGTCATTATAGAACCGCGAGCGCAAACGATCGCGTTCGCCCCCCATTAACCCAGGACGCCGCCTTTGCAGCCGGAAAAGACCGAGACTTTTCTTACACGGTTTGAAAAGCTCCACCCGAAGAGCATCGATCTTTCCCTCGGGCGCGTCGAGCGCTTGCTTAACGCGCTCGGCAACCCGCACCGGCGGATTCCGCCCGTTGTCCACGTAGCGGGGACGAATGGGAAGGGCTCGGCCGTTGCCTTCCTGAAGGCGATGCTGGAGGCGGCGGGCTACCGGACGCATGCATTTATTTCACCGCATCTGCGCCGCTTCCACGAGCGGATCATGCTGGCGGGGCCCGGCGGCGCGCGCCCCATCGGCGAGCGCGATCTGGCCGGCATCTTGAGCAGGGCCGAGGCTGCGAACGGCGGGGAGCCCATTACCGTCTTCGAGATTACCACGGCGGCGGCTTTCCTCGCGTTTGCGGAGAACCCTGCCGACATCGTGCTGCTTGAAACCGGCCTTGGCGGCAGGCTCGACGCCACGAATGTAATCGCCGAGCCGCTGGCCACCATCCTCACGCCAATCTCCCTCGACCATTGCTCCTATCTGGGCGATACGATCGAAGCCATTGCCTACGAAAAAGCTGGCATCATCAAACGCGGGCGGCCGGCAATCGTGTCGAGGCAGGCCCAAAGCGCGCTTGGCGTGGTCGATGCGCGTGCCCGCGAACTCGGCGCCCCGATGGTCGCGGCCGGCCGGAGCTGGGATGTATTCGAGCAGCAGGGCAGGCTAATTTTCCAGGATGAGGATTGCCTGTTCGACCTGCCGCTGCCGCGGCTGTTCGGCCGGCATCAGGTCGAAAACGCGGGCACTGCTATTGCCGCGGTACGCCGGCTGGAAGGCTTCCACATTTCCGAGGACGCCATCGCCAAGGGCCTCACGGCCGCGGTTTGGCCCGCGCGGCTCGAGCGGCTGTCCCCCGGCAAGCTGCACGAGCTGGCGCCGCCGGACTCCGAGATTTGGGTGGACGGCGGCCATAACCCTGCCGCCGGAGAAGCGGTGGCGCGCGCGCTCGCCGATCTCGAGGAGCGGGTCCCGAGCCCGGTCCATCTCATCGCCGGCATGCTGTCCACCAAGGATGCCGGCGGCTTCCTGCGGCATTTCCAAGGGCTGACCGAACTCGCAGTCACGGTTCAGATTCCCGGCCAGGCGAACGCCTATCGCGCGGGCGATCTCGCGGCCATTGCTCATCGGGAGGGCATTGCCGCCAATCCGGCCGCCAGCTTGGAGGCCGCATTCGCGAAAAGCCGCAAGCTGGCCCGCGGCCCCGTGCGCATCATGGTGACGGGCTCGCTTTATTTGGCGGGACAGGTGCTCGAAGCGCACGAGCGCGGTTTGGGGAGCGCGTGAATGGGAAAGCCTAGCAAGGTTAGCTGCAATGGGTGGCCTAGAAGTTGATCCGCGCCGAAATCGTCGCCACGGGATATAAATCCAAGACCTGATACTTGCCGATTACGTTATTTATCTGACTTTGCACGTCTTCACCCGGATTGGTCAGGTTGTTGGCGGAAACATCCGGTTTGCCGGAGTAGATCACGCCGAGGTCGAGGCCGAGCTTGAACTCGTATTTCCCTCCAGAAAAATGCGAGGTGTCGAGCCCAAAGCCTAAGTAGGGTGCCGCCTGGTTGCTGTTTGTCGCCTCGATGCGGAACCTATTTGGGCCGGACGTTTCGTTAACGGTGGTGATTCCACTGATATCGTATTCGAAATAGCGGATGCCTCCGGAAACGCGGAACGCATTCTCGAAAGGATGCAAGTCGAGCATTGCTCCGGCAGACTGTAACGAGAGAGTTAGTCCCTCGGTGGGAACGCTCACGTAAGAGCCTTCGACGCGAATTACAGCCCAATTGTAAGCGAGATAGGAGACTTGCACTCCTGGACCCAACGTGCTGACCATCAAGCCGGCCGACCACGGGGAATTCGTGGGGGCATCCTTGCTGCTTTGCCCGTCAGCCAAAGCGGCCCCAAACGGCAATACAGTGGCAAACATCGCCATCCAAATAGGGTGGGCTCTCGCCATTGCCAAACTCCGCGTACAAAAGATGTATACAAAAAGAATGCAACTAACTCCTGCATGCGCGAAGCTAAGTTTATTGTCAAGTTCTAGTTGCGCGATTCAAGGTGCGCTCCGCCGGCGTGTGTCATTTCCGGTTCAGCGGCGCGAGGAGCCGCGCCTGGGCGGCACAGCAATGCAGCGGGTGTGCGGTAAAAATATCGCGGTTCGGTTGTAATATATACGGCACAGCAAAACAGTCTCTACAAATTTAACGCAATCTGGGGTAACCGATAGGGTCATATGCATTTTTTAAGTGTGGGAGTGTTGTTATGCGCTGGTTTGTATTATCCGTAGGCACGGTCACCTCAGCTCTAGCGCTCATTGCGGCGGCAAATGCCGCCGATCTCAGTACCGCGGAGCCCGTGAGTTTGAAAGACAGCCCGGTTTATGCGCCGAACATCTGGACCGGCTTTTACACCGGTTTCCATCTCGGCGCGGCTGCCGGCACGGACAAGGTCTCCGATCCTTACGGCCCCTCGATCTTCGGAGATACGATTCAAAACCCCGGCGCAATCGGTGGCGCGCAGGCTGGCTACAATTATCAGATCGGCAGGCTGGTCGCGGGCGTCGAGGCTGAGTTCAGCGGGGCCAATATGGATGGCAGCAGTACCTGCTTCGCCTATTCTGGATATTACATTAGCTCCAATTGCCACAGCCACATTGACAGCATCGGTACGCTTACGGGGCGCCTCGGAACAACGCTGGGCGCTTGGGAAAGAACTTTGATTTATGCGAAGGGCGGTGTCGCTTGGGAACATGGCAGCATAAGCGCTACGGCCAACGGCGACGTAAACACCGCCACGAGCGCGTCTGAGGACCGGACAGGCTGGACGCTTGGCGCCGGTGTGGAGCGTGCCTTGACGCCGCACTGGTCGGTCAAGGCAGAGTACGACTACCTTAGCTTCGGCGATAGCAGCATGGGGGCACCGGTGAGCTTTAAGCAGGTGGCCTTGCCCAGTACATTTGCGTTGATTGAAGGGAAGGCCGCCAATACGGCAGAGGACGTTCACGAATTCAAGCTTGGCGTGAATTACCGGATTGGGGCGGATGCCGCAGCATGGACCCCGGCCAGCGATGTTTCCCTTAAGGATGCACCTACTGTCTTGGCCTATGGGTGGGAAACGGAAGTTGGCGGGCGCTATTGGTACAGCACGGGCCGGTTCCAGAAAGATCTTGCCCCTCCATCGCTTGTCTCCAGGCTCTCCTATGGAGAGGGTTTGACCGCCAATTCCGGCGAGGCGTTCGGGCGGGTCGATAGTCCATGGAATGTATTCATGAAGGGTAATTTGGGCCTCGGAAGCATCGGTAGCGGTCATCAAAACGATGAGGATTGGATGATTCCGCCGGGTGTCTTTGGCGTGACGATTCCATATTCAAACACCGTGGCAGGGAAAGTGGATGGCGATTTGAGTTATGCGACCATCGACGCCGGCTACGACTTGTTGAGAGGAGCGGATTATAAAGTTGGGCCGTTCGTAGGTTACAGCTATTGGCATGAAAAGAAGAATGCCTATGGCTGCATGCAGATCGCCAATCCGAATTCAGATTGCACAGGAATAAACGTAGAGTCCACCTCCCATCTTGGTATCGCGGAGGATGACACGTGGCAGGCGCTCCGCGTGGGTTTCTCGGCAGAGACGATGGTCACAGACCGCCTGAAAATCAGCGCCGATGCAGCATACCTCCCATACGTTTACTTTAGCGGGCAGGACGATCATTTCGACCGCAAAATCCTGTTCCCGGAGTGGTCGGATGGCGGAAATGGCGTGCAGGTCGAGGCGCTGCTGTCTTACGCGGTCACAGATCAAATCAGCGTAGGCGTGGGAGGACGCTACTGGGCAGCTTGGACCGCCGAGGGCAGATATTCATGCGCGGGGTGCATAACGGCGGCGGCTGACTACAAGACCGAGCGGGCCGGCGTCTTCGCGCAATCCTCCTATAAGTTCGGTGCTGGGAGCCCTGAGCCCCTGAAATGACACGATCTGCGCCAGCGATCCCCAACCCGTTGCGCGACGGCGCCCCATTTTGGGGCGCCGTCCGATTATTCTTGAGCGAATTGCATGCATTGAATGCGCGGCTATTTCCTGTTGAGCCGTGCGATGAGGCTCGACGTGTCCCAGCGCCTTCCGCCCATCGCCTGGACCTCGGAATAGAACTGATCGACAAGCGCCGAAACCGGCAAATGCGCCCCATTCCGGCGGGCCTCGTCTAGGCAGATCGCCAAGTCCTTGCGCATCCAATCGACCGCAAAGCCAAAATCGAACTTGCCCTCCGCCATAGTCCTCCAGCGGTTTTCCATCTGCCAGGATTGTGCGGCGCCCTTTGAGATCGTTTCGATCACGGCGCCGGTGTCGAGCCCGGCTTTCTGCGCGAAGTGGATCGCCTCCGACAACCCCTGGACCGCGCCGGCAATGCAGATCTGGTTAACCATTTTGGTGAGCTGGCCCGCACCCGATGGCCCGATCAGCTTCACCGCGCGGGCGTAGCAAGCAATCACCGGCTCCGCTTTGGCGAACGGTTCAGGGTCGCCGCCAACCATCACGGTGAGCACGCCGTTTTGCGCGCCGGCCTGCCCGCCCGAGACGGGTGCATCCAGAAAATGCGCACCGCGATCGGCGGCGGCGGCGTAAAGCTCGCGCGCAGCGTTGGCCGAGGCGGTCGTGTTATCGATGTAGACCGCGCCAGGCTTTAGACCGTGGAAAGCGCCCTGCTTGCCGGTCGTGACCTCGCGCAAATCGCCGTCATTTCCCACGCAACTGAACACGAAATCCGCGTCCCTCGCCGCCTCCTCCGGGGTTGGCGCCACCTGCCCGCCATATTCCGCAGCCCAGGCCTGCGCCTTGCCAAGCGTTCGATTATAGACGGTGAGATCGTGCCCGCCCTTGGTGCGGATATGTCCCGCCATGGGATAGCCCATGACGCCCAAGCCAATAAACGCAACTTTGCTCATTGCAGCACCTCCTCGTTGCACACGCACAATTTGAGTGGTTCGCTCCTGTCCGGCAACCCGGAGCTGTGGTGCGCAGCCTGCCCGCTTTACTTTCTGGCGCCGTTCCCCAATTTAGGCGCGACGGGAGAGAAGGCATGGATTCGTTTTTAGTACATGGCGTCCGGATCGCCTACACCGTTGAGGGTGAAGGCGACCCAGTCCTTTTCATTCACGGCTTCGCCTCGAACGCGCGCACGAACTGGCGCGATACGGGGTGGATGCGGTTTCTCGCAAGCAACGGCTTCCGCGCCATCGCGCTGGACAATCGCGGCCATGGCGCCAGCGATAAGCTCTACGACCCGGAAGCCTACGCAGGCCCTGTCATGGCCGAAGATGCGCGGGGACTTCTCGACCATCTCGATATCGCCAGAGCCGATGTCATCGGATATTCCATGGGCGCGCGCATTGCGGCCTTCCTCGCGCTGGCCTATCCGGAGCGCGTGCGAAGCGCCGTCTTTGCGGGGCTTGGCGCTAACATGATCCACGGCGTAGGCGATCCGCGGCCCATCGCGGCGGCGCTGCTTGCGGAAGACGCCGCGGCAATCGGCGATCCCCACGCCCGCGGGTTCAGAATCTTCGCCGATCAAACGAAAAGCGACCGCCGCGCGCTTGCGGCCTGCATCATGGCTTCGCGCGACCGCATCCCCGCCCAGGAACTTGGGAGCCTGAAAGTACCTGTGCTTGTGGCAGTGGGCACGGAAGACGCCATCGCGGGGCCGGCGCAGCCGCTTGCAGACGACATACCAGGCGCGCAGACGCTTGATATACCTGGACGCGACCATATGAAAGCTGTAGGCGACCGCGTGTTCAAGGAGGGCGTTCTCGAATTTCTGAAAAGAAGGCCGTAATGCCAACCTTTGCGCCCGCCGCTCCAATCGTCTAAACTCACCGGAATTTCATCCTTCAGGGGATTTGCGAGGGTCAGCCAATGCTCGATATGAAACGGCGGAGCAAAACCGCCAACGTCTCGGCCTACGATCCCGTGTGGGAGTGCCTCCGGCGCGACGCCGAGAATGCGGCACGGGCCGAGCCCGAGCTGGCGGCGCTGATGTTTGCGAACATCCTCAATTACAGCCGGCTTGAGCACGCTGTCTGCCATCGCCTCGCGCAGCGCTTGGATCACGATAACGTCAATGCGGATCTCATCCGCCAGACGTTTCTCGCCATTGTGGACAAGGAGCCGGAACTCGGGCCGATCGTCAGGGCAGACCTTTCCGCCGTCTACGACCGCGACCCGGCCTGCAGCCGCCTGATCGACCCGCTGCTTTATTTCAAGGGCTTTCATGCGCTTGAGACCTATCGCTTCGCGCATTCGCTGTGGCAATCGGGGCGCAGGGATTTCGCGCTCTACCTGCAGAGCCAATCGTCGATGGTGTTCAACATCGACATCCACCCCGCGGCGAAGATAGGCCGCGGCATCATGCTCGACCACGGCTCGGGCATCGTGATCGGAGAGACCGCCGAAATCGGCGATCACAGCTCGCTCTTGCATAGCGTGACCCTCGGCGGCAGCGGCAAGGAGGTGGGCGACCGGCATCCGAAGGTTGGGCGCAGCGTCATGATCGGGGCAGGCGCCAAAATCCTCGGAAATATCCACGTTGGCGATTGCGCGCGCGTCGCGGCCGGCAGCGTGGTCTTGAAGGACGTTCCGCCGAAGACAACGGTTGCCGGAGTGCCCGCCCGAGTGATAGGCGAAGCGGGATGCGGTCAGCCGTCGCGGATGATGGATCAGCTCCTGGCGGGCATCGAGCTCGGCGCCGCGGAGCAGCAAGCTGAGGAAGCAGGCAGATCATGACTCCAGCAGAGATAAAGACCCTCGAAGCCTACTTGAGAAAAAAGTTCGATCTTCAGGCAATTGAGGTTCGAAAGAGGCACAAAAAGCAGGATTCCGTCGAGGTCTTCGTGAAAGAGGAATTCGTCGGCGTCATCTATAAGGACGACGAGGATAATGAGGTAACTTACCAATTCCAGATGGCAATACTCGAAGACGACCTCAAGGAGTGATCCCGCGCCCCGCTGCGTCTTCGTTGCGAATGATATAGTAAGTCCCCCCTCACTCTGTCTCTCTCCCAGCAAGCTCGCCTTGGCGGGCTTGCATCCTTAAGTTCCCGCATCCGCAAGCGGATGCGGGTGGGAGAGAGGACCCTAGAATTGCTGTTACGGCCAGTTCGAGCGTCCCTTCTCCCCGTCCGCATCCGCTTGCGGATGCGGCAGCAAAAGATGCAAGCACGCTTTGGCGTGCTTGCGCGGAGAAGGACAGGATGAGGGGGGACTCCGGCCTGGCGCTGCCCGGCGTATTTGAAGGAGGCCCAATATGTCTGACTATGTCCGCATCGCCATCGTCACCGGCGCCACCTCCGGCATCGGCGAGGCCATTGCCCGCAAATTCGTTGCCGCGGGTTTTGGCGTCATCGGCAACGGCCGCAATGCTGCCAGGCTTGGTGAGCTGGAAAACGAGCTGGGCTCCGCATTCCGCGGGGTTGCCGGCGACGCGGCCAGCAGTGCGGTCGTGGACGAGCTTTTCGCCGCGCCCGTCAAGCACTTTGGAAAACAGGCCAGCATCGTTGTTGCCAATGCGGGACGCGGCCTCGGCGGCTCGGTCAAAGACGCCGAATTATCCCAGTTCGAGGAGATGCTGAGAACGAACGTCACCGCCATGACGATCCTGCTCCAGCGTGCCGCGCGGGAATTTGTTCCCCTCCAAGAGGACGCTTTCCCCCGCTCGGCAGCTGACATCGTAGCGATCGGCTCTGTTGTGGGGCGGCACATTTCGCCGTTCAGCGCGGTCTATAGCGCCACCAAGTTCGCCGTGCATGCGCTGGCGGAAAGTCTCCGGCGTGAAATCGGACCCAAAGGTGTTAGGGTTTCGCTCATCGAGCCGGGCATCGTGGTCAGCGGCTTTCAGGCAGCAGCCGGCTACAGCGATGACTTGACGAAAATGTTCGGGGACCGGTTCGGACCGCTTCTCCACGGCGCGGAGATCGCGGACGCCATCCACTTCGTGGTGTCCCCGCCGCCGCACGTGCACATCAGCGACATAATCGTCCGCCCACGCGCCAGGATTACCCTTAAGCTTCAGCAGCGCCGATATCTCCCGCAGCGCGCATCTATCGGCACCGGAACGATGCGCCCCCCGGGCGAAAGGCCCCACGTGGTGCCCGGGATCGGAGGGTTTCCGGCAAAGCCTCCAAGGATGGCCGCACCAAGCCTGCCAAGATCGTTCCTCTCGTGGCAAGGATAAGCCCAGCGGCGCGGGCAGGCGTGTGCTGGCGCAAGCACGAACTGCGGCAGAAGGACGGCCGCGATAACGGCAGCAAACTGGCGCATGCTTCACCTCGCTGGATAGTTGCTGTCCGTCAATGCCTTGATGCGGCTCGTGTTCCCGGATAGGCCGCATCTCCATAGCGGTAGGAAAGCTTCAGTTCGAGCTGCTTTGCCATGATATCGGCCGATCTAAGAGACCGCGTTGCCCGCGACTACAGAAGTTCCCCGAGCAAAAAAAAAACGCAAACCGGCACCCCTCTTCGGGGCACCGGCCTGCGCTGGCTCCGGCGGACGGGACATGGGGGCAAGGGGAGGCCGGACCACGGAACCGTCAGATAAACAGTCCCCTTGCTGAAACGTTCCGCCGGGCCGCCAGAACACTCAAATGTTAACTCCGGTGCGGTTGCAATAAAGTTCCCTTGGCCGCATGATAATCTAATGACTAAGCCGCAGCTAAAAGCGGCAACAAGCAGCGGATGCATATCCGGCTGGGAGGAAAACATGACCGTCGCGTGGATCTTGAAACAAAAGGGTCGCAACGTAATAAGCGCGCTCCCGGGCACGACCGTGGAGCACGCGATTTCACTTTTGGAAAAGCATAATATCGGTGCGGTCGTCATCGTGGACGAGCACCATCGCGTGCAGGGCATCGTCTCCGAGCGCGATATTGTGCGGATCATGGCAACGCAAGGTGCGGGCGTGCTTGGCGAGCCCGTTGACGGCCACATGACGCGAAACGTCGTCGTCTGCTCCGAGCAGCACAGCATCGACTGGCTCATGGAACAGATGACGTCGCGCCGGTTCCGGCACATCCCCGTGGCCGAGAACGGCCGGCTCGCGGGCATCGTTTCCATCGGCGACGTGGTGAAGCACAAGCTCGCACTCGCGGAATCCGAGGCCGCCCAAATGCGCGGGTATTTTGCGGCCGGGTAACGGTTCCGCCAAAGGCGCCATGGCAAGGAGACATCTGCGGCCGAGTGGCCTGCATCAGCTAAAATGAGCAGTTCCGACTTGGTCTTTTTCGCCGTAGCAAAGCCGGACGGCTTGACTGTACGTCCAAGTACAGCCTGCGCCGTCCAGCTTCCCTACGTCAAAAAATCCCGGCGTCATAACTATTCACTTTAGCTGATGCAGGCCACTAGAGTGCGTCCGGAAAAACATGCCTTCGGACTTGTCCCGGAGGTGCGAAGCGGTTTTCCGGTAATACCAGCCGTCGAAGATTTTGACTGCTTTGCCGGGGCTCGCTGTGCCCCAGCGTCATGGTGTGCGGGAGGCTACCGTTTGTTTTTGTTGATGAAAATTGGGTTCGTTTGGCAGAAAGCCTATTTCTATATAAGTATATACTTTTGGCCGTCTGAAAGAACGGCCAAGGACAAAGGTGTCGGGGCTTTAGGCGGCAGGTATAAGACGCACGGCAAAACAACAAGCTAGAGCCCGCTTTTGAATCCATCAAAAGCGGATAGGCTCCAGCCGTGGAGTGCTTCGCTTCGCTCCTATTCGATAGCGCCAGGCCAGCGCCACTCACGGACCTCCGGCATGTCCTCGCCGCGCTGGCGTATATACGCCTTGTGCTCGATCAGCTTCTCCCTGAGCGCCTGCTTGGCATAGGCGGCCCGCCCGTTGAGCTGCGGCAGCCTATCGATCGCGTCGGAAGCCAGGTGGAAGCGGTCGAGATCGTTGAGTACGACCATATCGAATGGCGTTGTCGTCGTACCCTCTTCTTTATAGCCGCGGACGTGAATGTTGCGGTGGTTGGTCCGCCGGTAGGTCAGCCGGTGGATAAGCCAAGGATAGCCGTGCTGGGCGAAAATCACCGGCTTGTCCTTGGTGAACAGCGCGTCGAAATCCCGGTCGGTCAGGCCGTGCGGGTGCTCCTCGCGCGGGTGCAACGTCATGAGGTCAACCACGTTCACCACCCGGATTTTCAAATCGGGGAAATGGTGCCGGAGCAGAGCGGTAGCGGCCAGCGTCTCAATCGTTGGCACATCGCCCGCGCAGGCCATGACAAGATCGGGCTCGGCGCCGCGGTCGTTGCTCGCCCACTCCCAGATGCCAATGCCAGCGGTACAGTGCTTCACCGTCTCGTCCCAGCTGAGCCACTGCGGCGAGGGCTGCTTGCCGGCTACGATCACGTTGATGCGGTTCCAGCTCCTGAGGCAATGATCCGTAACGAAGAGCAGCGAGTTGGCGTCCGGCGGCAGATAGACGCGCACGATATTGGACTTCTTGTTGCACACGTAATCGATGAAGCCGGGATCTTGATGGCTGAAGCCGTTGTGATCCTGGCGCCAGACGTGGCTGGTGAGCAGGTAGTTGAGCGACGGTACGGGCTTGCGCCAGGGTATGTCCTCGCAGGTCTTGAGCCATTTTGCATGCTGGTTGAACATCGAATCGATGATGTGGATGAAGGCTTCGTAGCAATTGAACAAGCCATGCCTGCCTGTCAGAAGATAGCCTTCGAGCCAGCCCTGACAGGTGTGCTCGGAGAGGATTTCCATCACCCGGCCGCCTGGCGCCAGGTGGTCGTCGTAGGGAAACGTTGCCGCGTTCCAGGCCCGGTTCGTGACTTCGAATACGCGCCCGAGGCGGTTGGAAGCCGTCTCGTCGGGGCCGAACACCCGGAAATTCCGCTGTCCTTCGCTCGCCTTCAATACGTCGCGCAAGAACCCGCCCATGACGGCGGTCGCTTCGGCGTCGCGCTCGCCCGGCTTGCCAATCTCAATCGCATAATTGGCGACATCGGGCAGAAGCAGGTCGAACGCGCCGCTGCCGCCATTCGCGTGGGGATTGGCGCTCATGCGGTGCTCGCCGGCGGGGGCGAGC
>JBKQNN010000021.1:0-18573 GCA_052145975.1 Rhodomicrobium sp. | reverse complement strand
GGCCGGGTCGAAGCCCGGCCATGACAAACTATGCTTCACCCGGAAGGTGGCACCATAAAAACGCAAGGCACGTTGTTCCAGCTCAAATTTTCCGGCCCGGAATAAGCTCAACTGCCGTTTTTAGGTTTATCGATCATCGCCAGCGTGATTTGACGGATGCGCGCCGGCAAGCTCACGCTTTTTCATAGTGACGGACCAGCGACGGCTAAGAAACTTCCGCCTTTTCGGGGCTTTCGGCCGGAGCGCGGCCATTTCTGCCCAGGATCAGAGCCTGTAGCGCCGGTACGAAGATCAGCAGCATGATGGGCCCGGCCAGCATTCCGCCAACGACCACGATCGCGAGCGGGCGCTGCACTTGACTGCCAATCGCGGTCGAAAAGGCTGCGGGGAATAGACCGATAGCCGCGGAGAATCCGGTCATTAAAACCGCACGCATACGATGGGTGGCGGCCTCGTACATGGCTTCTCCTGCTGAAACGCCTCCGCTGCGCACTTCGTTGAAGTAGGTGATAAGCAGAATACCGTTCATCACCGAAATGCCCAGCAGGGAAACAAAACCGATTGCTGCGGAGATACCGAAGGCCTCACCCGAAAAGAAGAGGGCAATCAGCCCGCCCGCCACGGCAAAGAGAAAGCCCGCCAGGACGACAAGGCTGTCGCGGAAGCTATTGAACAAGCTGTAGAGTAGCCCGAGGATCAGCAGGATACTGATCGGCACGATAACGGAAAGCCGCTTTTGCGCTTGCTCAAGCTCCTCGAATTCGCCTGCCCAGATCATCCGGTAGCCGGTAGGCAGCGTGAGCGCCTTGGCAATCCGCTCCTTGCCATCGGAAATGGTGCTTCCGAGGTCGCGGCCGCGAACGCTGAATTTTATCGGGATGAAGCGTTGATTGCGTTCATGGAAAATATAGGAGGCGCCGGTATCGAGCGAGATATCGGCGACCTCGCTCAAAGGAATATAGGCGTTGCCGGCCGGGGTCTGCACTCCGATCTTCGCGTTCCGGACCGCGTCGATGTTGTCTCTGAATTTGGGAGCGGCACGGACATTGACGCCGAACTGCCGGTCGGACTCGTAAGTGGTGGTGGCGACATTTCCGCCAAATGCGGTCTGCACGAAGAGGTTGATGTCGCCCGAGTTCAGGCCGTACCGGGCCGCCTTTTCCCGGTTCACCTTGATATTGAGATTAGGCTGGCCAAGCACCCGGAAAATACCAAGATCGGCAACCCCCGGCACTCCATCCATGATCCGTTTGACTTGGGTGGCAATCTCCTCAAGCTTTGTGAGGCTCGGACCGATGATCTTGATCGAGTTCGCTCCTTTCACGCCGGATAGGCTCTCCTCGATATTATCCTGGATATACTGCGAGAAATTGAGATCGATCCCGACGAACTCCTTCGCAAACTCGTCCTGCAGGTCCTTGACGAGGTCTTCCTTGTGGCGGCCTGGCGCCCATTCTTCGAAGGGCTTCAAAGGCACGAAGAATTCCGCATTGAAAAATCCAGTAGCGTCACTGCCATTGTCGGGGCGGCCATGCTGCGAGACCACCGTGATGACTTCCGGGTGGCTTTTTAAAAGCTCGCGCATCCGGTCTACAATGGGCATGCCGGCCGTGAGCGAGATCGTAGGCGGCATGGAAGCCCGGATCCATAAATTACCCTCCTCAAGTGCTGGGAGAAATTCGGTGCCGAGTCTGGAGCCAAAAAATCCGCTCACAAGCAGGAACGCAACGCCAACGAGAACGGTGGTTAGCCGGAATCTGAGCACCAACCTCAAAAGTGGATCGTAGACCGCATGCGCGGCGCGCACGATCATCGTTTCCGCCTCTTGAACATGCAGTGGAAGCAGCAGCGAGGACAATACGGGCGTTATGGTGAAGGTCGCGAACAGCGCACCGACAAGAGCATAGGCATAGGTCCGTGCCATGGGGTTGAAGATTTGTCCTTCCACCCCCTGCATTGTGAAAAGAGGAACGAAAGCGGCCAGTATAATGAGCGTCGAGAATAGGATTGCCGACTCGACCTGGGTCGCACTTACAAAAATCAGCCGGATTCGCATTAAGAAGTTTTCGTCCTCGGACCCGCTGGAAAGCGGAACAGCCCTTTTTAGAAGCTCCTCCCGCTCCTTGGCCTGAAAGACCCGGAATATGTTTTCAACCAGGATCACCGCGGAATCGACCACGATGCCAAAATCGACCGCGCCGAGAGACAGAAGATTTGCGTCCTCTCCTCGAAGCACGATGACGATAATGCTGAAGAACAGCGCGAAAGGAATGTTGATTGCTACTATAAGCGCGCTTCGCAAGTCGCCAAGAAAGATCCATTGCAGAAGGAAGATCAAAGCGCAACCGACCACAAGGTTATGGAGCACCGTGCTGGTCGTCACATTGACGAGCGTCGTCCTATCGTAAATGGGGACAATCGATACCCCTGGCGGAAGCGTGCCATCGGAGTTGAGCTTGTCGACCTCGTCCTTGATCCGTGCAATGACATCGTTCGTGTGCAGCGTGCGGTTCATGACCACAATTGCGGCAACCACGTCGTCCTCGTGATCCCGCCCGGCCTTGCCCAGGCGCGGCACGTTGCCCACAAAAACACGGGCGACATCTTTGACTTGAACGGGCACGCCGTTGAACTGAGTTAGCGTGATATTCTCGATATCCTCGACGTTGCGGCCTTGGGTCAGGTCCTCGGCCCCTCCGCTATCGATCAAACCGATGCCGCGGATGTTCACCGACTGTTTGCCGATATCGATGCTACGCGCGCCGATATTCACGTTCGCATTGCTGATAGCACTGACGAGCAGCGGCAAGGTGATCCCATAGGCTTCGAGCCTGTCCAGATCGGCCTCGACTTCGTATTCCTTGGTGGTGCCTCCCCAGGTGTTCACCTGGACGACGCCTGGCACAGTCAACAGACGCCGCTGCAGAATCCAATCTTGAATGGTCCTGAGGTTTGTGATGCCAAAATGCGCCGGGCCTTTGATCTGATAGCGGTAGATTTCGCCAACGACGCTCGACGCTTGTATTTGCGGCTGGACATTGTTGGGAAGGCTCACATTTTGCTGAAGATTAAGCCCGATTTGCTGCATTGCCTGGTAATAGTCGACGCCATACGCGAAGGTAACGCGGACAAAGGAAAGACCATAGAACGACGTCGACCGGATATTATTCACGCCAGGTGTCGGAGCCAGCCCTACCTCGATTGGGATCGTGTAAAGCCGTTCCATCTCCTCCGCGGATAATCCCGGCGATTGCGCCGTGACCTCTATTATCACCGGAGCCGGGTTGGGATAGGCTTCGATGGCGAGCTTCGTGAACGCTATGGCGCCGGCGACGATAAAGGCGGCAAGCAATAGCAGCGCAATCGGACGCCGCGTGAGTCCAAACGTCACCAAGCCTTGAAACACGAGCAGCCTCCCATCCGCGCCTTAAAAAGCGCGCCGCGAAGCTATTTGTTTGGGGCAATTTTAACGGCCCTGCAGCGACTGCGCGGCTCCCGCTTTCTCCGGTAACAGCACTGCCCTAAAAGCCATCTGAGTTGAAGCGAAATCTTCTTTTGTACCGCCTATGTATAATGTGCGTGTTTCTTGGGTGACGGTTTCGTTTTGCAGCTTAAAATATAACACCGGAAACTAATAGCTGTTCATTAAGAACGCACCATCGGCTTCGGCTCCTGGGCAAACTTCGGCATCGTAGCCGGCGTTACGTGCCGGAGTTCCGGTAGCGGCGCGGGCAGGCATTCCAACACAATGGGAAGAACGGCAGCAGAAGCCAGGAAACTCGGCTTAGGAGTGGCGCGGCGCGGGCAGCAGTCCGGCGCTTGCGGCGCCCCGAGTGTCAGCGGCACTCCAAAGGCGTGAAACAGCTGCGGGCCGGCCGGTTCCGCAAACAGCGTCAACGTTGAAATCATGTCATGCTCAAGCGCGAGCACGGACATGATCGTCTCCTATCGATGTCAGCTGTGCGCATCGCTGCCGGCTCTTCCTGGCTTAAGAAACCGTTCGTATGGCGTAAGCGCCTACTATGATTAATACGTGGATGGTAAACGGGGACCCGGCATATTTTCTGCCGCCGTCTTTCTGCGAATCTTTTCCCGCTTTAGGTCGATTTCTACGACTCCAAAATACTATTAAATATACGGGCAGTTTTAATCTTAACCGTAAAACGGTGCATTTTCCGCGTAAACGCAGGCCCCTGCTGCTCCATTTATCCCAGCAATATCAATGTGATAGACACCCACTTAAGACTTCCGGAAGGAATGCCGGCTATAATGGGCGCCGTAAAGAGGATGGCGCCAATTGTCCAGAACGGCCGGAAAAACGCGAAGAACAGGGTTAATTCCGATTTACGGTTGTCCAGATGGGCTTCTGCTGCCCGGAGGTCCTCCGCGTCCGGCGGCCCTCCGGGATGGTGCGAATCGCGCAGGCGTGCCCGTTAGCGTTCCAGGCCCATCTGGATGTAGCCTGTCGGGCAAACATCCTTGCAGATGTGGCAGCCGATGCACTTGGCGTAGTCGGTATCGACGTAGCGTCCAGTGGTGCCTTCGGTCTTCTTTACGCGATATACGGCAACCTGCGGGCAATAGATCATGCAGTTGTCGCATTCGAAGCACATGCCGCAGCTCATGCAGCGTTCAGCCTCCGCGCGCACCTCCTTATCGCTCAGAGCCTGCAGGCGCGACTCGAAATTGCCGAGCACGTTCCCGGCGTCGATGGTCTGCTCGCTGCGCACATGCCGCGGGGTATTGCGGAAATGCGCGAGGAACAGATCGTCAGCGGGGACGATCTGCGAGCGCGCGCGATCCTCGAAATTATGCACAGCATATTTCGCCCGGTCGGTGCCGCCCGCCTGGACGTGATCGTACGCGGCCGGCTCGCGCCCAACCTCCTTGAGCTTTGCAAGGAGATTGAAATGGTGCACGTTCACCTTCGGCAAACCGGGCAGCGCCTCGCCCTTGAACTGATGTCCGATGCTCTGCGAGGCGATCCAGGCGTGGCCGATGGCGGTCGTCAGCAGGTGCGGCTTGATCGCGTCGCCGCCCGCGAACACGTTCTCCGCCTTCGGCGAGCGGTGATAGGCGTCGGCTGCTGCGGCGCCCTTGGGGTTGGCGAGCACTTCTAGGCCCGTGAAGTCGGTGGCCTGGCCGATGGCCGACACGATCAGATCGCCTTCGATGTCGCGCTCCGTGCCCGGCTTGACGGTCATCTTGCCGCCGGTCCAATCCACCTCGGCGACGCGCAGCGCCTTGGCGTGGCTGGGCGTGTCGAGGATCACCGCGACCGGCAGGAGCGAGGTCATGATTTGCACGCCTTCCTGCGTGACATGCTCGATTTCCTGCTTCGTCGCCGGCATTTTGTCCAGCGGACGGCGGTAGACGATAATCACTTCCGCACCCTGGCGCTTGGCCGACAGGGCGACATCGTGCGCGGTCTGGCCAAGCAGGACGTTTTCGGGGCGGTCCTTCTCGTGGATTTGCGAGATGTGCCCAAGCCGGCGCGCCACGGCCGCCACGTCCATGGCAGTGTCGCCGCCGCCGATCACGAGCACGCGGCCAGCGCCAACCTGGAGGCGGCCTTCGTTGAAGGCTTCCAGGAACGCGATGCCGCTGATGCAGTTGGAGGCTTGCTTGGCACCCTCCACCTCGAGCGGCGTTCCCGACTGCGCCCCCCCTCCGAAAAACACCGCGTCGAAGCTCTTCCGAAGCTCATCGAGCGCTATATCCACGCCGATTTTCACGCCCGTGCGTACTTCGACGCCCATGTCGAGAATGCGTTGAATTTCGCCATCGAGCACGTTGCGCGGCGTGCGATAGCCCGGAATGCCGTAGCGCATCATGCCGCCGAGTTCGGCGCGCGCCTCGAAGATGGTGCAGGCATGGCCGTCGCGGCGCAGGAAATACGCGCAAGCGAGCCCGGCAGGACCGCCGCCGATGATGGCCACGCGCTTACCGGTGGACGCACCGGGTGCCGGCAACTTCAGGCCGTGCTCAAGCGCATAGTCGCCGATATAATGCTCGACCGAGTTGATGCCGACGTGGTCTTCGACCTCGTTGCGGTTGCAGCCGTCCTCGCACGGAGCCGGACAGACGCGCCCCATGATGGCCGGGAACGGATTGGCTTCCACCATGCGCAAGAATGCGTATTCCTGCCACGTCATGCCCACTGGCGGCTTTTCCACACCGCGCACGATGTTCAGCCAGCCGCGAATGTCGTGGCCGGACGGGCAACTGCCCTGGCAGGGCGGCGCGCGGTGAACGTAGGTTGGGCACTTGTAGGATTTGCCAGCGTTGAAAATCAAGTCGCGCAGATTTGGCGTCCTGACGTCGCCATCCTTATAGCGGCGGAACGTAAGCGCAGATTCCATTACAGTTCTTTCCTCCAGCGTTTTCTTATGATTGTGGCGATTGCAGAGGGCGACGGCGCCTGCCGGCCCATGCAACGTCCGTTCTACCCGTTGAGACTCCTATTAAGAACGCGTTCGAAAAAGGCGCACACCTGCGCCGGCATTTCCGCCGCAATCCCTAGCTCCAGGCTGTCATGAAACTATACTTTCCGCCGCGAGGCAATGCGTGCGGCGCGCGCCATGGTCCGGGAAAGCCGGAAACCTCTAACAGAATCAGGTGCTAAGGACGCATTAACATATTGCTTTGAATGAATATTTGCCCGGCGATGCGACAATTCGTATCCCTCTGGGAGCGGGAAAATTTTTTTTGAACGGGTGCGCCAGAGCAACGCGGGGCAAGCAAAATCTTGCGGCTTTCCGCCACACCCCCGTCCGGCGCGGGCAAGTGCGCCCGCCCAGAAGATGAGCAAAAGCCTGGGCTTATACGGCCTGGGCGGCGCGCAGCACAGATCCGCTTAAGCACGGGATAAAAAATCGTAAATAGTGATTGGCCGCGATTGCGGTTACATTCCCCACACAGCCGATAGGTCAACGGTATACAAGGCAGGTGTCACTGCCGGGCTAGGGGAGGCTTTTGTTTCATGGCTTATTGCGCCTGCAGCGATCTCTTTGCGAGCGTTGCCTGACATGAAATTGAGTTATTATCCCGGCTGCACCATGAAGAGCCATGCCGCGAACTTCGAGGCGTCGCTCATCTATTCGATGAAGCAGCTCGGCATCGACGTGGAAGAGATCGATCGCTGGAACTGCTGCGGGACGGTCTCCTCGCTCGTGCGCGGCAACGCGATGCGGGAGCTCGCGCCGATCCGCAATCTGCTCCGCGTCCAGGAAGCCAATGCGCCGCGCGTCATGACCGCCTGCGCGATGTGCTACAACACACTGAAGCGCGCCAACCAACGCGTCCAAGCCGATCCGGCGCTGCTTGAGCGCATGAACGGCTTCATGAGCGACGAGCCGGTTTCTTACGAGGGTAAGGTCGAGGTCGTCCATACGCTGGAGATACTGCGCGAGCTCAAGGCCAACTCCAGCGCCGTTTCCGCCAAGGTGGTCAAGCCGCTGAATGGACTGCGCGTGGCCTGTTATTATGGCTGCTTGCTTGTGCGGCCGCGCTCCATCGCTTTCGACGACGTCGAAGACCCCGTTCTGCTCGACGAACTGGTCACCGCGCTTGGCGGCGAGCCGGTCGATTTTTCGCAAAAGACCGAGTGCTGCGGCGCATACCAGACGGTGGACAAGCCCGAGATCGTCGCCGGCCGCACCTGCCAGATTGTGACCGATGCGCGCGAGCAAGGCGCCGATGTGATCGCGGTGAGCTGCCCGCTATGCGCGTTCAACCTGGATCAGCGCCAGGAAATCGCACACCGCCTTCACCCTGGCTTCGAGGGACTTCCGGTTGTCTATTTCACGCAGCTCATGGCCATCGCCTTTGGCTGCAGCGAGCCGGTCCTGAAGCTCGACCTCCACCATAATTCTCCGCGCCCCGTGCTCGCGGCGAAGGGCTTGCTGTGAAGGGACCGCGATGATGTTCGGAAACCTCAAGAAGGCCTACGGCAACGTCCAGATAAACAAGAACTGGTGCAAGGGTTGCGGCTTCTGCGTCCAGTATTGCCCCACCAAGGCGCTGGAAATGTCCAAGGGTTACAACGCCAAGGGCTATCACCCGCCGCAAGTAAAGGATGCTGAGGACTGCCGGGACTGCAAGTTCTGCGAGATGGTTTGTCCGGAATTTGCGATATTTGTGACGTCTAAGAAAGATGAGGGCTAGGGAGTGGCTGAATTTCCAAAGATCGTTCCGGCTGATCCGAAAGGCGTGCTGACAGGCCGCCATTTCATGGACGGGGACCATGCCCTGGCCGAAGGGGCGCTCGCCGCGGGCTGCCGCTTCTTCGCCGGTTATCCGATTACGCCGTCCACCGAAACCGCCGAGCGTTTCGCCGAGCGTTGCCCCGAGGTTGGCGGCCTCTTCATTCAGATGGAAGACGAGATCGCCTCCATCACCGCCAATATCGGCGCGGTCTGGGGTGGCCAGAAGGTGATGACCGTCACCTCCGGCCCGGGCTTCTCGCTGATGATGGAGAGCTTTGGCCTCGCATGCATGATGGAGACGCCAATGGTGGTCGCCGACGTGCAGCGCGGCGGCCCATCCACCGGCCTGCCGACGCTGACCGCGCAGCAGGACATGATGCAGGTGCGCTGGGGTTCGCATGGCGACTACCGCATCATCGCGCTGGTGCCGGACTCGCCTCAGGAGTGCTTCGATCTCACTGTCGAGGCGTTCAACCTGTCGGAAACCTACCGCGTCCCTGTCTTCATCATGACCGACGAAACGGTCGGCCACATGCATGAGAAGGTCGTCATTCCGCCAGCGGAAGAGATCAAGGTTGTCGAACGCAACTGGTACACTGGCCCCAAGGAAGAGTACCGGCCGTACAAGTTCGATGGCAAGCATGGCGCGCCGATGGTCAAGGCGGGGGACGGCTACCGCTTCCATTCCACCGGCCTGACCCACGACGAACGTGGCTATCCGGCGCTTACGCCTGAGGATAACAAGAAACTCCTCACCCACCTGATCCAGAAGATCGACGGCAACGCGGACAAGATCATACGCGTTGAGGAGAACGGCCTGGAGGACGCGGACGTGGTGGTGGTCTCATACGGCATCACCTCACGCATCGCCATCCGCGCCGTGCAGGTGGCGCGCGAGCAGGGCCTCAAAGTGGGCTTCCTGAGGCTCATTACGGTCTGGCCGTTCTGCGAGAAGAAAATCCGGGAACTGGCTGGCAGGGTCAAAGCCATCGTAGTCCCCGAACTCAACTACGGGCAGATCGTCCTTGAGGCCGAGCGCGCTGCCGCCGGCAAGTGTAAGGTCATCAGCGTCAATTCTTGCGGCGGCGCTGTACACGATCCCGAGGAAATCCTTGCCGCCATCAAGGAAGGTGCGAAATGAGCGATCTATCCCCGTCTCCAGAATATTCGCTCGACGACGCGGCTTTCCGCGAACAGAACCCCATGGCCGAGTTTCTCCGCATGGAGCGGATGCCGCATATCTGGTGTCCCGGTTGCGGCATCGGCACGGTGGTCACCTCCTTCGCCGAGGCGATCAAGGCCGGCGGCTACGACATGGACAAGATCGCCGTGGTGTCGGGCATCGGCTGCACGGGCCGCGTTGCCGGTTACGTGAAGTTCGACTCGTTCCACACCACCCACGGCCGCGCCCTGCCCTTTGCGACCGGCCTGAAGCTGGCTAATCCCGAGCTTAAAGTGGTGGTGATCAGCGGCGACGGCGACCTGACGAGCATCGGCGGCAACCACCTCATCCACGCCGCCCGCCGCAACATGGATATGACCGTCATCTGCGTGAATAACTTCACCTATGGCATGACCGGCGGCCAGGTTACGCCGACAACGCCTACCTCAGCGAACGCTTCGACCACGCCTTACGGCAACACGGAACCGGCATTCAGCCTGCCGTTCCTGGTGGACGCGGCCGGCGCCACCTACGTCGCCCGCTGGACTTCGCTGCACGCCCGCAACATCACCAAGTCCATCGGCGAGGCTATGAAACACCGGGGCTTCTCGTTCATCGAGGTGATTGCGCCCTGTACCACGCTCTATCAGCGCCGCAACCGCCTCGGCGACGGCGTCAGCGCCATGGAATATTATCGCGAGGACAGCGACATCCAGCACGGCGCCGACACCCGCACTGTCGACATTAGCTATCAGGGCAAGATCGCCATGGGCAAGTTCGTCGACCGTCCGCGAGACACCTATCTCGACGCCGTCGTCAAGCACTTAACCGGTGTGATCGGCGACGACTACGAACTCTACGGCAAGACGCCGATGGAGAAGAAGGCCGAAGAAGAAGCGCGGAAAAGCGCCGCGGGCGGGGGCGAAGATCCCAAGACATGCGGCGGGGATGACGACTGATGTGGGAGATTAAATTTTCAGGCTTCGGCGGCCAGGGTATCGTCCGCTGCGCCTTGATCACCGGCAAGGCGGCCTCGCTCTACGACGACAAGTTCGCCACAATGACGCAGAGCTTCGGTCCCGAGGCGCGCGGCGGCGCCTGTCAGTCGCAGCTCATCATCTCCGGCAGCCGCGTGCTCTATCCCTATTGCACCACGGCGGGCGTGCTGATCGCGCTGTCGCAGGAAGCCTACGACAAGTACGAACCCGGCCTCGCAGGCGGCGGCATCCTCATCATCGAGGAGGAGCTGGTGAAGCCGTCGGGCGATGCGTCGCGCGTCAAATTGTTTCCCATCCCCGCAACGCGCATTGCCGAGGCGGTGGGCAACCGCCTGTTCGCCAATCTCGTCGTGCTCGGCTTTTTCACGGCTATCACCGGCGCGGCATCGGCGGACGCGATGAAAAAGGCGCTGCCCGGCCTGGTGCCCGACCGCTTCCTCAAAGCCAATTTGCAGGCGTTCGACAAGGGCTACGAGCACGGGCTTGCGGCCGCCGCGAAAACCAACGGAGCGACGCAGTGACACGGCATCCGTTCGATGACTTCACGCCGGGCCGGGGAAAAGACCC
Source organism: Rhodomicrobium sp. (assembly GCA_052145975.1). Lineage (GTDB taxonomy): Bacteria > Pseudomonadota > Alphaproteobacteria > Rhizobiales > Rhodomicrobiaceae > Rhodomicrobium. The sequence continues at coordinate 7,639 of JBKQNN010000021.1, read as the reverse complement.
CCTCACCCCAGCCCTCTCCCCAAGGGGAGAGGCGGAAGGCTGTGTCCGTTGCGAAGGCGTTCCCTCTCCCCGCCGCATCCGCATGCGGATGCGGCCACGCTGAAATGCAGGCTCGCCAAGGCGAGCTTGCGGGGAGAGAGACAGGGTGAGGGGGTCTTTTCCCCGGCCCGGCGTGAAGTCATCGAACAGATGCCGTATCACTGGACCGCTCCGTTCATTTTGGCGGCGCACGAAAGTCCGTGCTCATAGCCCTTGTCGAACGCACTCAGATTGGCCTTGAGAAAACGGTCGGGCACCAGGCCCGGCAGCGCCTTCTTCATCGCCTCGGCCGATGCCGCCCCGGTGATGGCCGAGAAAAAGCCCAGCACGACCAGATTGGCGAACAGGCGGTTGCCCAGCTGCTCGGCGAAACGCGTCGCGGGCAGGGGGAACAGCTTGACCCGCGAGGCATTGCCCGACGGTTTGACCAGTTCCTCCTCGATGATGAGGATGCCGCCATCGGCGAGGCCCGGCTCATATTTGTCGTAGGCTTCCTGCGACAGCGCGATCAGTACGCCCGCCGTGGTGCAGTAAGGATAGAGCACGCGGCTGCCCGAGATGATGAGCTGCGACTGGCAGGCGCCGCCGCGAGCCTCGGGGCCGAAGCTCTGCGTCATGGTGGCGAACTTATCGTCGTAGAGTGCCACCGCCTTGCCGGTGATCAACGCGCAGCGGACGATGCCCTGGCCGCCAAAGCCGGAAAACTTGATCTCCCACATCAGCAGCCATCCTCGCCGATATCGGCAGGCTCGCCCGTGCCGGCCGCGCTCTTGCGTGCTTCTTCCTCGGCTTTTTTCTCCATCGGCGTTTTGCCGTAGAGCTCGTAGTCGTCGCCAATGACGTTGACGTAGTGGTCGTTGACGGCGTCGAGATAGGTCGCTCTCGGGCGGTCGACGAACTTGCCCATGGCGATCTTGCCCTGATAGCCGATGTCTACCGTGCGGGTATCCGCGCCGTGCTGGATGTCGGCATCGTCGTGGTAATACTGCATGGCGTCCAGGCCGTCGCCGAGGCGGTTGCGGCGCTGGTAGAGCGTCGTGCAGGGCGTGATGACCTCGATGAACGAAAAGCCCTTGTGCTTCAGCGCCTCGCCGATGGACTTCGTGATGTTCCGGGCGTGCAGCGAAGTCCAGCGCGCCACATAAGTACCGCCCGCGGCATCCACCAGGAACGGCAGGCTGAACGGCGTCTCATAGTTGCCGTAGGGCGTCGTCGAGGCGTTGGCCGTATTCGGCGTCGTCGGCGTAACCTGCCCGCCGGTCATGCCATAGGTGAAGTTGTTCACGCAGATGACCGTGAGATCCATATTGCGGCGCGCGGCGTGGATGAGATGATTGCCGCCGATGCTGGTCAGGTCGCCGTCGCCGCTGATGACCACCACCTTGAGCCCGGGGTTGGCGAGCTTCAAGCCGGTGGCGAAGGGGATGGCGCGGCCATGCGTGGTGTGGAAGGAGTCGAACTTGACGTAGCCGGCGACGCGGCCGGTGCAGCCGATGCCCGAAACCACGGCAACCTTGTCCATGTCGAGGCCGCTTGCCTTCAGCGCCTCGGCGAACGAGGTGACGACTGTGCCTATGCCGCAGCCCGGACACCAGATATGCGGCATCCGTTCCATGCGCAGGAATTCGGCCATCGGATTTTCTTTGCGGAAGTCGGCGTCGCTAACCGCATATTCAGGTGCATTCATTTCGCGCCCCCTTTGATGGCAGCAAGGATTTCTTCGGGATCGTGGACGGCGCCGCCGCAGGAATTGACGCCGATGACCTTGCACTGGCCGCGCGCGGCGCGCTCGACCTCAAGGACGATCTGCCCCCAGTTGAGTTCGGGAACGACGATGGCCTTGACCTTACCCGCCAACTCGCGGATTTTTTTCTCGCTGAACGGCCAGACCGTGATGAGCCGCAGCACGCCCACCTTGAGGCCCTGCTCGCGGGCCACTTGCACGGCGCGGATGGCGATGCGCGAGGTGATGCCGTAGGACACCACCACGACATCGGCGCCTTCGAGCCCATCCTCTTCGACGCGGATGATCTTATCGGCGTTGCCGTCGATTTTTTCGATCAGGTGAACAAGGGCTTTCTTCTGGTCCTCGGGCGTCAGCGCCGGATAACCGCGCTCATCGTGGGTAAGGCCGGTCGAGTGGAACCGGTAGCCGTCGCCTGCCTTGGCCAGCGGCGCGATGGTCTTGCCGCCATCGTAGACGTAGGGCCGGTAGCTATCCTTAGGTCCGGTGTACCAGTTGCGCTCGACCACTTTGATCTCGGCAGCCGGCGGAATGACGACCTTCTCGTGCATATGGCCGACAGTCTCGTCGGTCATGATGAACACCGGCACGCGATAGGTTTCCGACAGGTTGAATGCCTCAATCGCCAGATCGAAGCATTCCTGCGGCGAGTCCGGCACCAGCGCGATGATCCGGTAATCGCCATGCGAACCCCAGCGCACCTGCATCATGTCCTGCTGCGCGGTCAGCGTCGGCAGTCCGGTGGAGGGGCCGACGCGCTGCACGTCGGCAACCACCATCGGCGTTTCCATCATGCACGCCAGACCGAAAGACTCCATCATCAGTGAGAAGCCGGGGCCGGACGTGACCGTCATCACCTTCTGCCCGCCCCAGACCGCGCCGATATTGGCGGTGATCGAAGCGATCTCGTCTTCCATCTGGATGAACAGGCCGCCCACTTCCGGGCAGCGCTCGGCGAACCGCTCGGCGGTCTCCGTCGACGGCGTAATCGGATAGCCCGCGAAAAAGCGGCATCCGGCGGCAAGTGCGCCTTCCGCCAGGGCGTGATCCCCGTCCATGAAGTGGGGACCGGAAAGAACCCCCTTCGGATCGGCTGAAATTATATTAGGACTCTGCGGCACTTGTCTGCACCTCATCTCTAGTCGGATGTCACAAAAATCGCGAATTCCGGGCAAACCATCTCGCAGAATTTGCAATCCCGGCAGTCGTCCACCGTCTTTACCTGCGGGGGGTGGTAGCCTTTGGCGTTGTAGCCCTTGGACATTTCTAGTGCGTCGGTCGGGCAATACTTGACGCAAAAGCCGCAGCCCTTGCACCAGTTCCTGTTGATCGTGACCTTGCCGTAGGCCTTCTTGAGATTGCCGAATGTCATCTTGGTTCCCTCAAAGCAGCCCTTTCTCCACCAGCAGCGGGCGCGGAGAATTGTGATGCAGGTCCAGCTTCAGCACTGCTTCGCCGCAGCCGAAGGCAATGGCCATGAGCTGCGTGAAATAGACGATGGGCAGACCTTCGAAATCGGGATAGGAGCGGTGCGTGATGCGCTGGCGCTGATCCAGGTTGAAGGCGCATAGCGGGCAGCTGACCACAACCATATTGGCGCCTTGCTCGCGCGCATCCGTCAGAATCCGGTAGGTGCGTTCAGCAACGATTTCGGGCTTGTCCACCGTTTGATAGGCGCCGCAGCATTCGATCTTGTGCGAAAAATCGACAGCCTCGCCGCCGAGTGCCGTCACCAGTTCGTCGAGCAGAACGGGGTCCTCGACATTGTCGAATGCGATGGAGCGGGGCCGGACAAGCAAGCAGCCGTAGTAGCTGGCGACGCGCAAACCCTTAAGCGGCTTGACCACCTTGGCGGAAAGAGCGCCGGAGTTGGCTTTGAGTTCGCGCAATACTTCCAGCGGATGAACGACATCGACGCCGCCATCGTAGGAGGTCGTCTCGTCGCTCATGAAATTGTTCATGCGCTCCAAGAGCGCCGGATCGCTCTTAACGCGGTCGTTGGCGCGCTTCAGCGTGTTGTAGCACATCGAGCACGCGGTCATCACGCGCGAGGCATTGGCCTCCTTGACGCGGATCAGATTGCGGATGGGCGCCAGCTGGCGCATCGCATTGTCCTGTGCCAGCGAGTAGACGGTGCCGCAGCTGTTCCAGCGCTCGATCTCCTGCACATCGACGCCCAGATGCTTCATCGAAAAGAGCAGCGACTCCTCGAAGTTCGAAGCGTGGTTCTTCATCGTGCAGCCGGGATAGTAGCTCAGCTTCATGTTCGCGAAAGACCGTAATAGCTTGCGGAATGGGGAATCGCTCGACGGCGATCGCTTGTTTAGACTCGACTTGGCGTTTCCGTGCTTTGTGATTTGCGTGGCATCGACCCACACTTTTTTGTGCACGGGCTGGAGTGTAACCGCAGCTATCCAATATCGCTATTTACGATTTTTTATGCCGCCGTTAAGCGAGCCCGCGCGGCATCCGGCGCAGGGGCGGTTTGAAGGATCGTGACGCGGCCCGCCGGCGGGGAACGGAAAGCGTCGCGGTCCATCGCTCTGTGTGCGGCTGCGCCTTTGGTGCCGGGCACGGAGAAGATCGCCCCGGGGGCGGATAGTGCGCAAAATCGGCTGGCAGGATACACGCGACGCGGTAGTTATTTTCCGGACTGCAATCGCCGCCGGGGTCGCGTTGTGTGTCATCATGCCGCAAAGAGCCGGCCGCCGCAGTGGCTGCGTGGCGGACTGGGTTTCCGGCGATGCGATGGCTGGCGCTCAAAGTCTAAGGATTGGTGCCCGTTTAGGCCGCTGTGGGTCGAATCCTGAAGTTCAGCTCTGAAAATATCTCGACCGCTAGTCTTTCCATTGCAGACACTTCATCCAAGAAGCCATGTTCGGGCATTGCCACTTCACTCCGAACGAGTCTCACATGCACTTGCTGACTCCAAGCACCAACGTCCCGAGGCGAAATCTAATTAGGAAGAAGAAGCGTTTGGATCGCACAATGCGGCGCGGAGCCGAGCGAGTATCCAATTGCGCACCGACGATTGGAAATCCTCGTCGCATGTTGGGTTATCTGTAGAAACACGAAAACTGGGGTCTCTCAACATACTAATGATGATTTCGTCTCCTACTACTCTTGCATGGTAGGTCGCCGACACTATTCGGTCGTTCGATGCGGCCCGGCTCCAGAAAAGTGTATTTGTGCCTAGATCGCTGGTTACGTTCCAGGCCGTTTGACTTAGGGTTAATGCACCATTAAAGGTTTTCTCAACCTCTCGGTGCACGGCTTGCACTTCCTTCAATGCAACATCAATATTCTTTATAGATTCTGCACGGCGCCGCTCAGAGGCGGTGTTCACTGCCTTTAGAATGGCGCTGAGATCATTCTCGGCAGATTGATTGACTTCACTCACCAGGATACCATCAAGTTTCTTTTTCATAGACTCTACATCGTAACGCCGGTCGGCTATCTTGGGTGCGAACGCGGTGTCGAACAAAGCCACGAGGCGCGGGAATCCCGCTCCGGCAATCTCATGCAGCCGTGCGAACGCACGCTCCCGCTGATGCGGAAGACGCCCTTCTGCGTCTTGTATGATGTCTGGGTGCTCGCCTAATAGCGTGTAAAACAGAATGCCAGCTACAAATGACAAGTCTGATCGAGGGTCCTGCTTAAGCAGGCTTCCGGCCGCCAGTTCCGGCAATCGGAAAAAGCGGTTGCCAATCTCCTGACCGTCCTCGGTGCGGAAATCTGTTCCAGGCATGTCGTGATAACTTAACCCAAAGTCGAGCAACACCGGCTTTAGGGGATCTCCTCCGGCTAGTATGATGTTGTCAGGCTTTATGTCGCGGTGCACGCAGCCGCCAGCATGACAACGGCCGATCACGACCAGAAGCGAGCCCGCAAGGGCAATGCCTGTTTCCAAATTGACTATCGTCTGTTCTTGACGCCACTTCCGTAAGGTTGGCCCCTCAATGAACTCGGTAGCAATATACGGCACAACCGATGGCTGATTGTGCAAATGTGCGTTGCTCTCGATCAACGCTGGAATGCCCGATACCTGAAAACTGCCATATGCGCTAGCTTCGCGGAAAAAGCGCGCTCGGCGTTCTGTTTCGGTGGGTGATCTAATCGTTTTAAGAAAGGCTACTCTTCTATCTGATTTTCTTCGAGCTCTGAAGGCATTGCCCTGTCCTCCACCGGGAAGCTGGTCCTCTATTTCCCAGCGAACTTTCCAACTCGCGCAATCCACCCAAACTTCATTTGTGTCCCAGTTCATTCGAACGCTATAAAATAATTCACATGGAACTGCAATGTGTGTTGGTCAATGATGTGGATTAAGGGCGATAGCTTTGTGAATCTTGCTTTCAGGAAATGCCTCAGCATGAGACGTTTTGCAAATTGATGCAAACTTCTGCTCACGGCCTTGTGCGATGATAGCCATCGGCCTGATGCGGCCATGGTGAGGTGATATTTGCGGTGCGTCTGCGACAGCTGGTCGGGTCGACCATTGCCGCCCGGGCAGCACTCCATGGAGAGGGCGCCGAGAGTCACTCCAAGCGCTGCAAGTTTCGACCGTTCCTTCGTCATTGCGGCGAAGCATCGGAGCAATCCTGCGGCACTATCCGTTTTCGCTCCCGGTTAAGGGAGTGTTCCCTTCGCCTACGGCCGCGATATGCTTAATGCGGACTTGGCAAACGCGCGGACCCGCTATTTTTCGCCGCCGCATTTTTGCGAATCTTTTGCCGTTTCGGGTCGAATTTCACGCTTCCGGAATCCGTTTAAATATACGCGCAACTTTCGAATTAACCAGCCGCAGGCCGGCGAGGCGACGAAAAACAGCTTTATCCATCAATGGCTTGCGTCGCGGATCGAGCACTTAACGAACCCGTAAAGGACCCGTGCTATAATTGAAAAGGGGGCGCGAAACAGGCTGAAGGCCGCTCAAAAGCGTTAACAGAAGGTGAGCGAAGTGCGCCAGAGACATGTGCCAAGTCCGGTTGAATCCTTCCGCGGCCGTCATCCCGGAAACGCCAGCGGCGTCATCCGGGATCGTAACAGACGCCAGCGCCCTTATAAGATCCCGGACACGGCGCAAGCGCCGTTCCAGGATGACGGGTGCGGAGCAAAATCCGGAACCGGTTGCGATGCGAATTGTCGCACTTCGGCATGAAAGCGGCGAAAATTAACGCCTTTGTCGCATCTTCATATGTGAATTTACGAATATCGAATTGCCTGACCGTTCAAATTATAGTTCTATAGCAGGCTTAGAGGTTCCGGCGCAGCGTGCCGGAGCGCGCGCCCAAGAAAAAAAATTGACGCTACCCCAAGCGATGGCGGCGGCGGACCTAAACGGGAGGACGGGACCATGGTGCAGACATCTCTCACATTCCGCCGCTACAAGGATGGCGATAACAAGCCGCGGGAGTTGCGCGATAAAATCTTCGTCGCCGACAAGTCCTATAAATGCCCGACCTATGTGCAGCGGACCCCGCCCTGCCAAGGCGCCTGTCCCTCCGGCCACGATGTCCGCGGCTGGCTCAATATCGTGCGCGGCATCGAGAAGCCGCCGGTTGGCATGCCCTGGCAGGAATATGCCTTCTACCGCGCCGTCGAGTCCAACCCGTTCCCCGCCATCATGGGCCGCGTCTGCCCCGCGCCGTGCGAGGATGGTTGCAATCGCAACGAAGTGGAAGACCACGTCGGCATCAACTCCATCGAGCACTTCATCGGCGACTACGCGCTTGAGCACGGGCTGAAACTTCCCCCGGCCGGCGAGCCAACCGGCAAGCGCATCGCCCTCGTGGGCAGCGGCGTCGCCAGTCTCGCCTGCGCCTATAATTTGCGCCGCAAGGGCCACGCCTGCACGAT
>JBKQNN010000020.1:0-4694 GCA_052145975.1 Rhodomicrobium sp. | reverse complement strand
TAAGCTGTATACGGATGAATAAGCTTTTGAAATCACACAATTCACCGTAGCTTGCCGTTAACGAATTCTGCAACCCCAGATTGGGATTTGTGGTTAACGCGCGCAAGAATCTAATATTAACGGGTATTTTGGATTCGCAGAATTCGACCTAAAGTGGCAAAAGATTCGCAGAAAGACGGCGGCGGAAAAGATGGCGTGTGCCCATTTACCAAGCCAAAATTAACCATGGTAAGGCGCTACCGGATGGCTATCCCGCCATCGGAGAACACATAGAACGTTATCGCCGCTAAAAACAGAAAGAAGCCGGCCCAGAACAGCCGCGAATGGTGAATGCGCCTCCAGTCGCGTCGATGAAGTGCAGGCTTTGGCGCGCCTTTATGACGATTTTCTTTATTCACCCGTTCCCCATCTCTTCTCCAGCAAGGTTCAGCAATTCAGGCTACGGTTCGCACCCGGAATGGCCGCTTCTGCCGCTATGCCTAACTCACTGCGAAGACCAAGATTGGGTAGACCAAAGCTGAACTAGAACGCCGGGCTATATGAGGCAGAAGCAGCCCCTTACCGGCGTAATCCCGATATTGGAGCGCCCTCTTATGGCTGTCTTTGGGTGTTCTCGCTGCTTTCGAGATCGCCCTGTGCCGCCAACGTGCCGGCGGCGGTGGCTTTGCCCTTGAGAACCCATTCGAACCCTACAGCGATGATTGCGCCCAACACGGGACCTACAACATAGATCCAAGTCGTGGTCATATCGCCGCGAAGGAGGTCGGGGGCGAAGGAGCGTACTGGGTTCATGGATGCGCCGCTAACAGGCGCTGCCCAGAGGCCAGCCAATGCGATATAGCCACCGACTGCGAGAGCCCCGTTGGCTCCGATATTACGGGCGCCGGAGGCGGTGCCAAGAATTGTGCTGACCAAACCGGCCGTCAATAAGACCTCCATGATGAGCGCCTGAAGACCGCTTATCCCCTGACCGGGCGTCGTTGCGCCGAGTAATCCGATCGTGCCGAACATCGCCCGCAGAAAAGACGCGGCGGCGATACCGCCGGCAATCTGCGCCCCTATATACCCGGGCACCCGGCTCCAGGGAAAATTGCGCCGCGCCGCAAACGCCAGTGTAACCGCGGGATTTAAATGGGCGCCTCCGACAGCGCCAATGAAGTAGATGATCGCCATCACCATCAATCCTGGTGCGGTGACCTTCATGCTAAGGGTTATCGCTCCGCCGCTTTGGGCTCCAACGACACTGGCTCCGGCCGCGACCACGACGAGAAGGAATGTGCCCCAGATTTCTGAAAAAAGGCGCCGCCATTCGTGGGCCGGCTCCAAGAAATCGGGCGCCGCGGGCCCGTGCAGCATGCATTGCTGTAGCGTCGATTCAGTTATATTTTTCTCCGCTTGATTGCTGAATTCCACTTGGTTAGACAATCTTGCAGGGGATCATGGCATCTTCGTCAAATGTGTAGACGGCGCACATGCGGTGATAACCGTCGGCGATAACAAGCTTGCTGGCAATTTTATCCCTATATAACAGCAGGGGAGAGAGTTTTTCATTCAAGATGATTTGCGATCGATCTTTTTCGACGTGGCTATTGCTGATACCAAGCAGTGTCAGCCCGGACGCTCTAAAAATGTCCTTCGCCGCATATTCTGATATCTCGGCCTGTTCCAATTTGCCGGCGATATTCTTTGCCACGGATGGTTCCAAAGTCAGGCTTAGATAATTTTCGGCGGCCGAATAATCATGTTTCTGCGGTTCGCTTAGCCATTTGATCTTCGTACTTTTGCTCATGATCCTGAGTCCACAGCGGCTTAGATATGACTCGCAAAACATAAGATAAGCAAAAGTAAAAATACACCATATTTCTCGTGCATTGATAACTAAGTTTAACTGCGTGGCGTTAGATTTAAGTATAAGTTTTGAATTATTGAAGCAGGGGCTTAAAACGCGACTGCAGTGCGTGGTTTTTGTCTTTTTGTCTTATAGATCCGGTTCAACTTTTTAGTTAAATAATTGCCAATGTGAAGAGCGCCTCCGATGCGCTTCGTCCGCTGTCTGCAAAAGCGGCCATCCCGGCGCAATGCTGGGTGCGGTTCCCGTCTGCACGCTCGCGGTTGCTTAGCCAGGGGATGCCGCTTCCAGATCCGAAAGCCGCCATTCAGGCTAGGGCTTACTATCTAAACCGTGATGTTGGCGCGCCAACCATAGCGAACTAAGTTGCACCGGGCAAGGGCGAAACGGGTAGCTAGTGTCTATCCGCACGCATGACGGTCACGGCGACATCCGCGGGCTTGGCGGTGTACGGCCAGGACGACACGATCAAGCCGGCGCCAGCCCTTACGTATTCGCCAGCATTGGCTGGCGTGATGCCACCCGCCGCGGCAATGAGCGTGCTGGCGGAAGAGGCCCGCGCGAATTCAGCGACGGCAAACACCCCGCCAGGCTGCATTTTTTCGAGCTGTACGATATCGAAGCCCGCCTCGATCGCCTCGCGCGCCTCGGCAACCGCGGCAACCTCGACGCCGAGCTTTTTCTCCGGCGCTTCCCGGCGCAGCCTCGCCGCCATTTCCTTCAGGCTTGTTCCGGGCAGGAAAACGCGGTGCTCCGCGAAGACGAGGATCGTCTCCGAGAGCCCGAGCCGGTGGGCAACCGCGCCGCCCGCCCGGATCGCCATCGCCGAGAGCTGGCGGGTCAGCGGCACGGTCTTGCGCGAGCAAGCGACCTTCACATCCGGATTGACAGCTGCAACCGCATCCACGAGGGCGCGCGTGGCCGTGGCGATGCCGGAGAGGATTTCAGTGAGCGTTTGCGAGGCCTTCCAAGACAAATGCAGCGCGGCGGCAGAGCCCTGGGCGGACAGCAGGACTTCGCCCGCCTCCGCGCGCCTGCCGGCCGGGATCGCCACCGATACTTCCGCGCCCGCGTAGGTGATTAGGGCCGCGGCGGCATCGATTCCCGCCACTGTCATTGCGCCCCTGGCCCGGAACTCCATCTTGCCGCGAAGGCCGCCGATACCGAGCGCTTCGGTAGTCAAATCCGTGCCGGGCGCGTCCTCGGCGAGCAGGCGTTCGATGAGGGAAGGCGGAACCGGCATCCTCAGACCGCCGCCGCCGCGAGGGCTTGCGCGGGTTCGTCCACACCGCCCGCGAGCAGCCCAACAAACGCGGCAAGGGCCAAGGGAATGCGCTGGATGTTGTACTGGGCAAGGAAGCGCGCCTCGTTGCGCGTTGGCGTTTCGGGCAGCACCGCCCAATGCCGGTCCGACGAGCGCTTTACGATCTGCTGCGCGAAAATCCGTTCGAGCTGGGTCGAGAACCGGCAGCCGAGAAACAGGAAATGCCGCCCCTTGCGAATAGTCTGCACAGCCTCTGGAATGGGGGTTTGGATGTCGATCTCGGTCAGCACCTCGACGAAGTCGGAGTCCGAAACTAGAAAGTTCGCCGCGGGCGAGACCGAGCCCACCGGCTGATACAGCAGGGGCAACCAAGCTTCCGCGTCTACCGCCTCTGCGCGGGCCAGCGTTTCACCGCCGAAATAATGCACCCATTTCCCGAAATGCTCGGCTTGGCTCACGCCCTGCACTATCCCCCAGTCCTTCGTTCCGCTCAGCGCCCGTTGCGGAAGATCGTCGTACCACGCATGAACGATGAGCGGCAGCGTGGCTTGCGCGGCCAGGAAGCGGTGCAGCGCGGTTGGCTGCACCGGCGCTGCGAAGGCTGCCGTCATCGCGGCCTTGACCGTCTTGCGGTGCTTGAAATTCTCGATGAATTGCGCCGCCGCCGTGAGGTTCTTCCGGATCTTATGCGGCACGGTGGCCTTGGCGGTGAGCCGCCCCACCAGTTCCTCAGGCGAGGCCGGCAGCGGACAGCCTTCGCCGGCAAGCACCAGAACGCCCGGCCCAAGATAGGGAATGACAAGACCGCGCGCGAGATCCTCGCGGATCGCCTCAATCGCTTCGAGGCTCATGGCTGCCTCGGCTTGGCTGCGGAGCACTCAACGTTTGCGGTAACGCCGATCGCGGCTAGCGTTTCGGACATTGCACTCTCCTCTTAAAAGCCCGAGCTAAAATCAAGAACTTCAACCGTGACATCCTCCGCGCCAAGCCGCGCTTGACAGGCCAGACGCGACTTCGAGCCCACGCCAACGATCTGGTCCAGGCGCTCATGCTCCTCGCGCTGAATCTTCGACAAGCTCTTGCGCCCGTCATGAACGAAGATGTGGCACGACGCGCATTGCGCCTTGCCGCCGCATTTCGGCACAATCCCCGCGCCGGCCGCCAGCAGCCCTTCCAAAATGGCCGTTCCCTCGGCCACGGTTACGGTTTTACCTGCAGGGAGGATCGTCAGTATTGGCATTGTAGGAAGTCTCCAAGGTTACGAATAAGCATGCGCGCGGCTCGCGCATTAAAGGTAGATCGCACTTCCCGCTCCGGCGTCGATGGAGGCGTCCTTCATCGTTTCCGCAATGAAGGCCTCGATCTCCGCAGCCGTCACATGCGGGTCCGGCAACGGTATGAAGTCTGCGCTCATGACGTACCCGCATTCTCCAATGTCATGGCCGGCCCTGACCCACGGCTGTCCGGTTCGCTTCATTTGAGGTATACTCTTCCGTCACCCCGGAAAGCGCAACGCGCTTATCCGGGGTCTTGCAAAATACTGAGCGCCGGAATCCTGTACGATCCCGGATAGGGCGCAAG
>JBKQNN010000019.1:0-6328 GCA_052145975.1 Rhodomicrobium sp. | reverse complement strand
GGCTTCCTCCCCACCCCGCCTCGCGGCGGCGCAGTTGCCTTCGGCTAACGGTTCCGGCCAATCGGCCCGTAGAGGACTTCCACCTCCTAGATCAACGCCATGCCTGGCACACAATGGATTCCCGCCTTCGCGGGAATGATACGAAATCCGGTTGAATGGTTCAGCAAAAGACCCCCTCACTCTGTCTCTCTCCCCAAGGGGAGAGAGGACCCCAGAACATCCGCCGTGGCTGGTTCGAGGGTCCCTTCTCCCCTCGCGGAGAAGGACAAGATGAGGGGGGACTTTGCGAAGCAATCAACCGGATTCGGTATGACGCTGCGGAGTCTTCCGGAAGCCTGCAATTTCGATTTTTTCACACGCTCTTCCGCGGGAATGACGCTCGCACATCAGCGCACCGGCAATTGCCTGCCCGGACTTTTGCCCCTCTTACTGGATTGCTTCGCTTCGCTCGCAACGACGAAGAACGGTCGAAACTTATGGCGGTTGGTACAACTTATGAGGAGTTCCAGCTTATCACCATTGACAGAATAGTATATGCAATAATGAAACCTATCCGTACACACTCTTACATTGCTAGGTTGCGGTCCTAATCTTAAAGCTCGCCAGGTAGTCATCTGGAGTAACTGGATTAAAGGACTTACCAAGAATGTGGAAAGTTTTCGGTGTTTCTGGGGGCGTAATGCCGATTTCGCGCATTTGGGCAGTTGCATTAGTTGCAAGGCAGACCTGCTCCGCAATCTCCGCGTAGCGGACGTCTCCCTTGATCTGTCCCCAACGCTTCATTTGCGTCAGGATCCAAATCGCAAAGGAACTCCAAGGAATGGGCGCGAAATCGATGCGGCCCGGCACCGTCCTTACATTGCCGAGGCCATCCTCGAACGTGCCTGTCAGAATCTGCTCCACCACCTCCGCCGGCTGATTGAGATAGGGTGGCAGCGCCATGACACTGGCCATCGGCTGGCGGTTCTCGGGTTTCGAGGCGAAAACGGTCGCCTCGATGAGCGCCCTCATAAAGGCGCGGTAGGTGTTTGGAAACTCGTTGACGAAATCCATGCTGGCGCCAACCGCGCAGCACGGATGCCCCTCCCAGATTTCCCTCGAAAGAAGGTGGATGAAGCCCGTGCGATCGTAAACCGCGCGCTGGTTCGCCGGATCGGGCGCAAGATAGCCATCGAGGGCGCCTTCGCGCAATTTATCCGGCATTTGCGGCGGTGGCACGGCGCGGATCGTGACATCCTTGTCAGGGTCGATCCCATGCTCGGCCAGATAATAGCGCAGCAAATAGTTGTGCATCGAATATTCGAACGGGACGGCGAATCGGAACCCCTTCCAATCCTTTGGATCGCGCTTGTCCTTGTGTTTCAGGGATAGCGTGATGGCCTGGCCGTTAACGTTCTCAATCGCAAGCATGCCATAGGGAGCTGGCGATTGCCCGAGGCCGAGTGTAAAGGCGATGGGCATCGGCGACAGCATGTGCGCCACGTCGTATTCGTGGTGGTCGGTCTTGTCCCTGATCGCGGGCCAGCTGGGAGCCTTGATAAGCTCGACGGTCAGCTTTTGCTTGGCGTAAATGCCGGTCGGCTGGGCGAGGATCAGCGGTGTGGCGCAGGTAATCGGAATGAAGCCGACACGCAGGACACGCTTCTCTATGGGACCGCGAGTGTCCGCCAACGCCTCGGCCGCCAGTCCCACCGGGAAAAATTGCGATATGGCGGCCAGGGCCGTAGCCGAGCCAACGGCCTTCATGAACGCCCGGCGCCGCATATCGGACGGAAACAGGGCCCGGACCACAGCGCCTTCGACGGCACGGCGCCACAGCTCCTCCCCGTCCGGCTCGGCCGCGTCGTGCTCGTTTTGGCTTTTGTGCCGGCCGCAGCAGCATCCATCGCGATGGAGCACGGCCTCTGAATCGAACGGATCGTCGGTGAACGGCATGCTGCCCCCCATGTCCTGCATCACGCCTGCAACTTCGGCAGGGGCATAATAACTAGGGTATGCCACCTCTCTAAATGTTATTTCAAATGGCTGCAAGCGCGAAAACGGGATCCGGATGCGGGCGCAAACTCTTGGAAGTTAGACAGTTTTTGATCGTCTCGGTTGGGCCGTCGAACGATGTCAGCGTGTTTAAGGCGGACACTCTCGATGCCGTCAAGACAATTCCGGTAGGCGCGCGCCCATGGGGCATCGCGGTCATCCCGCTAAAGTGAGAGGCGATTACTGCCGCCGATGGCTGCTTACCGGTCACGAAGCGGACACCCGGAGATAGACTGCCGCACGCTATACGTTGGCCCGGAGCGGTATAAATCTACCAAGCGCCAAATGAGCCCGCTCCTGCCTGATCGTAGCGGACAATGGTTATCTTCCGGCGCCGCCTTCACCCACGACCACGAACGGCGCCCAGAAAGCGGGGTGTGCCTCGCGCGGCTCGCCCTTGTCGATGAGCGCCAGCATGGACTGGCGCATGGCCTCGGCGCGGCCCATGGATTTGTTGGCGGCGAGCCGGCTCATGGCGCCGGTGACGAGCTTCACGGTGGCTACCGAGTTCACCTCCCAGTGCGAGACGAGCAGGGCGCGGGCTTGGGCGTAGATGAAGGCTCGGGCGAGGCCCGATAGCGCTTCGGCGCCTTGTGCGCCGCCAGCTGCGGTGTTGCAGGCCGACAGGATCACCCAGTCCGCATCGAGCTTCAGGCCCGCGATTTCGGACGCCGTGAGATAGCCGTCGTCCTCCTCGCTGGCCTCCGCCGGCGGCGTCAGCAGCAAGCCCGGCTCGGCATTGCCCTGCACCTGCCCCGCCAGCGCGCCATGCGTCGCGAAATGCACGATGCGGTATCGCGCAAGCTGGCCCGTTTCGCTCAGGCGCTTCACCTCTCGCTCGGTTGCGCGCTTGCCAAGCCTGATTTCACTTAGATCGGCGTGCACGTCGCGCGCCACGGCGCAAAGCTCGTCCGCCGTCTCGGGCAGTGGCTCCTGCTGACGAAGAAACGCGACATCCGCAAATCCGCCGCGCGCTTGTACAGGCGTCACCCCGCGCCGGCTGGCGCTTGAGGCAACCCGTTCCCAGGGCACCTCCGGGCAAGCCTGCTTGGCGCGGGCGCGCTGAGCGAGTTTCTTATAATAAGCGCCGAACTTCGGATGATTCTGGTCGCCGTCGAGCAGCGGATTGCCAAAGCCGATCATCGGCTTGCTCGCGGCGCCCCGCCGCGCCAACCGGCGAAGCGCCTTCAGCGAGGAGACCGCCGGTAGGACGGTGAGCGCGTGATCGCGGATAAGCCACGCCGCCGATCTGTGATGGCCGCTTGCGGGCGGCGCCGTCACCAGCACTTGGAACGGCAATTGCGTCAGCGCGCCGGAGGGCACGATCAGGAGCTGCTTGCCCTTGATGAGGTCTTCCACCTGACCGAACAGCGCCCGGTAAAGCCGAAAGGCGCGGGCGTGATCGAACGGCAGCGGCTTGCCGGCCTGCCGGTCCGCCTCAGTATAATGTTGGCCGGTAAGCTCCACGCAGTGCCCGTCCGCCCAGGCTTCGGCATCGAGCCCGCAGCGTAAGCCCTGCACCTCGCGGGCGAGCGCCGCCGTGCCCAGCTCGGAGCGCACCCAGCGGATATCCGTCTTGGTCACAACCCAGATGAAGGTCTCCTCCGGCGTTGCCTTCCCTTCTGGCAGGTCGAGGAAAAGCACGAGTGCCTCGTGTGCACCCAGCTGCGCCTGCACCTCCCCGGCGGCAAGCGGCGCCGGGCTCGAAAGCGCGGCGTAATCCGGAAACTTCGCCGCCAGCTCCGCATCGATCTCCTTTATCCGCGGATCGATAGCGGCCTGCCTTGTAGTGTTCTCTGCCTCGGCTTGCGGACTGCGCTTGGCGGCCTCCTGGCCGAGAGCGGCGTTGCGTAGCGCATCGCGCGCCTGCCATTCCGCTATGAGGTCCTGGCGCTCGCGCACAAGCGCCGCAAGCTTCGGATCGCCCTTGGCTCCGCGTGCCGCCATCTGCCTCAAGGAAGCTGCTGCCTCCGAGCTTAGCGCCCACTGCGCGGTCTCAAACATCCCGAGAGAAGCCCCCGCATCGGGCGTGCCTTCAGGCGCTAGACGGTACATGGCCCTGACAAGGCCCTGAAATTGCGTACTATTTTGCTCGGCTTCGCTTTTTTTATTTCCCGAAAGCGCCTGAGTGGCGTCCTGTGCGCTCCACTGGACGTGCCCGGCAATCGCAGCGGTGCTGCGCTGCCAGAATTGCGCGGCGCGTTCCCAATCCTGTTGCTCGTAGTAAAGCGCGCCCATTCCGTTCACGGTTTTTAGCGTATCGGGATGCGCCGGCCCCAGCGCGCGCTCTTGCGCCGCCAGCGCGCGCTGATAAAGTGGCTCGGCTTGCGCGTAGCGGCCCTGGGCTTGATAGAGGGCGCCCAGACTTTGCACGCTTACCAGCGTTTGGGGATGCTCCGGCCCCAGCACGCGTTCACGGGCCTCCAACGCGCGCTGATAAAGCGGCTCGGCCTCGTCATAGCGGCCCTGGAGCCGATAGAGGGCGCCCAGACTGTGCACGCTTCGTAGCGTATCGGGATGCTCCGGCCCCAACACGCGCTCATAGGCCGCCAGCGCGCGCTGATAAAGCGGCTCGGCCTCGCCATAGCGGCCCTGGGCTTGATAGAGGGTGGCCAGACTGGTCATGCCTGCTAGCGTTTCTGGATGCTCCAGCCCCAACACACGTTCGCGGGCCGCCAGCGCGCGCTTAATAAGCGGCTCGGCCTCGCCGTAGCGGCCCTGGAATTGATAGAGGGTGGCCAGATTGTTCACGTTTCTTAGTGTCGCGGGATTTTCCAGCCCTTGCACGTGCTCCCTGACGGCCAGCGCGCGCTTAAAAAGCGGCTCAGCCTCGCTGTAGCGGCCCTGAGCGGTATAAAGGCCGCCCAGACTGCCCACGCTTTGAGCCGTTGCGAGATTCTGTGGCCCCAGCACGCGCTCGCGACTCGCCAGCGCGCGCCGATAAAGCGGCTCGGCCTCACTGTAGCGCCCCTGGGCATAATAGACGGCGCCCAGATTATGCACGCTTATTAGCGTATCGGGATGCTCGGGTCCCTGTAGGCGCTCATTGGCTGCCAGCGTGCGCTTAAAAAGCGGCTCGGCCTCGCCATAGCGGCCCTGGGCTTGATAGAGGGCGGCCAGATTGATCACGCGCTTTAGCGTATCGGGATGCTCGGGCCCCAGCGCGCGCTCTGAGGCTGCCAGCGCGCGCTTAAAAAGCGGCTCGGCCTCGCTGTAGCGGCCCTGGGCTCGATAGAGAGAGGCCAGATTCATCAAACTTTTTAGCGTATCGGGATGCTCCGGCCCCAGCACGCGCTCTGAGGCTGCCAGCGCACGCTCAAAAAGCGGCTCGGCCTCGCTATAGCGGACCTGGCGAGCATAGAGGCCGGCCAAAACGCTCACGTTTTTTAGCGTATCGGGATGCTCGGGCCCCAGTACGCGCTCAGCAAGGGCGAGGGCCTTCTCCTCGATGGCGGCCGCCTCCTTGTATTTGCCTTGGCTGGAGAGCTGAATCACTTGCTTGTTGAGGGTGACCACGTCCGCTGCCCCCTGCGCTTCCGGGGAGTTGCCGGAAGCTGGCCATGGAATATATAACGCAGGACCATGCTCTTCCGCACTCGCGGGAACGGCGAGGACCAGCATTGCAACCATAAGGACATTCGCCGCCAAGCAACCCAGCCGTGCCCGCACCATCGATCCCCCCAGCAATGCGATGTATGTATTTCGCCGGTGTGCGCGGCCAGCGTGACATATTGATGGCGTCGATGCCGAATGGCTGGCGCCGTGTTTCTGCGCCCGGCTGGAGGAGACATTGCAGCACACTGGGAAGAACGGCAGCGCCTGGCCCCGAGCCCCTGTTCGCAGTCGTTTCCGGTGTGGCCCGCTGAGGGATCTGAAAACGGGCGCGCGGAGCTACTAAAGTACTTTATGCCGCTTCGTTCATAGCGGGTCGAAGGCCCCCGCAAGCCGGGCTCGAGGGGTCGCGTTAACGGATGGTTCGTATCGCGTAAGCGCCTATCATGGTGAATGCGAGTATAGTAAACGCCGGCCCGGCATATTTTCCGCCGCCGTCTTTCTGCGAATCTTTTGCCACTTTAGGTCGATTTCTACGACTCCAAAATCCTATTAAATATACGGGCAGTTTTCGAATTAACCAAAGCGCGCGCCGGAATTCCGATAAATATTCGTTCACTAGTGTCCCAACGTTCTCTGATTGTGACGATATAAGTCATTGATGAGGCATGGATAACAGCCATTTACCGGCGTTATCGACTTGAATTTTTTCCGGTTTTTCCCTGACCTTCGCGAACCAATT
>JBKQNN010000018.1:0-42835 GCA_052145975.1 Rhodomicrobium sp. | reverse complement strand
GCATGGGCGGGTCCAGCAAATGGTTCTCAATTTCAGCGATTTTACGAAATGGCAGTCTATACCGGCCCTTACTAATCTGTAAACGCTAGAATGAAACTCCTGAGCGGGCTCATCGTGCCGGGAGCCGCCCGGCTAGGGAGCCGGTTCCAGGATGACGGTGCGGCCTATTCGCTCTAGCTTGAAATTTAGCATTTACTTTACATCGAATCGTAGACCTCCGTTGGCCTGGCAGTAACTGTCTGTTTACCTCAACTTGACGGATTCCTGGGCAATTCGCTGCAACTGCCGGGTCTTCCTTTAAGGCGCAATTATAGGCAAATGCGCTTTAATAAAATGTTACGCACCTAACGCATTGATTATATGAAGCAATTTCTGTGGGCCGCGCGCCACTCGCCAGACAAATACGTCGTTTTATGCTTAACATTAAATCTGCAAACATATTTTATAGGATTTTGGAGTCGTAGAAATCGACCTAAAGCGGGAAAAGATTCGCAGAAAGACGGCGGCGGAAAATATGCGGGGCCGGCGTTAACTATCCCGGCATTAACCATAGTAGCGTCCTACGCCAAACGAACGATGCGTTAATGGGTGAATACCCACTGTCGCTGAAGTGTGAGTCCCATCCATAGGGCATTACCCCTCACCCTGTCCCTCTCCCCATGGGAGAGGGGACGCCCTATCAACGGCTGCGAGCGGACTCCCTCTCCCCCATCCGCATTCGCTTGCGAATGCGGTCGCTTTATGTTGCAAGCTCGCCAAGGCGAGCTTGCCGAGAGGGCTGGGGTGAGGGGTAATGCCCTATGGATGGGACTCGGCCTTCAGCGACAGCGGGAGCTAGAAGTGCATCTGGTTCAGCGCTTCGGCAACGGTGCAGAGTTTGATGCCCGCCCTTTGAACGGCCTCTATGGCCTGTCTCAATGTTGCGGGTGTGCACCCATAGGGCGTGGGCTTGGACGATACGTCGTGGGTGACGATAATGAGCCATCCCCTCCTAGCACAGACTTCATCCACGAGACGCGCGATTGGAAAGTCCCTCAAAACTTGAGGCTCAAGGCGCAATCCGCGTAGCTGCGCGAAGTCTGCCCAGCCGGCATTTATCCCGGGCTCGATACCGCGGCTTGCGCTAAAGTGCCGTCCGAGGAGTAGTTTCGTCCGGATGCTGGCGGCGCCGTAGGGATATGCGAAGGAGCGAAGCTCCGGCTGGCCGGACGCAGTGCGAATGAACGCGGCATTTTGCGCGAGATCGCGGTCGATCTGGCTGTTGCGCACGTTAGGGATCGCCAAGTGACTAAATGTATGACAGCCCAGCTCATGTCCGCGGCTGTGCATTACGGCAAGGTCGGTCTCGGTATAATATTCAAGTCCGTCTACCTTCCGCCGGCAATAGCTGCCGGTCACGTAGTAGGTCGCTCTTGCTCCGGCGTCCTCGACAATCTCCCCGCCCAGGGTCCAGGCACTGCGTGCAAAGTCGTCGAAAGTGACGGAGGCAATTGGGGCGGAAAGGGAAATGTGGCGAAGCTTCGCCGGGAAAGCGCGCGCCGATCTTATGCGGACAGCGCGCTTGACGATTTCTAATGCACTCACGAGTTCATGCAGCTCCCTGGGTAGTTCCGCCTGTTTTAGCGCCAATATAGCCGCAGATGGCGGATTTTTCTACTGGGGAAGCGATTATGTGTTGTAGGGATATAATTTTGGTAAATGTGCTTCGTTGCCCAAATCGCAGCCCGCGGCGTGCAAAAAAGCCACACCCAAAGAGCAGTCGTGAGTTGTGCATGCGATTATTACCTCTTTGCCTTGCGGGTTGAATCGAATCGCATAACCCTCCCGACGTAGCTGTGCTGCGTTTCGTAAGTTTGCGTCCCTCTGGGCAACGGATTATGGGCGGGGTTATGAAGCGAGAGACGATGTGGGGAGCCCTGGCGCTCTGTTTGATTTTGCCTGCTTGTGCGGAACTGCCGGTAAGCGGGCCACGGCATGACGACATTTTAATGGGCGCTGCCACCTCGGCCATAAACGCTCCGGGCACGGTTGCATTCGATTACGCGCTCGTCGACCTTAACGAGGCGTCGGTCAATGCCGTGTACGATATTGACGCCGACTCGTTCCTCCGGTCTTTCGGAAAAGACCGCGGCGCGCCCCCCAAAGTCCCGATTGGCGCCGGGGACGTCCTACAGCTCACTATTTTCGAGTCGAAGAGCGGCGGCCTGTTCATACCGGTCGATGCCGGCGTGCGGCCCGGCAACTATGTCACGCTGCCACCGCAGACGGTGGACGTTAATGGCAAGATCGCCGTACCCTATGCAGGAGATATTCAAGTCGCGGGCCGCTCCGTGCTCGAAGTACAGCGTATGATCGAAGAACGCCTGGCCAACCGCGCGATCGAACCCAAGGTAATTATCTCGATCAACGAAGAGGTTGCGGGAACCGTTTCGGTGGTCGGCGAGGTCAATTTACCTAAGAAAGTTAAGCTGACACAGAGCGGAGAGCGAATACTCGACGTTATCGCTTTTGCCGGCGGCCCTCGCTATCCGGGCTATGAGATATACATCACCGTGCAGCGCAAGGGCAGAAAAGCGACCATGTATTTCAATTCCTTGGTCCTGCACCCCGAGGAGAATATATACGCCGTTCCGGGCGATACGATCTACCTTTACCATGAGCCGCGCCGCTTCGTTGCTTTCGGTGCGGTCGGCGTGGCGGCCGGCATAGGAGCGTCGTCGGCGCTATCGGGTCTTTCCGGCCAATTCAACTTCGATCAGGAGCGCGTATCTCTGGCGGAAGGTGTCGCGAAGGCGGGCGGCCTTTTGGATGCTCAAGCAAACCCTGGGCAAGTCTTCGTCTACCGCATGGAGGCGAGGAATATCCTAAAGCTTATCGGTGTCGACCTAGAGAAGTTCCCGCCTGAAAAGAAAGTAATTCCGACAGTGTACCGGGCGAATTTCAGGGATCCGTCCAGCTACTTCTTTGCGCAGCGTTTCCCGATGCGTAACAAGGATGTGCTGTACGTTTCCAACGCCGAATCGGTGGAAGTGATGAAATTCCTGAACTTCGTCAATTCGGTTGCAACCGTTGGCGGCAGTATTCCGCAAAGCGCCGCCGCCGCACGGCATGGCGGTCAATACGTGGCCACAGGCAGCGCGTCTCCCTTCTGACGCTCTGTACACCCCTTCCCTGCGTGTAGGCGGCAGGGAAGGGGTAGACCTTCGCCCGAAGGCGAGCAGAGTTAAAGCTATTTTATGCTTTTAGGTGCTACTTGATCTTTGCCTCAAGTTAGAGTTGGGCCGGGTCGACGATGCTTCAATATCCTGTTTCCTCTGGGGCCGATTATGGCCGGTCTCAAGAAGGCGAGTATGCGCCACCGCACAACATAGATTTCGGGTATGTTCTGATAGCCGCACGCCGCCAAGGCTTGGTTTTTGGCGCGATAGTTGGCGTGGCCGTGCTCTTGGGTGTGATTTACCTAGCGATCGTGGTGCCGCTGTACACCGCTGACGCCTTCATTTTAATCGATAACCGGCGCATTCGCGCGGTGGAAAGCTCATACGACCTAGACACTGCAAGTATGGAGCTTGCGTCGTCGCTTGTGGATAGCCAGGTCGAAGTCGCCCGTGCGGAGAAGATTTCTATCAGAGTCGTGCAGAGCCTGGGTCTGCTCGATCAGCCAGAATTCAAAAATATGCCGCCTGCCGGGAAGGGCCTGCTTGCAAAATTGCGGGGCGATTTCCAAGCTCTGTTGGGACGCCACCCCGCAGAGCAAACCGCACGGGCGGGCGAAACCGACGAGCAATTGCGCCTGCACCAATTGGTGGAGAGTTTAAGAAAAAACATGGATGTGCACCGCGTCGCGAGAACGATGGTGTTGCAGCTATCCTACACCTCCCCGGATGCCGAAAAGTCTGCGCGTTTTGCCAACGCTTTTGCCGAGGCGTACCTTGCCGACCAGCTCGACACGAAATATGAAGCGACGCGCCGGGCCAGCCAATGGCTTGAACAGCGCATCGGCGAGTTGAAATCCAAGGCGGTGGATAGCGATCTCGCGATCCAACGCTTCCGCGCCGAGCATGGGCTGATCTCGTCTGGCGGTAAGCTCGTGAACGAGCAGCAGCTCTCCGAGATCAACACGCAGCTTGTTGCCGCGCGGGGCGAAGCCGCCCAAACGGAAGCCCGTTACCGTCGCATCGATGCGATCGTCAAGGGGCGTCAAACGACTGCGATCGTATCCGAGGCAATCGGAAACGTGATCGTAGAGCAGCTTCGGACAAAGTATCTCGAAGTATCCAAGCGCTACTCTGAAATCGTCGCGAAACTCGGGGAGGAGCATCAGGCGGCGGTGAGTCTGCGGGCCGAGAAAGATGAGTATGAGAAGCTCATGTTCGAGGAGCTGGCGCATATTGCGCAAGGGTATGCCAGCGAGCTGGAGATCGTACGCACGCGGGAGAAATCCCTGGAAGACAGCTTAAAGAAGGTAATGGACCTAAACGCCAATGAAAATAGGTCCCTTGTAGCATTACGCGAACTGGAGCGGGAAGGGGAGACCTTCCGCAATTTGTACCAAACCTACTTGCAACGTTACAATGAGGCGTTGCAGCAGCAGTCGTTTCCTATCATCGAGGCGCGCATCATCACGAGCGCAAGCCCGCCAGCCAAACCGAGCCATCCCAAGAACCTCCTGACTTTATTGCTGTTCGGAGTGCTGGGTAGTGCCGCGGGCCTCGGTGTGGGCGTTTACCGCGAGCTGCAGGAGAAAGGCTTCTACAGCGAGGACCAAATCAGGCGGCTTGGGCTCGAGTTTCTCGGAATTTTGCCAAGGATCGCGCAATCGGGTTTGGCAGGGAATGGCGCGGTTTCCAGTCCCGCCGAACCGGCAAGCGGAACAGCTGGCGATAGCTCGCGAACCGGCTCCGCGTTCATGTCCATTAAGAATACGGTCATGTCCTACTCGGTGCTGCGGCCTGGATCGGGTTTCGCCGAAACCTTGCGCGCCACCAAGCTGGCGGCTGACGTTAGGGGCGTCGAAAATCGGGCCAAAATTATTGGAACGGTATCCTCGATGCCTGGTGAAGGAAAGTCGGTCTTTTCCAAGAACTTCGCGTCGCTCTTGGCTCTGCTTGGCCACAAAACGCTTTTGATCGACTGCGATCTCCGCGTCGCCCGGCTTACAGCGGAACTCGCCCCAACCGCGAAAAAGGGACTTGTGGAAGCCGTCGTCTACAAGGAACCTGTCGAAAGCCTGCTCATAACCGAAGAAAGCTCCGGTTTATCGTTTCTTCCATGCGTAATGCCGCGCCGGATGTCCCACACCTCCGACCTGCTCACATCCGCTAGTATGAAGAACCTTCTATCCAACTTACAGGAAAAGTTCGAGTATATAATAATCGATCTGCCGCCGGTCGTGCCAGTGATCGATGCGCGGGCATTTGCTCCGCAGGTCCACGCATTCGTCTTCGTTGTCGAATGGCGCAAGACTGGCCGGCACATTGTCCGTAGTGTTTTTACGCATAATATTGAGATTTACAACAAGTGTCTCGGAGTTGTATTTAACAAGGTCAACGTGAACGAGCTTCGCTCCTATGGGGGATTGGAATCGCACCTTCGGCACTACCTGGAATACTCGAATTCCTATTATTTCGAAGGTGGGGAAGTTAAACCGGATCCGCTAAAGAAATTAAAACGCCAGGTAAAAAACAGCGGTCCAAAAGGCGACGCCGATCAAGAGGCATACGATCCACGCGACCAACGCGAGAACGGGGTCTGGCTTGCAGGGATCGGGAGGAACCTGAGATCGGTCCTCAGCGCCCTTCGCCGGCGTATAGCGGTCTAGCGGATAGCTCATCGCTCCAATTCCTTTATGCACTCTGCGCCGTAGCGGCGATTCGCTGCGAGGCTGAGGTGAAGAATCAACGCAATATAATCTTAAGTTTTGGATCTTTTGTGGGCCTGGGCCGCCGCCGGCATTCTCCGCAACGGGTTTGATACGGAATCCGGTAGATTGGTTCACCCCGCGGCGTCATCCCAGAAATGCCGCAGGCATTATCCGGGATCGTTGCGAACGCTAGCGCCTGTTACGATCCTGGATACCGCCTTTGGCGGTTCCGGGATGACAAGAAGGGACTGCCTGCTTCCACGGCCTTGGAACAAGCGATTGCAAGCAAATGTTCCAGGCTCAATAGGCGCTACGCCGGAACAAACCGAATAATGGCGTCATAATCACGATTTTCAAGTCGAGCCATAACGACCAGTTCTCGATGTACTCCAGGTCGTAGCGGACGCGGTTGGCCATCATGTCGGGGGTGCTTGTTTCGCCCCTGAAGCCGTGCACCTGTGCCCACCCGGTTATTCCCGGCTTGACGCGATGCCTGTTTGCGTAATTCTCGATGAGATCGTCGTAATAGTTGTTGTGCGCGATGGCGTGGGGCCTTGGCCCTACGATGGACATCTCGCCACGAATGACATTCCAAAATTGGGGCAACTCGTCGAGGCTGGTGCGGCGTAGAAACGCGCCCACCCGCGTGATGCGCTTGTCGTTCTTTGTCGCCTGCGTAATTTGAGCCCCATCTTCCATTACCGTCATAGTCCGGAACTTTAAGACTTCAACCACGCGGTAATTGTATCCGTGCCGCCGTTGGCGGAATAAGACCGGCCCCTTACTGTCTAGCTTAATTGCTATGGCGATAAGAGCCATTGCTGGCGCGAACAGAATCAACGCTATAACAGCGAACGCATAGTCTTCAACCATCTTCAGGAAGCCGCCCCACTCCGATATAGGCTTCGAAACCGCTGTGATGAGCGGCAAGTCGGCAATTTGGGGCATATGGAACATGTGTATCTTCGCGCCGCCAAAGTCAGGCACGACGCGAATGTCGACCGGTAGCGTCTGGGCCTTCCGCACGATCTCTTGGAGCTGCCGGCCCATTCCGGACGGTAAGGCTACGATCACCTCATCGGCATGCTTTTTGCGAGCCTCCTTCAGAAAGAACTCCAAATTTGCGGACAATTCGTTCGATTCGGATGATGCGCCCGCTCCGCCAGCGGAAAGTTCGACAGCACTGACGACGCTATAATGGTTCGCGTCTTGCTGGAGAGCCGCCTTTGCCGCCTGGAATTGGCCGCCCGAACCTATCAAGGCGATTGAGCGGCGCAGAAGCCCCGTGCGCCCGCACAGTGCGAGGTAGTAGGCCGATACCGCGCGTCCCGCCGAGAGAGAGACTAGCAAGAGAACGAACCAAAGCAGGAACCATATTCGCGAGAATTCGGGTTGTACTTTCATAAAAAACAAGAAAATAAACGATGAGCCAACCGTTAGCGCGCAAATAGATAATACGTTCGATAGAGAAGAGGTGGGGGAATGGGCAGGCGGCACATCGTATTCACCGCTC
Organism: Rhodomicrobium sp.; assembly: GCA_052145975.1. Classification (GTDB taxonomy): domain Bacteria; phylum Pseudomonadota; class Alphaproteobacteria; order Rhizobiales; family Rhodomicrobiaceae; genus Rhodomicrobium. The sequence continues at coordinate 35,459 of JBKQNN010000018.1, read as the reverse complement.
TTGCGCGCGACGGTATGAAACAATAATACTTCTAAGCAAACAACCAGGGCGTAACTGGTGATTTCCGCTTGCGCGCGGGCGTATAGCACCACGTATAGGTAGTAGGAAACCCAGGCGGTGCTTGTGATGGCCAGAACGTCGTAGAGCGCCAATACGTCAAATATCATCCCCTTTGACAGCCAGCTGGGAACGGACCGGTGCAAGGGTTGCGATTCCGTATCTCCTTCACGTGAGGAGGCGGGATCACTCACAATTTTAGGCATAATGCCACCAATCACGCTAGATATGATAAGGTTAACCTGCGCCTAAATATGAAGCGCCAACGTAGCGAACGCAATACCAATTAAATGCTAAAGTTAATCGGCCACTCTGACCTAAGATTGTCTGTCGCAGCGGCATTGAAGGCCGCATTTCTGCAAAGCAGCGCCAGAGTATCAACGATTCGTGATTGTGTTTTGAAAGGACGCGAGGGGGGCCGCAAAGAACTCTGCAAGCAAAACGTGCAACCCCGCCCCGGATGCAGCCAGGCGGGGCGGCGCGCTCCGGCTATGAGCACAGGATACCGTTTAGCGCGAGGCCACGAGTTTCTTAAGGATTACCCAGGCGAGGCGGGGATTGCGCTTCAGCACGCCGATCGCATTTGGAACATAACCTTTGCCGAATGGGATGTAGACCCTGAGACCGATTTGTTTCTCTCTGGCCCACCGCAGCGATTGCTTCGAAGTCATCCCGTACAATTGCTCGAGTTCGCAGGATGTGCCCGCGGCTTGAAGGCGGGCGATCGCTTGTTCCGCCAGCGGCATGTCATGGGTCGCCACCGCCACGTGCCGGGCGCGGCCGGCGAGCCGGTCTACGACCTCAAGAAAGCCAGCTTGCAGGTCACGCTCCGGACAAGCCGGGTCCGGCCACTGTCCCTTGACAACACGGATACTTAGCTGCTGCTGAATCGCCCAATCGGCATCCGTCAAGCTGCGCAGCCAGCGCCCAGGTATGGTCGTGCCAACACTACCGGCCGGAACCTCGCGCAGCATGGCTTGCAACATCTTGTGCGAAGGCTCCACGGTCTCTGGCCCATGCGAGTCGAAATGCAGGCGGATATTGGAGGCTTTGGCTCCTGCGGCGATCTCCGCGGCCAACTGAGGATCGTATCCTAAAGCCGGCGGTTTTATCGAGATATAACAATCGAGACCGCTTGCAGCCAGGCGATTTACGGTCTCAAGTTGGATTGAGGCCACTTGGCGCCGGGTGTAGTCTGTCGTATCCCAAAAGCCCAGCGTGCTGGGAATAGCTTCTTTCGCAAGGCGTTTGGCGACCAGTAGAGCGTCGTCAGCGGTTTCTCCGCCGACAAAGTCACGCGCAAGCCGCATCGCCAAGGGCAGTATCGCGGCCGAAACTCTTCCCGAAACGCTCGCTTTCAGTGCGCGCAAGCCCCGAGGCGGAGCGGGTTCCGGCGGTGCGGTCTCGGTGGAGCATCGATCCAATTGAGATTGATCGGTTTCCGTCGCTTGGGTGGAAGTCAGGACTTTATCGGCGGCCGTCAGGTTCATTTTGGTCTCCAGGGGCATCGCGCTTGGCCTTAGGCAGTTTTAAATCCCATACTGTTTATTTTTCTTCTTAGCGAACGCGCGATCTCGAACAATTTGGGGCTCTGCTTTCTTAGTTCTTTTTTTATCCGGCCGATGAGCCGCGTGCTGAGAGGGGCGCTTCCAATCGGTCCCAAAAGCCGGCCGTGCGTTGCATAAATCATCTTGTAGTCTTCAGCGCCGGTCGAGAAATCGAACTCGCGGTGCTTGAGCTTGAAGCTCTCTTCCAGCATCGAGTTCAGTAGTTGATGCCCAACAGAATATTTTGAAAGATCGGGATCGTAGGTAAAAAGCCAGCCTGACCAAACGCCGCCGTGAATAAAGCCAACCCAAATCGCAAGGAGGCGGTTCGAAGCTCTAAGCGTCGATGCCGTTAGCAGTCCCCTCCGGCGAAGCAAATTGAGGAACTCCATTGTCCTGCCGTCCGCGAACCAATCGTTCGCGCCGGTCTCGCGTAGCTGGCGTGTCTTCCAAGCCCGCGCGGTTTCAAGTACATCGTCCTCATCGTCGTGTATTTTGAATGCGATTTCACCAAATGCCTCTGCAAGCCGCCGTCCCCGCCGCTCGCGTTCCTTGATGAGGCCCTTGTTGCGCTTCAGAATGTACGCGCGGTAATCGCCGAATGTAGCGAACATCGGCCAGTCGACGAACGGCGCTAGGTCAAAGCCGTCGAAAGCGTTGGCGTCCCATTCGGAGATTTCGATGACCCGCCGGACCACAGACTTCGCGTGACCGAATTTGCGGGTCGCACCGGCAATCTCGGACCGGGGCAGGGGTTGGTGGTAGTCGAGAAATGGCGCGTCTGTCACGACCTGCTTATTGCCGGCCACCAGAAGCCGCAGCACATCTTCGCCTATCCGGACGTCCTCGATACTCGTGTTTTTTCCGCGGAAATAGATTTCTGCGACAGCGTTGAGATATTCAGGCGAGGTGTAGAAGGTCATTTCCTTGAACCTGTGCTTCGAGATCGGCGATTGCACCGGTATGAGCCGGGAGCCGATCTGAGATAAAATGTTACGCAAAGAACCGCGAAGTCAATGTTAACCAAGCAAATTAATAATGCTAGGTTAACGCACATCCCGCGGCGATTTCGAACTATCGTATTTGCTCGCAAGAAGTTTCAGATACTATTAACAAGCGCATGCTATGCGGGTTATGCCTTTATACACCGCTCCATCCTTTTAGCTTCAATCCAGAGAGAAGCATGACGCATCCGGCACCGAATTATCATGGACGTGGATCCATCGGGCCGGCTCGCGGAAGGCTCGTTGTCGCAAAGCGGGAGCAGGCGGGCAGATCCTGGGTGGATTGGGTCGCCTGCTTCGTTTCGCTCTTGATGCTAGGCCTTCTTGCTCGCCTTGGCTCGGTGGCCGCGGCGTTGTTCATCCTGCCTTGGCTGCTGCTGGCAGCGCGTTCTCCTCAGCTCGCATGGGTGAAACTATCGCAAAATGCCCTGTTCCTCATACTTCCAGCGCTGGCGATTATTTCCGTTACGTGGTCGCAGTTCCCGGAGATCACGCTGCGTTTGAGCATACAGTTCCTTTTGACCTGCATTATAGGGATATGGGCGGGCTCCCTAATTCATCCGGTCACGTTCACATCCGCTCTTTTGTGCGCTCTCACAGCGATCGTATCCGCCGGTGTCGTAGCCGACGGCGGCGGCAGCTTTCGCGGCGACTGGGCGTTGCAGGGCTTGTTCGACAGCAAGAATATGTTTGCGCTGTTTGCGGTTCTTCAGTTGGTCTCGGGGATAACGGTACTTCTCGACAGACGTCAAAATCTTTCTATTCGCGCACTCGGTTTGTTCGCGCTCCTTGAAGCACCGGTCTGCTTGGTGCTTGCGCAATCCACTGGCGCGCTTGTGTTCAGCATCCCGGCTGTGGCGGTTTTACTTGCTGTAATGGCGATCGCAAGGCTTCCTCAAGCGATGCGCCAGTTGGTAATGGCGGGAGCGATAATCGCCGGTGCCGCAGGGATTATCTTGATTCTAATGACCGGCGGCGACACCAGCGTCTTACTCGATTCTTTAGGAAAGGACGCGACGTTAACAGGGCGTTTATATCTTTGGGAGCGCGCCCGCGTCTTTATAGGCGAAGCACCGTTACTGGGCACGGGCTATGCGGCCTTTTGGCAAATCGGTAATCCACCTGCCGAAGAGTTATGGGAGGCTTCCTCCGAGGAGGCGGGTGCTGGCTTCAACTTCCATAACCTATACTTGAACACAGGTGTGGAGCTTGGCTATGTGGGTTTGATAACCCTAATCTTGGTGCTCCTTGCAATCAGTGCCCGTCTGTTAATTTCCATCATTCAGAAACCAAGCCCGCCGGTATACTTTGCCGCCGGCCTATTCACATTCTTCTGCTTAAGCTCCTTCCTAGAGGTTGCGCTCCTATATCAATTTCATATAGGCACGGTTTTGCTGGCTGTGATCTGGGTTTTTTCCGGTACGGGCGCTTCGTTGCGTTACGGGAACGCTTTGAACCCCAGGAAGCGTACGGCCATGGCAACGTGGAACAGACCGCGAAGAAACCATCGCCGCCAGCCGGGGCTGAATACAGCCGTGCCCGCGGCAGCCGCGCCGCAAAATACGGCCTTTACGGCGGAGAGCCCCGCTCTAGCAAGCGGGACGCCCGGCTCTGACGTAGCCAAGAACATTTCTGCATGGGATCGCCCGGACCGCAAGTGACGGCGTGCGAGCCACTGGAGCCTCGTGCGCTCGGCCGGGACCGCTTCGGTAGCCAATGCTTCCGGCGCCTCGGCGAGGCGCAAGCCCGCGGCCGCCAGCTTGCCAAAAAACATCGTATCTTCGCCGCCGGAAACGCCGTAACGCAAGTCGAAACGGATGCCCTTTGCCTCGACTGCGGAGCGGCGCATCAAGACGTTTCCTGCATAGCCCGTATCGATGCGTCCGTTACGGTAGACCACGCGCGCGCTATGAAAATCCGCGGACCGGACCCAACCCGGTGCCGCGTCTCCATAAAGGGCTTGTACCGGCCCGAAAACGATATCGGCGCAGGTACTCTTAGCGAGCAGACTGGCAAGCCAGCCTGGAGAGGCTGTTTCATCGTCATCGAGGAAGGCGATCCAATCGCCCTCGGCATAATCGAGGCAAGCATTCCGAGCTATCGAGATGTTGGCTCCCGGAGCATGAAGGTAATGGAGGCCGAGTGGAAAATCTTCTGCCAGACTGGCGACCAGATCGCGGGCCGATGCCTCGGCCGAATTGTCGGCAATCACGAGCCGGACCCGGACATTCGGCGGCAGCGCCTGCTTGGCGACGCTTTGAATAGCCTCCACGGCCTGCGGGCGGCGATAGGTGCAAATGAAGACGTCCACAGTGGCGGGTTCGGTGGCGCCGTTCGAAGCCGGCCGCGCCACGTGGCTTTCCTCAAGGCGGCCGGCTGAAGGCGGCTCCGCCGGCTGCGCGAAGCTTCGCAGGTGCGGGCTCATTGCGCAGTCTTTCGAAGAAAATGGGCGCCCGCCGCCGCGAGCGAAATACGCATTGCCCGCGCCCTCGAAAACCAGGCTTGGAGAGGCTCCCGCAAGAGCAGGAGAAGCTTCGGGCGCCGGAGAATCCGGCTGGCGCTTTCGGCGAAACGGCGCGACTTCAAAGCGGCGATAAGGGCGTTGAAAGCAAGAACCGTCTGAAGAGATTGGCTTCGAGCCTCGACGGCAGCGAGCACTTCCCGGCTTGCGCCATCGAGCTCAGGTCGAAACCGCCGCTCAGCATCCAGCATGGCGAATGCCGCTTCAGTCGAGAGCCGATGGGAAATGGAGCCGCTGTGTTTGCGGTAATAGTAAAGCTGCCGGGGATAGACGCGGTATTTCAGCCCGGCAACCAGAAGGCGGAAAATGAAATCGTAATCCTCACCGATTGTGAGGGTCTCGTCGTAGCGGCATGACGCTTGCTGGAGCAAGTCCGTCCGGATAATGGGCTTGAGATAGCCAAGGCCTCTCCGCCCGGAATAGAACGTGTTGGACCGCACGAAGCCGGCGGTATCTACCCAAAACGGTTCCCCGGCATCGGCGCAAGAAAGCAAGCCATGCGACGGCCGCGATCCATCTTGATAAAACACGATGAGATCGTCCGCCACCATGGCGGCGCCATCTTGTTCCGCGTTCGCGATAAGGCGCTTGAGCCTCGCCGGATGCATAAGGTCGTCGCTGTCCACGATCGCGAGCCAGGCACCCGTTGCCACCGCCAGGGCGCGGTTGCGGGCGGCGGCCGGTCCCAGGTTCGTTTCGTTTCGTATAAGCTTGATGCGAGGATCCGCGGCCGCGTAACGCTGGGCGATGCCTGCGCTTTCATCGCTGGACGCATCGTCGCATATGAGCAGCTCCCAATCCCTAAGGGTTTGATTGCGCACGGATTCGATGGCGTCCGGGAGGAAGCGCGCGCCGTTGTAGTTGGCCATAACTACGGAAACGCAGACCTGGGGCTGGGCACAGGGGCTTGTCATGATGCCATCCCGCCGGGGGCTGTGCTGGCCGTGTTCGGCTTGCGGGAAACTTTCGCCGAGGTGGCCCGCCCGGTTGCGAGCTTCAGCGCGCTAGCGAGGAAGCCAGCCGACCAGCCCAAATGCATGATCATGGCGGCGAAGCCTGAGAGCCCGGCGCATGGGTCTTTCTGCCGTATACCGGGCAAGATTCCGAAGGCGGCGCAAAGGCTCGCCCATGCCGCGGCGGGGGCAGCGAAGACCGGGTGAACCGGCGTCAGCAGGCCGAGCAGAAGTGCTGGTGCCACAGCGAGCGGCAAGGACTGCCTGAGCTTGGGCCGTGACTTGTGCTTGAACAAGGTGCGGAACCGGCCCTGGCCGAAGTTGAAATACTGACGGAACAGAGCGCGTGGCGTGGCCCTCGGAAAATAGGCGATGGGCGGCATGCCTGAGAGCCAAATCCGGAAGCCCGCGCCACGCAAACGGACGTCGAGCTCCGCGTCCTCGTTGTGAGTGAACGCCTCGTCGTAGCCGCACACCGATTGAAAGGCGGCGATCCTCATAAGCGCATGATGACCGTGGTCCACGAAGCGGCCGGCGCCCACGCGCCTGTGCGCGGAGCCGCCATTGCCTAGAAGCGAGTTTTGAGCCGCCGCCGCGGCGCGCTGGAAGCACGTCTCGCCTTTGGCGGCCATGCTGACCACGACCGAATCCGCGCCCGTGACGGCTTGCTCGCGCAGAAGGGTTTCGCAATAACGCGGCGGATAGCCTGCATGCGCGTCCACACGGATCAGAAACTCGTGGCCGGCCCCAAATCTCTCAACTGCGAGATTCACGGCTGCGCTTTGAATTCGCATGGTGTTGTCGAGAAACACAACCCGGTTATCGTTGGAGGCAAGCTCTCGCGCAAACTCGCGGGTGCCGTCCGTGCTGCCGCCATCGGCGATGACGAGCCTTAGCGGGATGCGGTCCGCTTCTGCGAGGATGTGCCGGGCGACCGTTTCGATATGGGCCGCCTCGTTGAGGCAGGGAATGACAGCCAGGACGGGCCGGAAAGCCAAAGCGGGCTCGGGACACGTCGTTTGAGCGCTTTCACTCATTTAAGCAGACCTTGAGAGACTTGTTTCAAGGCGGTTCAGTCCCTTGGCCCCAAGCTTCCTTTGCAGGGGAAGAGACTGCACGAGTGCGCGGCAAGACTCGGTATTGTCTACCAAATCGGCGCGCGGAATGCTTGCGGCGGCACTGGCAAGATGGGAGTACCTCGTCGCGTCAAGCGACGAAAACAAGGAACGAAGCGCTTCCTCCGGCGGTTCGGGCAGCAGCACGCCTGCATTCCTGGCGGCGAGCCATCGGCCTGTCTCCACTTCGCCAAGTGCTAGAGGGACCGCTCCGCCCAGGCTGCCTTCATAGATTCGATTGGGCAGCAGCCAAGCCGAGTTTTGGCCTTCTTCGTAATAATCGATAGCCCAGGCAAAGTGAACGTCACCATAGATAGCGCTCAAATCCTCTGGGTTCCGGTATGCGCCACCGAAAGCGATACCGGGTACTCGCGCAGCCTCAGCTTCCAGGTCTGGAAAAATCGATAGCGCGGGCCGCCCGCGTAAAATGACTTGCACGGTGCCGGGCAGCTCGCGCGTCAACCGGGAAAGGATCTCGAAGCTCTTCCGGCAGCGCAGCGCGCCAAACCAGCCGATGCGCCAAGGCGCGGATGGATCGGGCCGCTTGGGCGGTTGAAAGGCGGTTTCATCGTCAAGGATCAGCACCTTGTTCTCAATCAGCCGCCAGGCGCCGGGAAACCCGCGCCCGTCGAAGTAGTTGCGAATGAACGCTGGCGAACTTGTCAGCAGAAGATCGGTTTCCCGCCATAGCCGATCCTCGATCAAGCGTAAAGCGCGCCCAGCCGGGCCCCGCGATAATAGAAGCCGGTGAATGTCCAGGCATTCGTATACAATGGGCACGCCGGGTGCGAAGCGGTTTCTGGCTCGCACCGCAAGCGTCAGCATTTCAAGATTGCGCGCGATAATGACGTTCGCGCGCCGCACGGCGCCGCTTACGGTCTTGAGCCTGAGCGCGGTTTTCGCGACCGATAGCGTTCGCGACAGGAGCCTGGCCGGTTCGGTTTTGCCGAGACCGGTTGCGGGGATACCGTTCACGCTAAAGATAGGCTGGGGACCGCGGTGAAATCCGGTCAATTCAACATCGGCGCCACCGGCCAATAGCATTTTGACGCGCCGTGCCACCGCGGGATCGTTAAGATCGTGAACGAAGTATAAAATTCTCGTGGCCATCTTTTCAGGAATCCATTCTTGCATTAGCCGCTATATGCCAATTATACTGGCTTCTTTGCCATGAGGCTCCTCATTATAGAGATACCGTCGTGTAACGAGGAGCGAAAGCCAAAGAAAAGGACCGAAACGTAAATCAAGACGCCGCTCACTATACTAATGACCAGAGAAGGCGTGAGCATCATTCGATCCAAAGCAGCGGTCCGAAGGGCAATAACCCCGAGCACAAGCACCGCACACGCCACCACAGGGGCGCTCGCCGTCTGCAACAGGTCTCGTAACGAGATCCGGCCCGCGCGCATGACCGCTCGCATATAGACCAAGGTGGCGATCGTGAAACCGATTGAGACGCAGGCCGCCACGCCTTCGGTGCCCCAGTGAAGCCCAACCAAGATCCCAGCCGCGACGGAAACGGCCCGCAAGAGGGTCATCCGGAATTCGAGGCCGGACTGCCCAATTCCAAGAAGGAGGGAAGCATTCACGACACAAAGTGCCTGAAGAAGTCCGAAAGGTGCCAACAGCCGGATAAGCCCTGCGACGGACACCCACGCGTCTCCGAGCAGCGCGGCGACGAGCTGGTCCGAAGTCACCGCCAGTCCCACCATAACCGGGGTTCCGATGAGCAAGACGGCGCGCGCGGCCCCCAAATAGATCTGCGCTGGAGAGCCGCCGTTGCTATGAGCATTGGAGATCGCAGGAAAGAGCGAGTAGTGCACCGCACCCAAAACCATGGTGGGAATATTCACGATTTGAAGCGCGATGGCATAGAAGCCGAGGGGAACGGTTCCGAGAAATGTGCCGATCAGAACGTTTTGGAGGTTTCCGCTAATAAACCCTATGACGCTCGACCCGACGACACCCGCGCCGAAGCCAAACGAGTCCTTCACGAGTGCGTACCGGAACACTAAACGCGGGAGGAAGCCCGAAACCGCAAGCATAAGGCTAAGGCGGCATACCCAAAAGGCCATCTGTTGCGCGACCAAGCTCCACGCACCCCAGCCGGCAAAGGCCCCGTAGATTGCGGCGGCCATCCCGGCGAGAGCTGTAGCTACGTCGATGCCGGCAGCACTCTTGTACAGGCCGGTCCGCTGCAGCCTGGCGGATGGCACGACCGCAGCCGTGACGAGTAGAAAAAGCGGACAAAAGCCCAAGAGAATCGGCGAGATTTCAGGCCGCCCTAGAAGGTAGCCGAGCGGATAAGCTGCCGCGGCGAGAGCGGTCCCCAAAGCAACGCCGGCTGCGATGGCGATCCAGAAGACCGTCGACTCAAGCTCTCGCGTCGCATCCTTCGCGCGAACGAGCGCGGGCGCAAGTCCGAGATCGCCAAAAAGAAGAAGAAAGAAGACAAATGGCGACGCTAACGCGACGACGCCATATGCCTGCGGCCCCAGAAGCTTGGCGATAATCGGAAATACAAGGAACTGCAAGGCAACGCGTAAAGCGTTCGCTCCCGCCATCGCCACCGTTCCGATTACGGCCTTATGCTTTGTCATGGCCTCAAACTTATTGGGGGGGCGCACACTTAAACGAAATCCCGGTTTTGCGAGGTACTTTGCCAGTCGGTTAACGAGTCGCGAAGAGTGTAACTATAACGGAAACTTGCTTCCAGCAACCTTTTCGGGACAATGTTGGTGGAGTGGTAGAGTTTTTTGACGCGGGCACGGTTGACCTTTGTTTTTATACCAAGTCTAGACACTACTTCGAAGGCAAGTCCACCGAGGAGCATAAGCCCGATAGGAGCGACAAGACGCGGGCGCTTATATCCCGCCGCATCGGAGAACGCCGCGCAGATATCTTCGCTCGTGTAGCGTTCTGGATAGCAGAAGTTATAGACAATCTTGTTAACGGGCCTCGCCGCCATGAAAAGCATGGATGACACAAGGTCCTTGACGTAGCCGCACGATTTGATTGTGTCCCGTCTGCCAGGATAGACGAAACGGCCTTTAGCCAGCAGAGCGGCAAGACGGGTAAAGTTTCCGCGCTCGCCGGCGCCGTAAATGACCGCGGGCCGGACTATCGTGAGACGGCGGTCATCGGCGCGCTCCGCCCGCCAGAGCTCGTGGATCGCCTCCGCCATCATCTTGGAGCGGCCGTAAGCGCTAACCGGGGTGATTTTAGTATCCTCGTCCTTGGGAGCCTCGCCCGGTCCATAAACGGAGATCGAGCTCGTGAAGACGATTTGCCGGGCGCCAATCTCCGAGGCGTAGCGGCACACGTTGCAGGCCCCCAGGACATTGGTGTGATAATACTCCCAATCTTCGTGCCCCGGCGTGGTGTGGACCGCAGCTAGATTGAAGATAATCGCGCTATCTGTGCCGCAAAGCTGACGCGGAATGGCTTCGCAGACATCGTGTTCCACATAGTGAACGCCTTCGACCCGGAAGCGGGCCTCGGCGGCAGTGTCTACGCTATAAAGCTCGGCACCCGGGTAATCGGCTGCGAGCGTCTTGAGCAAATGGGAGCCGATAAAGCCGGCTCCGCCAAAAACGATTGCCCGTTTCCGCTCCGAAGAAAAGATGCCCGAACCATTTGGAAGCGGCAATGCGTTCATGATGGCCCCCATTGCAAGCAAAAGTATCGATTGAGCCATGCTTTCTCACACGCTTCAGCGTGACGCTACAAAGGCTTCGAAAGAAGGTTTACAGTTTTGGTTAAGATCCCCGCACAATTGTTATGGTTAAGCTCGCGGCAGCGGCGGATGTCCGGCCAATGCGGTTCAGCAAGCGAGCGAAAGCCCATCCGCGGCGGCAATGCAGCGGCTTGCGTCGATCTTATGCAGCGCGGCCAGCATCTCATCGCCCATATGGGTGAGCAGGTAGCGCTTCGCGCCGATTTTCGCGAAATTGGCGGCAAGGGTCAGATAATCGAGATGCATCGAGGATCGCGTGCTGAAATAGCTACATTCGATCAGATAAAGATCGGCGCCGCGGCCGGCGAGCGTCACGCCATCGCACCAGCTCGAGTCGCCGGAAAAGCTGAACAGCCGGCCCTCGTCCGCAAAAGAAAGCGCGAGGGACGGCGTGCCAGAGGAATGGCCAGCTTCGAAAGCACGGATGGGCAGGCCGCGCCATGGCGTCGCTTTGCCGGGCGGCAACTCGCGGTAAATCAGTTCGAATTTGCGGGGCAGGTCCTTTATGGCTGGGTAAAGGCATTCGAGCAGCGCTTCCGTCCGCGCAGCAATGCCGGGAGGGCCCAGAATCTCAAGCGGCCCCGGCCCGCGCTCCATGAACATCTTGTCGAGGAACAGGAACGGCAGGCCGCCGAAATGGTCGCCGTGGCAATGGCTGACGGCCACCGCATCGATGCTTGAAATTGTTACCCCGGCACGCTTGAGGGCGAGCGGCGAGTTCGCGCCGCAGTCCAGCAGCAGGCGGCCTTTGGAGGTTTCCAGGATGTAGCAGCTATGATAGCGCCCGCCGGAGCTGAAAGCGTCGCCGCAGCCGATGACCGTTAGTTTCATGGCACTCCTCAACTACACGGTTGACCCGCCGTCAGGCGTTGTACGAAGGCCTGGAACGGACCTCCTCATACCATCGTTTGAAGTTCGCGGCTTCCTCCGGAACGGCAAGGCGCGCGAGCTTCATAAAATCCGTTGCGATCGCCGCGGTTATGTCCGCCACGGAAAAGCGGTCTCCGGCCAGGAACCGCGTTTTCCCGAGCGCATGATCGAAAATGGCAATAATTTCGGCGACGCGCGGCTTGTTCGCCTCGGCCCAGGCCGGAACTTGCGGCTTTTCAAGCTCTGCCATGGCAGGGTGCAAATGCCGGAAAACCTGGGCCACGCTAAAGGCAAAATTGAGCTCCGCGCGGCGGTTCCACATCTCGATTTGCGCAATTTCGAGCGGTGTGCGGCCGAACAGCGAAGGCTCCGGGTGCAGCGCCTCGAAATAGCGGCAAATGGCCATCGTCTCGGAAATGGCGGTGCCATCGTCCAGGATCAGAACCGGCACGCGCTGGATGGGATTGAGCGCGGTGAACTCTGGGGTCTTAGCTGCCCCCGTCATGATGTCGACCTGCTCGAAGGGAACCTCGATGCCCTTTTCGGCAAGGTATACCCGGACCCTGCGGGGATTGGGCGAGCGTTTTTCATCCAATATTTTCATTGTCTTGGGCGCCCCTTTCAAACCATAATACTTCCGTTGCAGCTTTTGACCGGGAAGCGTAACGCAATATTAAGCGATTTCCGGCAATTCTGTTAGTGGGTGCGCTCGAGGGCAAGGGGCGGGCGTGCATTCGTCGCCTTGCATAGTGGATACGGGTAAATGGGTACCGTTAGCTCTCTGAACTGGAGCGCCGGATTTGCCCGGCAGGGCGGTTCTGCAAAAGCTGAGGACGGCGGGCGCCGGCCTTCGCGCGAAAGCGCCGCTCACGGCCGCGATTTCGAATACGGCCTGCTCACCATGTTCGTGAGGAACGAGGCGGTTGCGGCGCTGACCGTGCCGATCCTAGCCATCGTCTTCGCCATGACCATGCTGAAGTGGGGCATTCCGCGCCAGCTACTCTTGTGGCTTGCCACGATTTTTATCTCGGAAGGCATCCTGCTTGCACTTACGCGGCAATTCAAAAAGCAGCCGCGCGAGACCGCCGACCTGAACCTATGGCGGCGCAAACTCGCTGCTGGCGAATTTTTGTATGGCGTCTCCTGGGCCGCCGTGGCCTTCACCGAATTCGCCCAGCCAAGCCAGGCGGCCTATTTCTTCCTGTTTGCAGCCCTCATGGTCGTGACTGCCATCAGGATGCTGTTTGCAGCCTCGGTCATGACCATCCTGCACGCGGGCACGATCCCGGTGACGGCCGCGCTGTGCCTTCGCTTCCTCATGACTGGGGACCCGTTTTACTGGCTCATGGCCATCGTCGCGGCGGGAATTCACTTCTATTTCGTTTTCCTGGTGAAGAGCCTGCAGCGCACAGCGTTTTCGATGCTGGAGCACCGCGCTCAAAACGACCTGCTGATCGAGGAGCTGAAAAAAGAGAAGATATTGTCGGACGACGCGCGTGCGAGGGCCGAGGCGGCCAGTCTCGCAAAGTCGAAGTTCCTGGCGAATATGAGCCACGAGTTGCGTACGCCGTTGAACGCGATCATGGGCTTTTCGGAGATGCTCAGGGACGAGATGCTGGGGCCCATCGGCAACGGCCAATACCGGTCCTACGCGTCGGACATTCACGAATCCGGGGAGCATCTGTTGAAGCTCATCAACGAGATCCTCGATTTGTCGCGCATCGAGGCTGGCAAGTACGAACTCGTGGAAACGTCTGTGGATTTTGGTGGCGTGGCGCGCGAGTGCCTGCATTTGCTGCGGCTCGATGCGCAAGCCAAGAACCTCCGGCTCGTCACAACCTTCAAGCCGGACATGCCGCAAATTCTCGCCGACGAGCGGGCGCTCAGGCAGATTTGCCTGAACCTTCTCGCCAATGCGATCAAGTTCACGCCGGAGAATGGAACCGTGGTTTTGCGCACGGGGCTGCTGCCCAGCGGCGAGCCCTTTTTGTCGGTGCGCGACAACGGCCCCGGAATCCCTGAGGAGGAGATACCCGTAGTTTTGACCGCGTTCGGACAGGGCTCGGAGGCGTTGAAGATGCCCAACAACGGCACGGGGCTGGGATTACCGATCGTGACCGGCCTTGCCGAGCTGCACGGCGGCCGCTTCGACTTGCGCAGCAAGCCCGGAACCGGAACGGAGGCATCGCTGATCATGCCCAAACGCCGGGTCGTACAGGCTACTGCGGCTCAAGCAGCGAGCAGGCCAGCCGGGAACGTGATGCCCTTTCCGGTTCGCGGCGCCGCCTGACGCTCGCCGCGAATCTGGCGCCAGGCAGCATCAGCGCTCGATGCCGTCTTTTGACCGTTGCCAGCTTTGCGGCCAGCTAACTTGGCCTCCCCATTTTTCCGCGGGAACCGGGGCGTTTGCGCGATGTGGAACGATGGGGGCTGGCGCATGCTCTTGCCGCCGGGGGCGCTTTTCAAAGCTCAGGGGCGTGGAAGCAGGAGAGGCGAGGATCGCGCAAAAGAATGCGAAAACGGCGCTAAGCGCTGTGGTTCTGAGCGGATAATCCCCGAGCGAATGCGCGAGGAGCAGAACGATTACGAGCGTTGCGGTCTTTTCAAGCATGGCCCGGAGCGGGTCGCCATCGGCCTTCCCGGCGAGCCAAACGGCCCGCGACCGCCGTACAAACCAAACCAGGAACGCGAGCAGAGAAACTGCGCCCAGGAGCCCCGTTTCAAGAAGCAGCTCCGCCAGCTCGTTGTGCGCCCTGTTGGCATAGCCATCGAACATATCCTCGCTTTTCTCCACGGTGGCATAGACGGGGACGAACGAACCTAGCCCCGTGCCGAACGGAAGCGTCTTAAGTGCCGTTTCAAGTGTGGTCTGGGTCAGCGTGCCGCGAATCTCTTGCCCCTGGTTCACTTCGAAGCGCGTGATTGCCCGGCCCAGCCCAAATAGGGCTGTAAAAAGAGTGGCGAATCCCATGACCGCGATCATGGCTCTCCGGCTGCTGCGCTGCCTCTCTCCGCCGAAAGTGCGGCTCTGCGTGAGCGCGATAAACACGATGCCCGCAAGTGCCGCGACGGCAAGGATTATCCCCGCTCTTGAGCGTGAAAAGGCCAGTCCGGCGACGACAGCCACAACGAATACGGCCGCCGCGGCGAACAAAAACGTCGACTTTGTTCCTAGCTTTCCGCGCTCCAAGGTACTCTCCGCCGTCACCTGGAACCACACCGCCGCCAGCGCCAGCGTAACGTAAAGATGAGCGGCAAAATGATTGCGGTTGGCAAAGAGCCCGACTGCGTCGTCGGGGTTGGTGAAGTCGAAAAAGCGAAGCTCGCTTTGAGGCCCCTGGGCTACCTGCGCAAAGCCTAGGAACAGCGACAGCCCGCCTAGTCCCAGCAACAGCCAGCACAGTGTTAGCCTTTGCTGGAACCCGAGCTGCATGACTGCGGCGAAAACTGCAAGGGGGACGATAAGAGACACAGCGGCGGCCCAGGTAGCTTGCGGATCCAGCGACAGCGCCGTCCATGCCCAGTGCTGCGGCCCGGCCTCCTGTCCTTGGGCAGGGGACAGGAGGAGAGTGCTACCATGCCCAGCGTTAAAGGGAAGCGGCAAAACCTGGATGAATACGATAAGCGCGATAGCGCAAAACAGGCCCAATGCTATCCGCGCCTTGTGACGGTCCGGGCTGTGCGTGCTGAGAGCGGGCCAGAGCGCCGCGACCAGCAAAGGAATGGCGAGAAGTTGCGCGGCGCAGTCGCCCAGATAGCCGGAATGCGTCCCGCCGCCAAAAAGGCTGCCGGATAAAAGAACGATACAACAGAGCCAAAAAAGCATTTGCTTACGCTCGCCCTCATTTGCGCGCTAGAGCCTATCCGCTCTCGATGCAATCAAAAGCGGGCTCTAGCCGTTGTTTTGCCGTGCGTCTTATCGGAAGATCGCTTCGCACCTACGGGGCAAGCCCGCAGGCATGCTTTTCCGGACGCACTCTAATCGGGGGATGCCGGACAAGTTGGAGATCAATTTTCTTGCCACGCTCCATCCTTTGTTTTACGCATATATTTAACGTAACGTATAGGCACTTTTAGCGTAATAGATAAGATGGCGCAACAGCGGCAGCGGCCAGGAAGCGGCTTCGCCGCGATCCACGGCATCCTTTCCACAAGCGATCCCCGCGTGGTGCTGGCTGCGCCGCGGAGCGCGTTAAAAAGTCTGGCCAGAGCGCCCATTGTTTCCCGGCGGCAGCGCGTCCACCGGCATGTTTTATAAGGGAGTGAGTTGCAGCCATGCTAGATACCGGCAAAGATACCGGTCCCGATTACCCGCGGCCCGCTGTTCAGGCTGGAGTTACGGGAACGCTGGCGAGGCGTGAAGCCTTTGTGCCCGCGCCCAGCGCGCCTGCAAGCGGAGGGGACGAAGACGACGGCCTTGCCCAGTCTATCTTTCAATATTTCTATATCTTACTAAAGCGGAAGTGGCTTATCCTCAGCGTCGTGCTGGGGGTGGTTGCGCTTGGCCTCTTAAAGGCGGTCATCGCCACCCCGCGCTATACTGCAGTTGTGCGGATCCAGATCGATCGGGAACCCCTGAAAGTTCTCGACCGCGAATTGACGACGCCGCAGGAGGAGGGCGGTGCCGATTTCCTCAAAACTCAGTTCGAGCTCCTAAAGAGCCGCGCTCTTGCCGAGCGCGTTGCCACGTCCGTCAAGCTCAAGGACGACAAGGATTTTCTCGCGGCCGCTGGCAAATCGGGGATTGGCTCGATCTTGGGGCTCGTTACCGGATCGTGGCATAAGTCTTCCAAGGCGGACCCTCAACTTGCTGCGATCCATACAATAAGCGCCAACGTGAACGTCAGGCCCATTGCGGGCTCCCGTCTGGTCGACGTCAGTTACACCGACCCAGACCCAATCCGCGCTCAGAAAATAGCCAATGCCTTCGGTGAGGCCTATATGGCCTCGAACGTCGATAAGAGGTTCAAGGCCAACGCCTATGCCAAGAACTTTCTGGACGACCAAATCAAGCAGCTCAAGCTTCGGATGGAGGAGTCGGAGCGCGTGGCGCTCGACTTCGCGGAGCAGGAGAAAATCGTAGAGGTCACCGATAAGGCGTCGGCTGCCGAGAATAACCTTGCGGCTGCAAACACGGCGCTGGGAGAGCTGATTTCAGCCCGCATCAAAAGCGAGCAGCAGTGGCGGCAGGTCGAGAATACGGCGGCTACCAACCTTCCGCAGTTTCTGTCGGACAAGGTCATCGAAGATCTCCGGTCGCATAAAAAGCAGCTCGAAACCGAATATCAGGAGAAACTGCAAAGCTTTAAGCCGGGCTACCCTGCGATGATGCAGATTTCGAACAAGATCAGGGAGACCGACAAGCAGCTCGCCCAAGAGGTGGATACGATACGCAACTCGCTGAAGGCGGCTTACGAGGCCGCTCTCAGCCAAGAAAACGAGATGAAAAAGCACGTCGACGAATTGCGCGAGGAGGTCCTCGCGCTGCAAAAGAAAGGCATCCAATACAATATCCTCAAACGCGAGGTCGAAACCAACCGCGGCCTCTATAACAGCCTGCTGCAACGCTATAAGGAAGTCGATATCGCTGGCGGGTCGGGCACGACCAACATTTTCATCGCCGATCCCGCTGTGCTCCCGGAGCGTCCCTCCGAGCCGAATATGCCGCGCACGATTTTGGTCTCGCTGGCGCTGGGTCTGTTTGCCGGGGCCGGTCTCGCCTATTTGCTGGAGATCCTCGACGACCGGATCCGGGCCCCGGAGGAACTTGAGCAGCTTTCGGGCTTTGCGGCTCTTGGCGTGATTCCCGCGATCGGCGCGAACATCGAGGAGGCGCTGAGAGACCCGCGTTCGTCCCTAAGCGAAGCGCACCGGTCGCTTGCCACTGCACTGCAATTCTCCACCGAATCGGGATTGCCGCGATCCATCGCGATCACGAGTTCTGGCCCAGGGGAGGGCAAATCCACAACCGCCGTGATGATTGCGCGCCACTTTGCCTCGCTCGGGCTTAGGGTGCTGCTCGTGGACGCGGACTTGCGTAAGCCCTCGCTGCACGTAAAGCTGAGGCAGGATAATACCTGCGGCCTCAGCAATTATCTTACCGGCAACGCCGTGCCTCCCGAACTCATTCAGAAGACCGATAATCCCAATCTCGCCTTCATGGCCTCCGGGCCGCTGCCGCCGAACGCAGCTGACCTCTTGGGCGGAAACCGTCTTTTCTCCCTGGTCACGCTAGGCTCGGAGGTTTTCGATCTGATCGTGGTCGACTGTCCGCCGCTCATGGGGCTCGCCGACGCGCAGCTGCTCGCAAGCGCGGTTGCGGCAACGGTGTTCGTGGTGGGCGCTGGCCAACAGCGCAAGGCGTATATCCGGGCCGCCCTGCGGCGCCTCGCACTTGCGCGCATTACCGTGGCCGGCGCGGTGCTGACCAAGTTTGACGCGAAAGCTGTCAATTACGGCTATGGGTACAGCTACGGCTATGGCTACGGGAACGGCTATGGCTACGGGTACGGCACGGACGACGCCAAGGATAAAGCGCCGCAGATAGCGGGTAGCCCAAGCCGGGGGAAAAATGAGTGAGCGGAGTCCCGAAGCGCTTGAAGCAGCTTTGGCCATGCTCCGGCGGCCGCAGTTGGCGCTGCTTGCCCGGCGATCCTCGCTGCCAAGGGGTATCGCGTTGCTTCTGGAAGTTGCGGCGGGGGAACCCGAGGCTCTGCAGCACGCTGAGACGCTGACGGGCAGGCCGGAGGCGCTGCTCAGAAAGGCCGCCAGTTTTTTTATGGAACAAGTGCTTTTGACCCGCGGGAGCGATAGCTACCGCATCCTCGGCGCGGGGAGGGGAGAAACGCCAGCGGAGCTGCGCCGCCACATGGCCTTGATCCTGAAATGGCTCCATCCGGATCGCGTTCCGGTCAGCGGCGAGGCGCAGCATTTCGACCGGAGCGCGCTCGCGGGGCTCGTGACGGGAGCTTGGGAAAACCTCAAGACCAGCGAGCGCCGCGCCGCTTACGACGCCTCGCGGAAAACAGAAGCCGATCCTGCCCGGCAAGCCGCGCGGCGGCCCCGCGGCGCTTTTGTGTTGCGGAAACTGCCGCTTCATAGGATTGAACGCGAGCCTCTCTGGACCCGGCTGCTCACATACCTCGGACGCCACAGATGAACGGCAAGAAGCACCGCCGGCACAAAACCCGCTCTATCCGCAGTCTTCCGCATGCTGCCGGATCGGCTCGCCGCATGATAGCGGCACACCCCCGGCGGCTGTCCTTGGCAGCCCTTCTCAGCTTTTTTCTCTGCTGGGCAGTTCTGACGAAAAGTCTTCCCTACGTGCTTGCGGCGGCCGAGCCGGACTTGGCGCTCACGCTGAACTCCAACAATCCCGCCGCCCTTGTCAGCAAGGCCGCGCAGATCAACGAAAAACTCCTGTCGATGATGGCCGCGGGGGCCGGCCAGCCGGAGGCCGGCCAGGCGGAGGAGCACGAAGATGGCGCACCAGGGACTGCAGCCGCGGAGCAAGACAGGGAGGACGCCGCCACGATTGACAGTCTGCCGAGGGCAGATGAAGCGGCGTCAGGGGAAGCCGGGCCGCAAGGGCTCGGCGAAGAGTTGCGTAGGCAGATCCGTCAGCTTGCGGCCAAGGCAATCGCCAACGATCCGCTCAATGCGGCGGCATTCCGGCTTATGGCGGAAGCCACAGCCGATCCCGAGCATGTCCGCGGCCTCATGCGTGAGGCGGTCCGGCGCTCCCGGAGGGAAACGTCAGCCGTTTTTTGGCTTCTCAACGAGAGCTATTTCCGGAAGGATTTTCCGGTTGCGATCGAATATGCGGATATCATGCTACAAACCAGGCCGGCAATGTCTAATGCCGGTTTCAATTACCTTCTGAACATAGCTAGGGATGCTGACGGGCGCAGGCTGGTGGCGAACCGGCTAGCGGAAAATCCCAAATGGCGGCAGGACTTCCTGTGGTCGCTTTGGCCTCTGCTGCAACGGGATCAGGTGGGGCTGGAGCTCATTGCCGAACTCAAGAACACCAAAAGCCCGGCGGCTACCGGGGAACTCAGCGATTACATAAACAAGCTTGCCATGAATGGCGCCGCCGATACCGCGTACAGTCTGTGGCTCCAGACGCTGCCACGCGAACGGCTCGAAAACTTCAGTTATCTGACCAATCCGGGGTTCGAGGCGGAGCCAGCCGGTTCGGCGACCGTATTCGACTGGGAGATCGGGGGAGGGGGCAACGCCACCGCAGAGTTCGTGCCTTCGGGCCGGCCCGGCCGCCAGCGCCTGCTGCATCTGAGCTTCGGGGACGGCCGCATCGAGTTTCCTGGGATTAGGCAAGTGCTGGTGCTGCCGCCAGGCCATTACCGGCTGTCGGGCCAGCTTCGCGGCTCGATCATCGGTAAACGCGGCCTTCGCTGGCAGCTTAGGTGCAACTCGCAGACATGGACCGTCTTGGGCGAGACGGAGATGCTCTTAGGCGAGAGCGAAGAATGGCGCATGTTTACGCTGGAGGCGGATGTGGCGCAAAGTGCGGAGTGCATCGGGCAGGTGCTTGTTCTCTACCATGACGCGCGGTCGGCTTCGGAGGAATATCTTCGCGGCGAGGCGTGGTTCGGCGGCTTGCATTTGGAGCGGACAGCAGGCGAAAAGAGCGCGGCGCGTTAGAGTGCGTCCGGAAAAGAGCGAAGCGGTTTTCCGATAAAGCGCACGGCAAAACAACAAGGTAGAGTCCGCTTTTGATTCCATCAAAAGCGGACTCAAGCGAATGCGCCTTCCAGAGGGCGGCTACCCGGCCCGCCGCGTGACGATTTGGGAGCTGTGCATTTCCGCTTGTCTTGAGAGAAGGATTTGCCGGCCGTGAAACCGCGCCAGGCTCGTGCGATGCGCAACGCTGATCAATGCGCAGTCTTCCAGGCCCTCCAAAATCGCCGTGTAAAGCACGGCCTCGGACTCCTCGTCGAGGGCTGACGTCGCCTCGTCGAGGAACAGCCAACGCGGGTGCACCAGCAGCGCGCGAACGAAAGCCATGCGCTGCTGCTCGCCGGGCGAAAGGCGCATCGCCCAGTTCGCCTGCTCCTCCAGCCGCCCGCCGAACGCCGCCATTCCGCAGATCGCAAGCGCGGCCAGCACCTTGTCCTTGGCGTAGCCTGAGGCCGCTTCGGGATAGCAAAGCGCGTCCCAGAGCGTGCCCAGCGGCAGATAGGGCTTTTGCGGGGAAAACATCGTGCGGCCGCCCGCAGGTAGATAAATGGTTCCATCGCAGTATGGCCATATCCCGGACAGCGTTCTAAGCAGCGTGCTCTTGCCCACCCCGGACGGCCCCGAAATGAGAACGCGGCTCGCGGCGGGAAGCTCGAAGTTCAGGTTCCTGAGCAGCGGCTCGCCGCTGGGCAAGTAGATGTTCGCCTCAGAAACCGAGAGAGCGCGCGCGCCCGGCACCTCGATTTGGATCAGCCCTTTCCAGCTCCTCCGGTTCGCCTCAACAAGGGCGCTTTCGAACCCGGCAAGCCGGTTGACCGTCGCCTTCCAATCCGCAAGGTCCGTGTAACTTGTCACGAACCAGGAAAGCGCGTTTTGCACCTGGTTGAAGGCTTGCGCGGTCTGGATGAGCTGGCCGAGCTGGAAGGCACCCGCGAAATAGCGCGGCGCCGCGACCACAAAGGGAAAAATGATGGCGATCTGGGAGTAACTGGAGGAGAACCAGGTCAGAAGCTTTTGCCGCCGCATGATCCCCCACCAATTTGAGACGACGTTGCGCAGCCGCGCGGAGACGGTGTCGAGCTCGGGTTTTTCGCCTCCGTAAAGTGCTATGCCCTCCGCGTTCTCGCGCAGGCGGACGAGCGAGAAGCGCAAATCCGCTTCGTATTGCTGCTGCTGATAATTTAAGGCGATCAGCGGCCTGCCGATACGGCTCGTGAGCCACGTGCCGAGGATGGCATATAACACGGCGGCCCAGAGCATATAGCCCGGAATGGCCAGCCCCGCGATCTCAAGCGTTCCCGACAGCCCCCAAAGGATGGTTGCGAAGGAGGCAAGCGTCACGGCGGAATCCATCAGGCCGAGCCCCAGTACAAGCGTTTGTCCCGCAAAGGTGTTGATGTCCTCCTGGATGCGCTGATCGGGGTTATCTGTGGGGCCTCCAGCGAGCTGCAGATGGTAGTAGGCGCGGTTATGTAGCCAGCGGCCCGTGTAGCGCTGGGTCAGCCAGTTGCGCCAGCGGATCTGCAGCATCTGCCGCAGGTAGATCCGGTAGACGGCGGCGAAAATATAGATCCCGGCAAGCACGCCGAAGCGCAGGAGCTGATGGCTGAAGGCGGAAAAATTCCGGTTCTGCAACGCGTTGTAGAACAGCGCGTACCACAGGTTGATGAGAACCATAATGTAGACCGACCCCAGGTGAAGCGCAATGACGGCCAGCAGGATGCCGCCAGACTTCCACCGGTCCTCCGAACGCCAATAGGGGCTAGCGAGCTCCCAAAACTGCCGCACCAGTTCACGCATGCAGGGGAAACGCGGATTTTGCCTTCCGGTTCGAAGCCGGAGCCATCGCATGTACTAACGGATAATTCCTTTCGCGTAAGGCGGTGTGTGGCGCGATATGACAAGGATCGCAAGGTCAAGAGCTTTTCCTGCCTCGATCAGTTTCGCTGTCTGGCGTTCGCGCGGTTGACGTGGCGGAAAATCTGCGAGACACCTTATTTGTAGGAGGCGAGTAGGGAGGCGGGGCCGGCTTACGCGGTTCGCTAACCACAAGAACGTTTTAACGAGGCGCTTAACGATGCTTGCATGGATTTTTGCATAAAACTTGAACTAGAGTTAAATTAAACAAACCCTTTCCAGTCCACGCGCCGCTTCATGAACCCCGCACGCATTTCAGCACGGTGCCTTGTTTGCCTGGTCACGCTCCTGGCCGGCTTCGCTTCGCTGCCGCTGCGGCATGCGATGGCCACGGAGGCAGGCCGCCGGGACGTTTGCAGGAAATGGCCGGAGAACCGCCTCGCGCTCGACGCGAGCCTCAGGTCGCGGCGTTTTGAGCTGTCGGCGAGCGGAGAGCTCAAAAAGGTGCCCCCTCCCCTCGAGCCTGACGCGCGCGAGGTCTACTACCGCATCTTTGTCCTTTCGCTCGACGCCGCCGAACCGATCGCGCTGTTCCGCACCAACACCAAAAAGACCTGCGTCATCGCACGCGATAGCGAAAAAGCGCAGCCGATCAAGGTGCCGGTGTTCTTCGTAGGCGCCGGCGGCCGGCCGGCCCCAGAGCTTGAGGACGATGCGAAAAAAGCCGATTTCGACGCTTCCTCACCGCTCTCCGACGACGAGGAATTCGTGGATGTGAGGTTCCATCTTAAGAGGGCCGGTTACACCTTCTCCTCCATCCGGCCATTCTTCGTCTGCGGCCTGCCGGGCGTGATGCTTTGCGAAGGCAGCTGCCCTGGCGATTTGCTCCCCCGTGCGCAACTGCTCGTCGAGTGGGCCTTGAACCGTCCGCCGGAGCCGGAAGACACAAGCGGTCATGAGGTGCGGGCGGGAGGCAGAATTGCAGATTCGTCCGCGGGGGCGTCTCCTGCGCAACAGCAGACACGGGCGCGGGAAACTGCTTCGCATGGTCCTGTTGCCGCAGCACCTACACTAAACACCGCGGCGCCAGGGCAGCCAAGTTGCCCGCCGGCCGCCTCGCCCGCCCCAGGTGCGACACCGGTGCCGGCTCCGCAGGTTGCCGAACGGCAGGGGAGTGCTTGGCCTGCGCCGGAGAAGAAGCAGGAAACCGAGGCGAAGAAGCAGGAAATCGAAACGAAGAAGCAGGAAGCCGAGGCCAAGAAGCAGGAAACAGAAGAAAAGAAGCAGGAAACCGAAGAGAAGAAGGCGCAGACCGAAGGCGGTGGCGCGGGGCCAGGGCCTTCGCGGAAGCTGGTGCTTGCCTTCGAGCGCAAATCGGGCGCAGCAATCGCCGCGGAAGAAATTGTCCAAATGGAGGGAAACATCGCCGTTTTGGGGGCGCCCGCGGTTCCGGAAGCCGGGGGGCTGGCTGTGGAATTGCCGGAGGGCGCTTTCGAGGAAGCCAAAAAGCTTGAAACGCTGAAAAATGTGTTTCGCCACTACGAAGTCTTGGCTGTGGAGCCGGAGGAGGCGCGAGTAATTGTCGCGCTGGAACCGCGTTTCATCCGGGCCTCCGATCTAACGATCAAAATCGCCGGCGGCGGGAACGAAAATGTCAGCGGCTGCGATCTTGCCCTCGATGTTTTTCCAGATTGGCAGCTGGGGCCCGGTTGGGCGACCGCGAAGGTGCAGCGCCTGCGGTTCCACGAGGTGGGGCCGTTCTACGCGCTGGAATTGCCCGAAAATACAGGCAAGAACGATTTTCTAATCGACACGGCAAAGGAAGGGACGGCGGCACAGCTCTTAAGCGTCGCTACAGGGTGCAGATTAGAAGCGCGGCCTGGCGTGAGCGCCGAAGAAATTCGCTCCGGTTCGATTGTAAGAGCGCTTCCCGAGGCGGCGGGGCAAATTCTCATCGCGCTTGTCTCCACCGATAGCGATTTTTCCGATCAAGTTGGCGTGGAGCCGGCCAAGGGGTTCTGGGCGGGTGCCCTTGGCCTGGTATCTTCGGTCTCGGAGGGGGCGTGGGAGAAGAGGCTGCTTGGCCGGGCGCAGTCCCTGGCGTTTAGCCAAGAAACGAAAATCCTTGAGGGTTTGCGGAGCAGCAGGCTCGCGGCGCAAGGGGAGCGCGATGCGCTCATCGAGAAGCTGGTTGAAGGCTCGCGGCCCGGTTCAGGGGTCCTTCCGGGCGCGGGCTCAAAGCCCCTCCCGCAGTTCGAATTGGACCCGGCTCTCGGAATGATAATGGGCGACGCGGGGCTAGAGCCTCGCGATGGGGCCCCGCGCCAGGGACTCTTGCTTATTACTGGCGGCGTAGATCCGGCGGCCGGCCATTTCTGCCGTAATCCCGTGCCGGATACCTCCTCCGGTGGCGGCCCGCAATGGATGCGGCAAGCGCGAAAGGTTTTTGTGCTTGAAGTCTGGAGCGAGGCGTTCGCCAGAAGCTTGGAACAAGTTTCGCGCGCAAAGCCCGCGGAAGGTGCTCCGCCTGGTGTCTACGCTTGTAACGTTTCAGGCGCGGATGGGGGCAATATCGCCCTTTACGGCGTGCTGCCCTCAAGCCTAACCAGCAGTGCTAGGGCGGGCGCCTTCGCCTATTTGACAGCCCGGGCGAACAGCCATCTCAGGCCCTAATCCGGCAACACCCCTGATTTGAAAGCTGGCCCGGCGCGAGAACCCCCCTTGGCGAATGGTAGGCGGGGCTGTACAGCTTAGGTTCATGTGCAGCGGCCTACCAATGGGGTGGGGCCGCGAATGCGGCTTCTTACAAGCTTTTGACTAATTCCTCCGGCAGGACCGGTGAAAAATGGTGATTCTCCGATCCTGCAATCGCTTGCCATGGCTGCCGCTGTGGTTGACCGAAGCTGACTTCCGAACTCGCAAAGCAGAATGATACAGTACCCGATCTTCTTCGATCCCAAAAACCGCCGGGCCACGCACGTGTCCCGCGTTGGCTGGACGCTCGCCGTGATGAGCACGGTTGCGGGTGTTGTGTTTTTGTCGAGCCTGTTCATTTTCCGGACGTTTCCCGAACTCAGGACTTCGGTTGTCCAGCGCTACCCGATGTTGAACGACGTCGCGAAAATCCAGCATTTGCTGCCAACGGTCCGGAACCTGGCAAGAAAGGCTCAGTCGCATAAGAATAGGTTTTCGCATTCCGTGCATCCGCTTGCCATGGCGGCTGCCAGGGCGAAAGGCCAAAAGCCCGTAGTGGAGCGCCGTGAGAAACCGCTTACCGTGGGCTTTTATGCGAACTGGGACGACAGCAGCTACGCCTCGCTTAGGAACAACGTTCAGCATCTCGATTGGGTGGTCGCCAGCTGGCTTTACCTCCTGGGCGACAATATGGATCTGAATATCACGCTGGACGACAAAGCGCTCGAGCTGATCCGGCAGGAAAAGCCGTCGGCGGCTATTCTGGTGATGATCCAAAACTTGATGATCCAAAACGCGTCAACCTATCAGTGGGACGGGGCAGGGCTTGCGCGATTGCTCGCCGATCCGCAGAAGCGGAAAGACCGCATCGACGGCATTGCGAAGTTTATTGAGGCCAATAACCTTCAGGGCGTCACCATCGACTTCGAGCAGTTTCCCGATACCGCCCACAAGGACGTGCTGGCGTTCCTGTCGGAAATAAGCGCCGCATTTAAGCCGCGCGGCTGGCTGGTTACGGTAGCCGCGCCGTTCGACGATCCATCCTGGAACTACAAGGCTTACGCGAAACGCTGCGATTATCTCATGCTGATGGGGTACGACGAGCACTGGTCGTCGGGCGATCCCGGACCGGTAGGCTCGCAATCCTGGTTCTCCACCCGTCTGGCACTCAGGATGCGCGATCTCGATCCGGCCCACACCATCGTGGCTGTCGGCAATTACGGGTACGATTGGACCGAAGGCGAAGCGAACGCGGACGACATCACCTTTCAGGAGGTGGTGCTGACGGCCAGGGACGCCAAGGCAACCATCGAGTTCGATCCCGAAACGCTAAACCCGCGCTATACCTATGGCGATGGGGACAAGAAGCACCGGGTTTGGTTCCTCGACGCGGTCACGGCTTATAATCACTTGCGCGCGGCGGACAAATACCGGCCGGTGGGGTACGCGCTTTGGCGGCTTGGAGCGGAGGATCCCTCGATCTGGACCATCCTTCCCCGTACATACAATGCCCCGCCGCCTGCCGCGCTGGCGACGATCAGGCCGACCAACGACGTGAACTTCATCGGCCACGGCGAGCTTCTGCAGATCGCGGCGGAGCCGTCCCCGGGCAGCCGCGAATTCAAGGTTGACGATGCGAACGCCACCATCACCGGAGAAAATTACACGAAGATGCCCGCTTCGTTTGTGATCCGCCGCGGCGGGGAGCTTCCGGGCAAGAAGCTCGCGCTGACCTTCGACGACGGTCCAAGTGCCGAGTGGACACCGAAAATCCTCGATATATTGAAGGCAAAAAGCGTCCATGCGACCTTCTTCGTCATTGGGGAGAACGGTGCAGCCAATCCGAGGCTCGTGCAGCGCGTCTTGGCAGAGGGGCACGATCTCGGCAATCACACCTTCACCCATCCCAATCTAGGCGAAACGCCCGACAGCGTGGCGGGCATCGAACTGAATGCGACGCAGCGGCTGATCGAGGCGCTAACGGGGCGCTCGACCAGACTTTTCAGGCCGCCCTATTTCGGCGACGCGGAACCG
The DNA here is from genome assembly GCA_052145975.1 of Rhodomicrobium sp. Classification (GTDB taxonomy): domain Bacteria; phylum Pseudomonadota; class Alphaproteobacteria; order Rhizobiales; family Rhodomicrobiaceae; genus Rhodomicrobium. Next base: position 8,371 of record JBKQNN010000018.1, on the reverse strand, counting down.
TCGACTGCGCAAGAGATCGCGCCGATGGAGGTCGCCGAGCGCCTTGGTTATCTGACGGTCGGACTTAAGGTCGATCCCGACGATTGGCGGGCTAAGGTTACGCCCGACGAGATCGTCAAGACTGTCGTTGCGGAGGCGACGAACCCAGATCCTGAAAAGCGCGGGCAGGTCGTGCTGCTGCATGACGGGGGCGGCGAGCGCTGGCGCACGGTTGAGGCGCTGCCAAGGATCATCGACACGATGCGGGGCAAGGATTACGAGTTCGTCACGGTGTCGGAGCTTGCCAAGTGGACAAGGGATCAGGCCATGCCGCCGGTGCCGTCCGAAGAAGCGACGCCGCTCGTGAACCGGTATGTGTTTTTCACCATCAGCTGGCTGGAAGATGCGCTTGTCTCGATGTTCGTTGTGGCGATTGCGCTGGGCCTTGCCAGGCTGGTGGCGCTCTGCGGGCTCGCTTTGATCGGGCGGGCGCGCGAGAAGCGCCGGCAGGCGCCTGCGGACCAGGAGGGCCTTTCGGTCTCCGTGCTGATACCGGCCTATAACGAGGCGCCAGTGATCGCCACGTCCATCCGGCACATCCTCGATAGTACGCACCAAAACCTTAGTGTCATCGTGATCGATGACGGCTCGACCGACGGCACCTCAGAGGTGGTGCGCACCTGCTTCGCCGAAGAGCCGCGCGTCAAGCTCATCACGGCGCGGAACGGGGGCAAGGCTAGAGCGATCAATCTTGGCCTGCAGCGGGCAACCGGCGACATCGTCGTGGTGCTCGATGCCGACACTCAGTTCGAGCCCCTGACCATATCCAGGCTCGTCCGCTGGTTTGCCGATCCCAAGGTTGGCGCCGTTGCCGGAAATGCGAAGGTTGGCAACCGGATCAATATGCTGACGCGCTGGCAGGCGCTCGAGTATATCTCGGCGCAGAACCTGGAGCGGCGTGCGCTGGCCACGCTCGGCTGCATCACCGTCGTGCCTGGCGCGGTCGGGGCATGGCGGCGGGAGTCCATCTTGAAGCTTGGCGGGTTCCCCCCGGACACCCTTGCAGAGGACCAGGACCTCACCTTGCAGATCCAGCGCGAGGGCGAAAAAGTGCTTTTCGATCCGTCCGCCATAGCGTGGACCGAAGCTCCCGATACCGTCGCCGGGCTCGCAAAGCAGCGGTTCCGCTGGGCGTTCGGTACGCTTCAATGCTTGTGGAAGCACAGGCGTATGAACCTCAACGGCCGCTATGGCGCGCTTGGGCTCGTGGCCCTTCCGCAGGTGTGGCTTTTCCAGATCGCACTTACGCTCGTATCGCCTCTTGTCGACCTGGCGCTTATTTGGCAGATCGCGCGATCGGTGGCCGACTATCTGGAACACGGCGAGCAATTCAATTCAGAGAATCTTTTCGTTACGGCTAGTTACTATGCCGTGTTCATGGCGGTCGATCTGACGGCGGCGCTCATTGCCTTCTTGCTGGAGAAGGAGGAAGACCGCTCGCTATTGTGGTGGCTGGTTCTGCAGCGCTTCGGCTACCGCCAGATCATGTACTATGTAGTGGCGAAGTCGGTTCTCAAGGCGGTGCAAGGCCGTATCGTCGGCTGGGGCAAGCTCGAACGCAAAGCAACCGTTACGACCGGCGGGCTTTAGAGCCTATCCGCTTTTGATGGAATCAAAAGCGGGGCTCTAAGTCTTTGTTTAACCGTGCGCCTTACCGGAAAAACCGCTCACACCTCCGGGTCAAGCCCCATTGGCGCTAAGATAACGCTAAGTAACGGATTACGCAGAGGGAATCTCCCCTCACCCTGTCCCTCTCCCCATGGGAGAAGGGACGCCTGAATAACCGTGACGGCAGTTCGAGGGTTCCCTCTCCCATGGGGAGAGGGACAGGATGAGGGGAGATGCCCTCGGCGTAATCCGTTACTTAGCGTTATTTTAGCGCATACGCGCGCAGGCGGGAGCCCATGGCAAGTGCAGGCAAGACCTGCGTTTCTTGCCTGCATGGATTCCCGCCTTCGCGGGAATGACGGTGCGAGCTTGCCCGGACTTTTGCACCTATTACCAATCCAGATGCCAAGTCACGGATGTTGCTTATGGCCACGGCGGCTTTGCCGCTTCGCGATGACGATAGCGGAAGTGTTCAGCCGGATTTCGTGTTAGACCGCAGCGAATTTCTGTTAGGGGTGCGAAACATGAAACTTGTCACGCTTGCCGCCGCGCTGGCCATCTCCGCCGCGCCATTCGCAACCGCACTAGGCGCCGGCCCAGACTACCTCGGGACATGGAAGCTTTCCGCCGCCGTGGTGGCGCCCTGGGCCGATCCTGCGGCGCTCATGCCCGATAAGGCGGAGCCGGAGCGGCTGCTCGGCAAGACCGTCATTTTCAAGCCAGGCGAAATCGACGGGCCGCAACCGTTCGCGTGCAAGGGTGCGCACTATAAGCTTAAGGACTACAGCCCGGACATGGTTTTCCAGGGCGCGTTCGGGGAGATGCAGACGAAGGACAGATCCACCGATCCTAATAAAATCGCGGCCGCGCTCGGCTTTCCGGCGGCCGGTATCAAGACGCTGGAGACAGGCTGCGAGATCGACTTCCATTTCGTTGACGGCACCACGGCCAAGGCGGGCCTCAACGGCTACGTTTATACGCTGAAGAAGCAGCAGGGCTCAAAGGAGGCCAGCCACCCCTAAGAAGAAAGCGTGCTTCGCCAATGGCTTGAGCGGCGCTGGTCGTCAGCGCCTCCAAGCTGTTCTATGCTTGGTCCGCAGTGCGAATCGAATCAGGGGAGAAGCAATGGCTTGGCGCGATAGGGTTCAAACTTGGCGGAAACGTTTGGCGCCGTTCGTGGGCGCAGCACTTCTTGTAGCGTTGGTGGTGGCGCTCATCCTGTTCGCTCCGGCGCGCGGCGCGGCTGCCGCACTGGGAATCGTTTCCGGCGGGTTCATGGGCTACGGTCTTCTAACGCGGGCGCGGGAGCCTGTGCAAATCGCCGTGCTGTGGGCCTGCATTGCCGTGACAGGGGACGCGGCCTACGCCAAGCTCAACGACCTGGCGCCGCTGACGTTGGCCAATGCGCTCACCAAGATCGTCGACGCGTGCGTAAAGCTGGCGGACCCGCTAATCCGGGGTGCCGGCCTGACAGCAGCCGATCCCCGCATCAAGGTAGGCGCGGTGGCGCCGGATTTCGTCTGGGCGCTTATCCTCACCTTAATAGCAACGATTGCGTTGCCCAGCATGTTCAAAAAATCGCGTTAGGTTGTCTTGGGAATTGAGCACCCGCGAGGACTTCACATTGAGTTTACCCAAGACGAGGATTCCCTAGCTATTCAGCTTGCTAATTGCGGCATCCTCTTCAATAGTTCAGGTAAGCGCTTCGCCGATGCAATAAGCGCCTGCTTTGCGCTTTTTCTACTTTCGATGAGAACCAATCACGGAGAGCGTCATGCAACCGCAAACCCCGAATTTCGCAGAGCTTCCCGATTCCATCCGCAGCATCATGAAGTCGAGCATCGAACAGGCGCGGAAGGCGTTCGATAGCTTCGTCTCGACCAGCGAAAATATGATGCATGGCGTCGACACGTCGTCGAACCCCGTCGCGGATAACCTCAAGCACCTCAACGAAAAGGTGGCGGCGTTCACCAAGCAAAACGCCGAGGCGAATTTCAATCTCGCGGCTCGGCTTACCGACGCGCGTCAGCTCAGCGACATCGTCGAGATGCAGAACGCGTATATGCGCGAGCAAATGGAGACCTTCAGCCGCCAGCTTGAAGAACTGCGCGAACTTACCGTGAAGGCACTGAAGGAGGGCTCGCGTCTGCCCGGCTCCCCCGCGCAATCCGAGTAAATTCCGCGGCTTAGATGCTGACCGTTGCACCCCGTGCGTTCTGCGGCGATTGGCGGTTTTTTTGATTTGCTTAATAGCCAGTTAAGATGCTACCGGAGGGTGCTTTCGCACCATCCGGGGCGGCGGTTTCAGGGCTTGACAGGGGGGCGTGACGGCATAAATCCGGCACAATCCTTGCTTAAAAGTTAAGCTGTTGGAGCCGGGCGTAAGCTGGGCGCCCGATTTTGTATCGAGTAAGGGGAAGCCGGACGATGAAAAAGGATCAGACTGGACGGGGATCTACGGTCATCAGAGCGTGGGCCGACGAGGACGACAAAAAGATCACGATTCAAATTGAAGACCGCGACGGCGAGACGCTCGCCTATATCCAGCTAAGCCCGGAAAAAGCATCCGATTTGTCCGACAACCTTGCCATTTACGCCGCAAAACTGAAGATTGCTTCCCGCGAAAAAGGAGCGCCCAAGATCACGGCGATGGGCCGCCCGGCGCTTCTCTGCTAAATCGCGCCTCCCAGCCCATCCCGGGCATGACAACTGATACGAAATCCGGTTGATTGGTTCAGCAAAGCCCCCCTCACTCTGTCTCTCTCCCCAAGGGGAGAGAGGACCCTAGAATTGCCGCTGCGGATTATTTAGGGGTCCCTTCTCCCCTCGGGGAGAAGGACAGGATGAGGGGGGCTTAGCGAAGCAATCAACCGGATTCGGTATGAATTCGTTGCTGGACGCCCGAGGCGGCAAAGGGCCGCCTCGCGATCACGGTGGTGGCGCGGAACAGTCAAGAATTTGGCGGCTGGGCTTATACCGCCGGCCAGGCTTTCACGAAATCGGCTGGGTCGAGCGGGGCGGGAGCCTTCGGCATGACTAAGGGTGTGCCGATGTACAGAAAGCCCGCGATCTCGTCCGCGGCCTTGAGCCCGAGCGCCGCCTTCACGCTGGCGTCGTAGGCCGGAGCGCCGGTCTTCCACATAGCGCCGTAGCCAAGAGCGTGGCAGGCCAGCATGATGTTCTGGGCCGCGGCGCCGGCCGAGAGAAGCTGCTCCACCGGCGGGATCTTGGGGCTGGGCACGATATGCGCTGCCACCACCAGCACCAGCGGCGCGCGCAACGGCTTCTGCCGCTCCCGCTCCAATTCCGCGCCCGCGTTAGGATCGCGGCGGCTCAGCGAGGAGGCCAGCAAGTCGCCCAGGCGGTTCCTGCCCTCGCCCCGGATCGCTATGAAACGCCATGGGCGCAGCCGGCCATGATCGGGCGCGCGCAGCGCCGCGGCGACGATCTTGTGCAGCGCCGCTTCATCCGGCGCGGGCTCGCCGAGTTCCTTTGGGCTAACGCGCGTGATCAGCGCTTCGTAGGCATCCATGCTTCCGCTCCACAATGATAATGCAAATTTATTTCTTACTCGCCTTCGAGGGCTTGCATTTTAGAGTTGGCACGCTCTCAATCAAGCTCATTGGCGGGGCACGATGAACCTATGGCGGCGAAGCATGGCCCCCGCCAATCCTGCGCCAGAGCTTGCGTTACCGGCGGCGGAAAGGCATTATGCGGAAATGGCTGACGAACCCGAAAACCTTGTCCTGGTGCAGCTTCGCGAAATGCGAGCCGACGCGGCGGCGTTCCGTAAAGAGGTTGGCGCACGCTTCGACGCGATTGACGCCCGCTTAGAAACGTCTGACGGACGCATTGAAAATATCGACAGGCGGCTTGCACTTACAGAGGCTGCGCAAAATGAGATGCTGCAGATTTTGAAGGAAATGGCGGCCTCCGTCACCGCAATCGGCAAGGCGCAGCAAGTCACCGGCTCGCGGCTCAACTCGATGGATCAGCGTCTCGCCCTGATCGAGGAACACATCGGCTTCGTGAAAGCGTGACGTAAGCTGGCCTTCTCCCGCAGAGGCCCTCCTTTTGGATCACGGCGCTTCCGCTACAACTGTGCTAAGCTCTGCCCATATAAGAAAAAACAACCGAACAAAATTTCCGGGTGGCGCTCATGTCCCTTCAATTTCCCCCCGCTGCGTTGCCTATCGCCGGCGGCGCCATGGTGGACCCCTTCGGCAGGCACGTTACCTATTTGCGGGTATCGGTGACGGATCGTTGCGATCTCCGTTGCGTCTATTGCATGGCCGAGAACATGACGTTTCTGCCGAGGGCGGATCTGCTCACGCTAGAGGAGCTGGACCGCCTCTGCGCCGCCTTCATCGCCAAAGGCGTGCGCAAGCTGCGGCTGACCGGCGGCGAGCCCCTGGTGCGCAAGAACGTCATGTGGCTGTTCGATGCGCTTTCGCGGCATTTGGCGAGCGGTGTCCTGGATGAGCTGACCGTCACCACTAACGGCACCCAGCTCGGCAAATACGCAAGCGAGCTGGCCGCCGCGGGCGTGCGCCGGATCAACGTCTCGCTCGACACGCGCGACCCGGCGAAATTCCAGTCGGTCACCCGCTGGGGCGATCTCAACAAAGTGATGGACGGCATCCGCTCCGCGCAAAACGCGGGGCTCAAGATCAAGATCAACATGGTCGCTTTGAAAGGCCTCAACGAGGGCGAGATCGGCGAGATGCTCCGCTGGTGCCACGGCGAAGGCATGGACCTGACGCTGATCGAAACCATGCCGCTCGGCGACATCGAGGGCGACCGCACCGATCAATATCTGCCGCTTTCCGTGGTGCGCGCGCGCCTCATGGACAGCCTGACGCTGGAGGACATACCTTATCGCACAGGCGGCCCGGCGCGCTACGTGCGCGTGCGCGAAACCGGGGGCCGGCTCGGCTTCATTACGCCCCTCACCCATAATTTTTGCGAGAGCTGCAACCGGGTGCGCGTGACCTGCACCGGCACGCTCTACATGTGCCTCGGCCAGAACGACGCCGCGGACCTGCGGGCTCCCTTGCGGGCGGGCGCATCGAACGAGTTCTTGAACGCCGCCATCGACGAAGCCATCGCGCGCAAACCGAAGGGCCATGACTTTGCGATCGATAGGCGCGCGCAAAAGCCGGCCGTGTCGCGCCACATGAGCATGACCGGCGGGTAGTGTACCCTGCGTCCGGAATTAACTATATAGATATAGGCTTTTAAACAAAACATAACTATTGAGGGTATAAGCATTTTGCCTAAACTACGGAAAGCAGAAATATGGTTGGCTGGCTATGTCTCCAAGAAAACCCAAAAAACCGGTACTAAAGGTTGTATTTGATACAAATGCTATCTATAATCAGCATGCTCATTACCTATTTGCTTTAGAGGTTTCAAAGTTAATCCAGGAACAGTCAGCGCATAGTGATATTGAGATCGAATGGTGTCTTCCTGAGATTGTAAGACTTGAACGCCTCTACCAAATGACTAATCGTGCCATGGATTTGATTAATCCAATTCGCAACCTTACGGCTTATCGGCAATAATCTAAACATAACTGAAGACACGCTTAAGGCCGATGTCGAGAGAACAATCGAAAAAACATATAAATGATTATAAGGTCAACGTTATAAAACTGGATACGAACAAGGTTTCTTGGGAGGACGTTATTCGTAGTTCTGTCTTGCGAGTCCCACCCTTCCAAGCCTTATAAACACGATTACATCCTCTGTAACCGAAGAATATCTATCTCCACTTATTGCGAGGGCCAAAGATCTCTTCTTTACCAATGCTGATAACAAGGACGCGTTGTACTATAAGCATTCTATTTACAAAACGATAAGGGAGCGTTTTCAAGAACCAATTTCAAAGATTCCAGAGGGAGCAGATGCAATAGACTTGGGTCGCTCTAGCATATTCCCTACTGGCTTCGTTAAAAAAGAGGGGCAAAAGATATTTTGGTCTACCAGAATAAAGATTCAAGCTAAGGCCACTAAAACTACGGCTAAGCCGACTCAAGTATCTTTCGGACTTGGTTCAACAGATGCGTCTAATCCTACTTTCTCGCCAACATTAGGTTATTTGTCCGCTGCTGCTGAGTTATATAGTAATAATAATCCCCTATTCCAGGTTAACGCTCCATCCTTGGGGCTTGCCAATTTAGGACAAATTACACCACCTTTATCGGGGCCAAGCCTATCTTCCGCCTCGCCGTTGTTTGAAACGGTTTGTGTCTATGATGGAGGCATAATTTTCGAAGTAACATGGAGCACCGTAGTGACTCATAAGCTGACGCTCACGAAAGCAACCATTGAAGATATTAGATACATAGAAACAACCTGGAGTGACGCAAAGGCTTGAAACGCTCATACACTCTCATCTGAGCTCATAGCCCTCTACCGTGTATGTCCACAATTTTCTAGCGATGGCTGCTCCCACGGGCTGTAAGCCGCTGCCACACCCCTTGCGCAAGAGTGTCAGAAGCTTTGGCGGCCGGTACCGGACCTGAAACTATTGCTTGAATTCGCCTGAATCTCCGGCCATTCGTTGGGCCTCAGTTACTGCATTGGAGGCGCCGGTGATTATTCCTGTCATACTCGCGGGAGGATCGGGTTCGAGGCTTTGGCCCTTATCCCGGGCGCAGCACCCAAAGCAGTTTCATGCCCTTGTCAGCGCCGAGCCGCTGCTGGCCGATACGGCCCGGCGC
>JBKQNN010000017.1:0-3931 GCA_052145975.1 Rhodomicrobium sp. | reverse complement strand
AATTGGTTCGCGAAGGTCAGGGAAAAACCGGAAAAAATTCAAGTCGATAACGCCGGTAAATGGCTGTTATCCATGCCTCATCAATGACTTATATCGTCACAATCAGAGAACGTTGGGACACTAGTGAGCCGAAGAAGCTTTTGCAGATGCGAGATATGGCGATTCGGGCCATAGCCGGAATAGGGGCCGCGTGGTTGGCGTGGCCTGCTTAAAGATCTGGGAGCGGAACCTATGGCCAGCTCGCAGAAACCTATGTTCCTTTCGAGACCGGCGCAGCTGTAGCTTGCTCCGGGCGTCGCCGTCACCACGAACAACCCGGATGAGAAACTAATCATTCTTTCGGCTCATTGGCGCGAATTTCTGGCCTTATATCAGATCGGCATTAGTATTCGCCATTGCCCACCAGCACAAATGGTGCCCAGACACTGGGATGGGCGAAGCGCCCGCCTCGCGCGATGAGGTCCGTTTCCGCGCGGCGCAGCGCCTCGGCCCGCCCGGTCTGCGGCTCCTTCTTCATGGCATTCACCGCGCCGGTGGTGATCGCCACGGCGGCCTCCGAATCCACATACCAATGCGAGACCAGCAGCGCCCGCGCCCCGGCATAGAAGAACGCGCGCGCCAGCCCCGACAGCGCCTCGGCGCCTTCGGCCGATCCGCCGGCAGTGTTGCAGGCCGACATAACCACCCAATCCGCATTGAGGTTCAACTGCGCGACCTCGGAGGCGGTGAGCAGGCCGTTGTCTTCCTCGCTGGCTTGCGCGGGCGGCGTCAGCAGCAGCGCGGGCTCGGCCTTGGCCTTGGCGAACATCGCGGTTTCGCCCGCCAATAGCCCATGCGTGGCGAAATGCACCACGCGGGCGCGGGCCAGTTCGCCGCTTTGGGACAGCGCCTTCACTTGGGTGACCGTCGCCTTCCCACCGAGATGGACCGCCTGGCTTAAGCCCGCCTCGGGCACGCCCAGCTCGCGGCCAACGGCGCAAAGCTCGTCCGCCGTCTCGGGCAGCGGCGGCTGGCGGCGCAAATCCTCGACATTGACCGCGCCACCGCGGAACAGCGAGGCGATGCTCGCGGTGATAGACGCAATGCGGCTCTGCTTCGGGGCTGCGGGCTTGGCGCACTCCTGCTTGGCCCAAGCGCTTTTGTCCGTGCCGTCATGACCGGTCAGCAGCGGATTGCCGAAGCCGGCGAAAGGCTCGGGCGCCGTGCTGGCCTTGGCAGCGCGCAGGGCCTTGAGGCTGCCAACCGATGGCAGGATCGTGATCGCCTGCCGCTGGCCGAGCCACGCCGCCTTCTGGTACGCCTCGAAGCGCGGCAGCGTGTCATCGGGCTTGGCGGTGACGAGCACCTCGAACGGCAGCTGGGTCAGCGCGCCCGAAGGCACGATGAGCAGCCGCTTGCCCTGGGTGAGGTCTTCGATCCCGCCGAACAGATCGCGATGGAGCGCGTTGGCGCCCGCAAGATCGAAGGGCAAAGTGTCTGCGATAGCCTCGCCATAGGCAAAGCCCGGTTCCGCACCGGCGAGATCGCGGCATTTTTGTCGGCCCGCGTCCCTCCACGCCCCAGTATCAAGACCGCAGCGCAAGGCCGCCACGCGCTCCCGCAAGGCGTTGGCGCCCAGCCCGATGCTTGTCCAGCGGGCTTCTGTTTTTGTGAGAGCGAAGACAATCGTTTCTTCGGGAACCCGCCCATACTGAGGTAGTTCGAGAAACAGCACCAGGGCATCCCCTGCACCGAGCAGCGTTTGCGCGTCCGCGAGCGGAAGCGGATTCGGATTGGCCAGTTCCGCATAATCGGGGAATGCCTGGCGCAGCGCGGCCTGCTTCTCCGCAAGCCTGGCCTCGATCCGCGCAGTGGCGGCACGCGCCGCGTCTGCGCCCTGGGCATCGGCCTTGCCCGCCGCCGCATCGAGGCTGCGATAGGCGGCCTCGCGCGCACCCGTCAAATCCTGCTCGTCGCGCACGAGCTTGCCAAGCTCCCGGCCGCCTTTTGCAAAGCGTGCGGCCATGGCGGAGAGCGCATCCGCCGTAGCGTTTTCGCCGGATGGCCGTTCGATTCTTTCCGCTGGCGGATATATCTCCGACACCAAAGAGCTGCGGCTGTGGGACGCCGCCTCCGGCCGGGAGTTGAGCAGGTTCAAGGAGCAAGCGAACCTCGTTAGCTCGGTGGCTTTTTCGCCCGCCGGGCGTCTCGCCCTTTCGGGCAGCCGGGACGGAACGGTGAAACTTTGGGATACGGCAAGCGGCAGGCATTTGCGCAGTTTCAAGGGGCATAGCGCCAATGTCACCTCGGCGGCTTTTTCGCCAGACGGCCGTTTCGTACTCGCCGGCAGTGCGGACAAGACCCTCATTCTCTGGGAGGCCGCGACCGGAAAGCGCTTGCATGCTTTCAGTGGGCACAGCGGCAGGGTCACCTCGGCGGCTTTCTCGCCGGACGGGCGCTTCGTGCTGTCCGGCGGCGCAGATAAGTCCATTATTCTTTGGAATGCCGCTACCGGCGTGAAGGTACGCAGCTTCACCGGGCATACGGACGAGATCGACGCTGTTGGTTTTTCACCTGACGGGCTTGTGGCACTTTCGGCCAGCAATGACCGCACGGTGAAACTATGGGATGTGGCTTCGGGGGCGGAGCTGCGGAGCTTTAACGCGCGGTCGGTAACTGTCCATTATTTGGCTGCTTTCTCGCCGGATGGCCGCTCCATCCTCGCCACTGACGACGCCGGTTGGGGGCTAATACTGCGGGACGCGGAGACGGGCAACGCGCTGCGAAAATTCTATCTCGATACGGATGAGGTCGCTTCGGCGGCGTTTTCTCCCGATGGACGGTTCGTCCTCTCCGGCGGCTGGCACGGAGCATTGAAGCTGTTCGATACAGCAACCGGAGCCGCGCTGCACACATTGAAAGGTCACACAAGCTATATCAATTCCGTGGCGTTCTCAGCCGATAGCCGTTTCGCCATCTCCGGCAGCGATGACGGGACAATGAGAATTTGGGATGTCGGCAGCGGACGCGAGCTTGTACAAATGCTGGCCTCGCCGGACGATGAGTGGCTGACCATGGTGCCCGATGGTTTCTTTGTGAGCTCGCGCCGCGACACGGACCTGCTTGCCATCGTTCGCGGCACGGAAAGCACGGCGATCGGCCAGGTGCATCAGTCGCTATTCAACCCCGATCTGGTGCGCGAGTCACTGGCTGGCGATCCAGATGGCGAGGTTGCCCGCGCCGCTAATGTTGTCAGCCTGCAAACAGTGATCGAGGCCGGCCCGCCCCCCGCCGTTGTCATCGCATCCCCCGCACCCGGCAGCCGGTCCGATACGGATCTCGTGGCTGTCACCGCGCGCGTCACGGATCGCGGTACAGGAATCGGCCGCATCGAGTGGCGCGTCAACGGCATCACCGCCGCGGTCACCACCGCACTCTCCGGGACGGGACCGGACTTCGAGGTCAAGCAGGAACTCGCCCTCGACAAAGGCGAGAACCAGATCGAAGTCATCGCTTATGAAGGGCGAAATCTCCTTGCTTCGCCGTCCGCCCACACCGCAATTGCTTACGACAGCGGGACGTGGCTGCCATTCATCACACATGCTGTAAAACCGAAGCTGCACATCCTCGCCATCGGCATCAACGCCTATGAGGACAAGGGCTGGGCGGAACCGGGCTCGGGCGAGATCAAGGCCTTTCCGCCGCTCGGGCTTGCGGTTGGCGACGCCACCGCCTTCGCGGCCGAAATGGAGAAGGCGGCCGCCGGGCTTTACGACGGTGTGCGCATCAGAACCGCGCTCGACCGCGAGGCAACGCCGGCGAACCTCGACCGGATCGTGCGCGAGATGGCGGCGGAGGTCAGCCCGCGCGACACCTTCGTGCTCTATGTGGCCGGGCATGGCTATTCGCTGAACGGCAATTATTACATGATCCCGCAGGACTACCAGGGCGG
>JBKQNN010000016.1:0-6043 GCA_052145975.1 Rhodomicrobium sp. | reverse complement strand
CCATCCGCATTCGCTTGCGAATGCGGACGCTATAAGTTGCAAGCTCGCCAAGGCGAGCTTGCCGAGAAGGACAGGATGAGGGGTGGAACCCTTCGTATAATCAATGACCTACCGTCTATTTTAGCGCCTATGGGGCTTGACCCGGAGGTGCAAAGCGGTTTTCCGATAAGACGCACGGCAAAACAACAACTTAGAGCCGGCTCTTGATTCCACCGAAAGCGGATAGGCTCTAAGGCTTTTCCGATGGCAGTTCGATGATCTCTCCGTCGACTGCGAATTTGCCGTAGCCCTGATGATGGATGGTCTTCGGGTGCTTTTTCGCAGGGTCTATCCAAGCTTTGACAACTTCAAGGACAAATAGATTGTATTTGTTGACGAGCCGGGTCTCAGCAACGCGGCATTCGAGATTGGCGAAGCACTCGGCGATCAGCGGCGGCGAGACGCGCGCGGCTGGCATGGCGGTCAGGCCGAATGCCTCGAATTTATCGGTGTCGCGCCCGGACGAGTTTCCAACCTTGACCACGGTGGGCGCCAATTCGCGTTCCGGTATCGCGATCACGCACTCTCCGTTCGCCCTGAGCGCCGCAAAGCTGTAATTGGCGCCGCTAACGACACAGCCCACCAGCGGCGGCGTGAACTCCACCATCATGTGCCACGATAGGGTCATGACGTTGGCGCGGCCTTTGTGCGCCGTGGTCAGGAGGACAACAGGCCCCGGCTCAAGCAACTGATAAACCTTGGAAAGCGGGAAATCTTCCACCGCGGGCCTCACGCCTCACTAGGGTCGTCCAGCTCATCCAGCTCCTTGGTAAGTTCGAGGATGCGCGCCACAACCCCATGCTCCGGCCCTAGCTCCGCGAACATGTCGCCCGCTCCGCCCGCCCTTGCCACCGCCTCCTCCAATTGAGCCATCGTGGGCTTCAGCGCCAGAATCGCTGCCACGGTGTGATCGTCGATGTGGCGGAAGAGTCGCCGGATGTCTTCGCTTCCGGCAAGATGGGCGCCTTGGTTTGCAGGATGCGATTTATCCATGGCCGGCCTCCAACCGTTCGAGTTTCAGGCCTGCTCAACATCGTTCAGAACGCGCGCGGCTCCATTGACCGTCGTCAAAGAGCGAGCGAACTGTTCGCTGCGGCTTGAATTTTAGCATTTACTTTGCCTCACATAACAGACTTGGTAACTTGCTGTTTACCTCAACTTGGCGGTATTCTTGGCAAATTCGCTGCAAGTGCCTGGCTTTCCTTTAAGGCGCGATTATAGGCAAATGCGCTTTTACAAACCACTAACGAACTAACGCGTTGATTGCACAAGACCTTTTGCATGCGGCGCCGCGCCGGCCAACGCGGATCGCGCTGTTTTATGGTTAAGATTAAAACTGCCCGTATATTTAATAGTATTTTGGAGTCGCAGAAATCGGCCTAAAGCGGGAAAAGATTCGCAGAAAGACGGCGGCGGAAAATATGCCGGGGTGCCGTTTACCATCCGCGCGTTAAGCATAGTAGGCGCCTACGCGAAGCCAACGGTTTTTTAACGCGGGCGCGGCGCCAAAGGTTGTCATACGAAATCCGGTTGAGTGCTTCGCATGGCGCCTGCAAAAGACCCCCTCACCCTGTCCCTCTCCCAGCAAGCTCGCCTTGGCGAGCTTGCCGCTCGAGTGTCCGCATTCGCAAGCGGATGCGGATGGGAGAGGGGACGCCAAAATTGTCCTCTCCGCTGTGGATGGCTCCGCAGCCTGCCCCCTCGCCCCTTGGGGAGAGGGCTGGGGTGAGGGGGTCTTCGCGAACTGTTCAATCGGATTCGGTATCAAACTCCTAAGAGCTGGCGCAGCCGGGGTACGTTATTGCGGCTAACCGGAATTTCATGGCCCGGTTCGCCCTCTGTCGCTATTACGAGCTGATTATCCCGATTGCAGACGCCGCTCGCCCGGGCGATGTTGACAATGTAACTGCGATGGACGCGAACGAAGCGCTCCGGCAGGCGCAGCTCCAGCTGGCTGAGGGGAAGATTGCAGAAGAAGCGTTTCGTTGCCGTATGCACGTGCGAATAATGGCCTTCCGCCTGGAGGAACGCCACCTGATCGATGTCCAAGAGCACGACGCGATCCTTCATCGACACCGGCAATTTGAAAAAGGGCTGGCACGGCGGAACCTCGCCGCGGCCGGGCTTGGGCTCCATGGGCGCGGGGATAGGGCGAGTGATGTCGTAAAGGATTAGGCAATAGCCGCCACCGCTCCGCCCATCCTTCAGCCTGACCACGCGCAATTGCAGCACCTTGCCGGGCATATCGATGATCATCGAAGCAGTGCCTGCCCCCGCGTCGCTGTCAGCTTCCCGTAACAGCAATTCAATTTTGGCACGGGAGCTTGGTGAATGAACCGAGTGAATCTCCCTGCCCACGGCCTCGCGCAATGCAGTCTCGCCCAGGATCGCGGCGGCGGTATCGTTGTAGCTCACGACCCGGCTTTCCGCGTCGAGCGTCACCGCACCCACCGGTAGCCGGTTGAGAATATATCCATGTTGCAGCACGGCGGCACTCTCCACCCGAGGCTTCGCAATCCCGAAAAGTTATTTCAAAACATAGGCGGTTCCGGGGCGCCGTTCGAGATAAAAATAGGGGGGCCGGCGCGCCATAACGGCCGTTGGTGAAAAGCCACGCAGCGGAGCCTCTGCATTGAACTAAAAGCTGCGCAATAATCAAACCGGTTCGCCTCGTGCGGCGGCGGATCGATCCAAGGGCCGCGCCTCCATTCTCTGCAAGCGGGCGTCCTACGCGCGCAGGCAAGGAGCATGGACGCTCAGCGCCCTTTTGCCGGTGGAGGTGCTTAGGTGCGCAAGACGATTTTTACCCTCATCGAGAAGTGTGTCGCCTGCAAATCTTGCGAGATGGCCTGCGCCATCGAGCATTCAACCACGAAAACCCTATTCGGCGCCTTGGCTCAAGATCCTAGGCCGGCCCAGAGGGTGCGGGTGGAGAGCGTTGGCGCATTCAGCTATCCCAGCCGTTGCCAGCATTGCGAGGAGCCAGCCTGCGTCACGGCTTGCCCGACGGGTGCGATGGCGCGCGATCCCCTCACGGGAGCCGTCGCTTCCGATGCCAATAAATGCATCGGCTGCTGGATGTGCGTGATGGTCTGTCCTTTCGGTGGCGTGAGCGCCGATCCTGTGGGCAAGAAGGCGATCAAGTGCGACCGTTGCCCGGATCGCACGCTGGCCGGCTCGGACCCCGCCTGCGTGTCGGCCTGCCCAACCAAAGCCCTGCTTTACCTGACGCCTGAAGAGATGTCTGCCCGGCAACGGCGGGCAACAGCTTTGTCGGCCGTAGGCGTATCGCTGGCACCTGCCGCGCCTGGCGCGGAATTGTGGAGATCGTTTAGGGGAGAAGCTTGAGATGAATATTCCAATCCGTTCGGACGTTCACCAGACGCTGGTCGAGACCGCCAAGGCCAAGGGCTTGGAAACCGGTGCTGAGCGCCTCGCCGCCATGAAACCCCAATGCGGTTTTGGCGAGCTGGGCACCTGCTGCCGCATCTGCTATATGGGCCCCTGCCGGATCGATCCTTTCGGAACCGGCCCGAAGACCGGCGTTTGCGGCCTCTCCGCCGACACCATGGTTGCGCGCAATCTCCTCAGGGAGACGGTTGGCGGCGCCTCCTCGCATGTGGGCCATGCCCGCCATTTGCTGCTGACACTGCGCGACGCGCTGAGCGGCGAGGCTCCCTACGAAATTCGCGGCGAGGCCAAAGCCTTCGCACTCGGCAAGCAATTCGGCGTGCCTACCGAGGGCCGGACCGCCAAGGAAGTCTGCCTCGATCTCGTTGAGATCGCGCTCCAGGATTTCGGCCGCCAGGACGGCAAGCTCAACAATTGGCTGAGCAAGCGCGCCCCGGCTGCGGAACTTGAGATGTGGCAGAAGCTGGGGATCGCCTACTCCAACCCCCACAACGAAATCGAGACGGCCATGCACGCCACCTCGATGGGCAACGACGCGGACCCGATCACCTTGCTGCTCCGCACGCTGAAGCTCGGCCTCGTCGACGGCTGGACCGGCTTGGCACTTTGCACAGACGTGCAGGACATCCTGTTCGGTACGCCTCAGGTGACCGTGGTCGAGTCCAGCGCCGGCGTGCTGCGCGAGAACAGCGTCAACATTGCCACGCATGGCCACAATCCGGTGCTGTCCGAGAAGATCCTCGAATGGGCGCGTAAGCTCGAAGGCGAGGCGATCGCGGCCGGCGCGGAGTCCATGAATGTCGTGGGCGTTTGCTGCACCGGCAACGAACTGGGCATGCGCCATGGCGTTCCGCTGGCGGCGCACAACCAGCAGTCCGAGCTGATTTTGGCGACCGGCGCGGTTGACGCCATGGTCGTCGACATCCAGTGCATCTGGCCGAGCCTGCCGCAACTGGCCGCCTGCTTCGACACGGCTTTCATCACCACAGATGAAATGGTCCATATCCCTGGCGCCACTCACATCGAGTTCGAGCCTACCCATGCCGACGAGAGCGCGCAGAAAGTCGTCCGCATGGCTATCGCCTCGTTCGTCAAGCGCCGCGGCAAGAAGGTCGATATCCCGCATCACAAGACGACGGCCATCGCCGGCCTGTCGGTCGAGGCGATTGTCGGAATTCTGTCGAAAGTCGATGCCGCCGATCCTCTGAAGCCTGTGATCGACAATGTCGCCAATGGCAACATTCTAGGCTTCGCGGGCGTCGTCGGCTGCTCCAGCGTGAAGTTCCGCGACAACGTCATGACCGAGAGGATGGTCAAGGAGCTGCTCGCTAACAACGTGCTGGTGGTGACGACCGGATGCACGGCTCATATCTGCGCGCAGGACGGCCTGCTTACCTCAGAGGCCACCGAGAAGTATTGCGGCGAAGGGCTCAAGGCGGTGCTGACCGCTGTTGGCCACGCCGCGGGGCTCGGCGCACCGCTGCCGCCCGTATGGCACATGGGCTCCTGCGTCGATAACTCGCGCATCGTCGATCTGCTCGCGGCCGTGGCCGGCAGGCTCGGCGTTAAGATCAGCCAGCTCCCGGCCATCGGCTCGGCGCCCGAGCTCGTTCAGGAAAAGGCGATCTCCATCGGCGTCTCTTTCCTGGCGCTTGGAACGACCGTGCATGTGGCTCCGGCTCCGCGCATCCTTGGCGGCCCCACCGTCACGCAAGTGCTGACGCAGGACCTGGCGGGCATCACGGGCGCGAAAGTGTTCGTGGAGTACGATCCGATCAAGGCCGCAGCCGGAATGGTTGCCCACATCAAGGAGAAGCGTACGGCGCTTGGGCTCGCATAATCGGAGCGGCTATGAAAATCGTTATCATCGGAAACGGTCCCGCGGCGGTTAGCGCCGCGGAAACCGTCCGGCAGAGCGGCGGCGGCGCTTGCGAGGTCGTCATGATCTCGAAAGAGGATACGCCGCTTTATTCGCCCTGCCCCCTCGCTGAATATGTCGAGGGAAGCGTGCCTCGGGAACGCCTGTTTCTAAGAGACATGGCGTTTTACGCCAGCAATCGCATTGAAACGCTGTTCGGCTGCAGCGTGACGAGGATCGACACCGCCGCGCGGCGCGTGCATTACGCCGGTCCGAAGGGCGTGGGCACCGTGGACTACGGCCGTCTCCTGATTGCGGCCGGAGCAGAAGCTTTTGTGCCGCCGATTCCCGGTTTGGCCGCGCCAACCAGCAGCCCTGGCATATTCGGACGCATGTTCGGAGCCCGCCCGGCTGCCGGAAGCCAAAGGCCGGCGCTGAACCCTATCCCCGGATTGTTTACGCTGAAGACGCTCGCCGATGCCGATGGCATTCTCGGCGCTATCAAGAATTACCGGCGGGCGGTTGTCATCGGCAGCGGGTTCATCGGGCTTGAGTCGGCGCAGGCGCTCGCAAGGCACGGCATCGAGGTTACGGTCGTCGAGGCGCTGGGCCACGTCATGCCAACGATGCTCGGCGAGGAAATGGCGGAGCGCGTCAAGCAGCGCCTCGCAAGCCACGGCGTGAATGTCCTGCTCCATAGCCCGGCGGAATCGGTTTGGTGGTCTAGGAAGGGCG
>JBKQNN010000015.1:0-9957 GCA_052145975.1 Rhodomicrobium sp. | reverse complement strand
AATTGGTTCGCGAAGGTCAGGGAAAAACCGGAAAAAATTCAAGTCGATAACGCCGGTAAATGGCTGTTATCCATGCCTCATCAATGACTTATATCGTCACAATCAGAGAACGTTGGGACACTAGTGGCGGAGATTTGGAGT
Organism: Rhodomicrobium sp.; assembly: GCA_052145975.1. GTDB lineage: Bacteria > Pseudomonadota > Alphaproteobacteria > Rhizobiales > Rhodomicrobiaceae > Rhodomicrobium. The sequence continues at coordinate 9,816 of JBKQNN010000015.1, read as the reverse complement.
TAACTATAACGAAGCGGCCAGCGCTGAAATATTGCCTTGCAGAATCAAACACTTAAGCAAAACCGCCCCGTTTACGCATTGGTAGGGCGCATTTACTTACAATAGCACCATGGCAATGGCAGAGCCTGGAGGGGCCAAAACGCCCTCTCCAGCCTTCCGGAGGACATGTTGCGTTTAATAGGTTATGCCCGGTTCCGGTTCGGGGGCGTATTTCACCGAGCAGCCGTAGGGGCGCGTGACGGCCTCGGCCACCGGCTTACCGGCCGCGATCTCGTCCAGCGCGGCCCGGACGTAATTCTTCGCGCCCGCGATATCCGCTACCTCCGTCGTCGCCTTATCGTCGATGCCGCCCATATAGACGAGCGTGCCGTCCGCGCTCACGATGAACATATGCGGCGTGGTACGCGCGTCGTAGAGGTGGCCGAGTTCGCCTTCGGGGTCGAGCAGCACGGCGGCTGGCGCCGCACCCCGCGCTTTCGTAAGCTCATTCGCGCCCGCGCCGTCGACATATCCCTGCTTGCCTGGAGCGGATGAGATGATGGAGAGCCAAACGATACCCCTTGCGGCTGCGTCCTTTTGCAGGCTCTGCATGTTGCCGGAGCGATAGTGCTTTTTCACGTAGGGGCAGCCGTCGTTGGTCCATTCGAGCACGACAATCTTGCCCCGGAAATCGCTGAGCTTCACGGTCTTGCCGTTGGAGCCGGTGGCGGAGAAATCGGGGGCGGGCTTGCCTATTTGGGGCGCGGCATGTGCGCTTGCGGTCATGAGAACTCCTGCGATTAGGCTTGCGGCGAGCTTCAACAACGGCATGCTAGGCTCCTTTGTTCGATGTAGCGTTCAAGAGAGCCGCCTGCGTCTTGATCTCGTCGAGCACGAGGCTTGCCGTCAAAATCTGAGGCAAAACACGCGGGCTGGCCCCATGTCCCGGATAGAAAAGATAAAGCGGCACGCCAGCGCGGCCGAAATGCTCCAGGAGCGCAGTGATCTCGGGGTTGGCCTTGGTCCAATCGCCCTTGAGATAGGTGATCCCGGCTGCCTGGAACGCCTGCGCCACCTCGCCCGACTTGAGCGCCAGCCGCTCGTTCACCTTGCAGGTGATGCACCAGGCCGCGGTGAGGTTCACGAACACGGGCCGCCCCTGTGCCTTAAGCTCGTCGAGCCTGGCTTGGGTGAACGGTTCCTCTTTCAGAACAGAGGCTTCGGCGCCCGTAGCCGCATTCTCGGTTTGCGCTGTCATGGCCAGCATAAGTCCAAGCGCTACGGCAGCCGCACCCAGCACCGGCGCCAGCAATTTGATTGGCAAAGAGGAGTTTACGGTCTTGCCTGCAAGCCAGGCAGAAAAGCCAACGCCAACAACGCCCAACGCGGCGGCCATCACGCCATCGCTTCCGGTCTGAATGCTCAGCACCCAGACGAGCCAAGCCGCTGTCGCGTAAAGCGGAAAGGCGAGCACCTGCTTGACCGTTTCCATCCATGCGCCGGGCTTCGGCAGGATTTTTTGCATGGCGGAACTGAAGCTTAGCGCGACGACGGGCGTGGCAAAGCCGAGGCCCAGTGCCAGCATCACCGCCACGAGAATCCACGCGGACTGCGTCATGGCAAAGCCGATAGCGGCTCCCATGAAGGGCGCGGTGCAGGGTGTCGCCGCGATCGCCGCCAGCACGCCGGTGAAGAAATAGCCCGCGTTACCCGGCTTGCGCGACAGGCTATCGCCCGCGGACATCAGCCCGCCGCCAAAGGTCACAACGCCGGAAAGGCTAAGCCCCATCAGGAAAAACAGCAGCGCCAGCGCCAGCACAAAGGCCGGCGATTGAAACTGAAAGCCCCAGCCCAGCGCCGCCGTCCCTTCCCGCAAGACCGCGATGACTGCGGCAAGTGCTGCGAAGCTCGCCAGCACGCCGCCAAGATAGGCGATGCCCTGCTGCCTGTGGCCGCCGTCTGCCGACTTCGCAAAGCTGAGCGCCTTCAGTGCCAGCACCGGAAACACGCAGGGCATCAGGTTCAAGATGATGCCGCCTAGGAATGCGAAAAACACCGCGATGCCCGCACTGCCCGAAACGCCGCCCGAAGCCGCGGCGTAGCTTCCCGAATTCACCTGGCCCGCCGCGTCCGTATGATCGAAAAGGCCGCCGGCGCTCGCCGAATCCGGCCCGCGCGCCGCCAAAACCGTGTAGCCGGTGCGCGAACCCTCGCCGCCGCCCTTGGTCAGAACCAGCAGGCCTTCGAGCTTTTCTGGCGTTTCTTTGGTGTCCCCTTGCTGCAAATCGAGGACAAGCTCGCCGCCCCGGATGGTCCTCGGCTGGTCCGCGGGGTTCGAGACCGAACCCCAGGTGAGCGGGAAGTAGCGGGCATCGGTCACGCCCTGGAATAGCCCCGGCTCCGCCACTACCGTAAGCCGCAGCGCGCCCTTGCCGTGATTGGCCGCATAGCTCGCCGTGCCGGGCAGCGGCTTCGGAAGCGCCGCCTTGGCTTTCGCGATTTCCCCAGCGAATTCAGAATCTCCAGCTTCGTTCGCAACGGGCAGCGTCAGCTCTACATGCGTCTCCTCGGGAACGCAAATGTCCTTGCACACGAGATAGGAGACCTTCGCCGCAAGCTTCATGCTGCCCGCGGCGTCCGCCGGTACTTCGATCTCCGTCAGCAGCAGCACTTCATCGTCATAGCCATATTCGACAAGCGGGCCGACCGGGATTGTATGCGGAAGCGGCCAAAGGATCGGCCCGGCCTTTGCTCCGTCCGGTAAGGCCCATTCAATAGAAGTAGGCTCGCCGGAGTCGCCCGGATTTGCCCAATAGGTATGCCAGCCCGGCTCCATCCGCTCGCGCACCGCAACGGTGAGCGTCTTGCCCGGTACGGCGGTGGACGTAGCGGCGATAAGATCGGCCGTGACATGATGGTGAGGGGGTTGGCTCGCAGCCATGACATTTCCTAAGCCCAGCGCGCTTAACACCAGCGCCACACCGGGCGTAATCTGCCAATTTGCCATCAGGCTTCGCTCTCCAATCCTAACACGTGCCCAGATAGGCGGGGCCGCCGCAGAATATCAAGTGTTCTATAAGGGGCGCTTAAGCGCAAATTGTACTGAAACTGTTGAGCTGCAAACGCTTCTGCCTTCGTTCACGCCGTTGTGACACAGTTTGGCGTCATGGCTCAGCCACAGGCCGCGGCTTTGTTTCGCGGATGCGGGAACCGCCTCAAAATCGCCCCAAAAAATTCGAAACGCTCAAGCACGAGGCTTGGGCAAGCAAAATGGTGTAATCAGTCCCTGCGACCCACTTGCGGTGCGGTCCCCTGGGGACATTTTGTCTTGATCGTAGTCCTTGCTCGCAGTGCAACGGCACAGTTTTCGGGAGTTGGAGATGGACCGTCGCACATGGCTTAAGCTTGCCGCATCCTCCGCTGCCGCGGCGGCGTTCCCAATTCCGGCGTTCTCTCAAGCGGGCGCGCCGCCCATGCCCTTTTCAGAGGATTGGCTCGACGCTCTCGCACGCGGCCTGGCGGACAAGCCCTATAAGCCGTTCGAAAAGCGCGTGGACGAGGCGCTGGCCGGCGTCCCTTACGATAAGTACGCTAGCTCAATCGTCTACAAAGAAGATCAAGCCATTTGGCGCAAGGACGGGGTTCCGTTCTGGCTCGAACCGTACCACACCGCTGGCAGCTATTATTCGTATCCTGTCGGCCTCTTCTCCGTCGAAGGGGCACAGGCGTTCAAGATCCCCTACTCCGCTCAAGCTTTCGATTTCAATCCGCCCGCCAAGCAGCCTCAGACGCCTGCGCAATCGGATTTTGCCGGATTTCACGCCTTGGCGCAGCTCGACAAGCTCGGCATTTTCAGGGAATTCTTGAATTTCGTGGGGGCGACGAACTTCCGGGCGATCGGCAAGGGACAAGTCTTTGGCGTCTCGGCGCGGGCCTTCGCGATCAACACCGGGCAGACCGGTGGCGAAGTTTTTCCATTGTTCCGTAACTTTTGGATCGAGAAACCCAAGCCAACCGATCAATCGCTTACCATCTATGGCCTATTCGACAGCGGCCTGCCCGATAACTCCCCGAGCGCCGTGGGCTGGCTGAAGTTCGTGGTAACGCCGGGGTGGAACACGGTCATCGACACCGAAGCGGCTATCTATCCCAGGCGCCACATCCCCTATGCCGGGATCGCCCCCATCGCCAGCAGCTTCTTCTTCGGGCCTGGCGTTCCGCCTAAGCGGCGCGATTACCGGCCGCGCGTGCACGATTCGGAGGCGCTCTTCATCGTCAACGGGGCCGGGGAGCAGATTTGGCGCCCCCTCCTGAACCCCGAACGGCTGCAATTTTCAGTCTTTGTCGACAAAGGGCCGAAAGGGTTCGGCCTTATCCAAAGAGAGCGCTACTTCGCGAGCTATCAGGACGCCGAACAGCAATATGAAAATCGGCCGTCCTTATGGATCGAGCCGGTTGGAGATTGGGGCGAGGGCTCCATCGACCTCATCGAGTTGCCGGCCCCCGAAGAGGTCAACGAAAACATCGTATGCTTCTGGCGGCCCAAGGGCGGCCTTGGGCCCGGCATCGGGCATCGCTTCCGCTATCGTATGCATTGGTGCTGGAATCCGCCGTTCGAAAACAAGAGAGCTGTGGTTACGCAAACGCGGGTTGGGGAGACGAAATCCGGCGAGGCTGAATTCATCGTCGACTTTTTCAACCCGAATGGCTGCGCCGGCTGCGACGGTAGTCCGATTACCCCGGTTGTGACGCCGCCCTCCGCAGGCCAGATCCGCAATGTCAGGCTTGCCCCGTTGCCGGCTACTGGCGAGACGCAACGCCTGCACTTCGACTACGCCCCTGCCGGCGGCGATGTCGATTTGCAAGCACAGCTTACGGTCAATGGCAAACCTGTTTCCGATACATGGATATTCCGATGGGCCCGTTGACCGGCAGCGGCGCGAGCGGGCGTCTTGAAACAGGGGCTGCCTCCCTATGCGCTAACACAGACGCCGGATGGCGTAACGAACTGGCGACTCTCCCCTCACCCCAGCCCTCTCCCCATGGGAGAGGGAGTACCGCTGTGCCCGTTGAACGGGCGTCCCTTCTCCCATGGGGAGAAGGACAGGATGAGGGGCGGAAGCTAAGGTCATGGCACGGCCTGGCGTCAGGCGACACCTATGTTAGCGCCTATGGGGCTGCCCCCCTTCTGGCCAAGGCCAGGCCATGTCCCATCTTCTGAATGCGCTCCAATCGAGGCGAAGACCATGGACCGGCGGGCCGTCCTAACACTCGGTGCAGGCTTCTCAGCCGCTGTTCTGCTGGCCCGGCAGGTATTTTCGGCGCGGAGCGCGGAAGCATCCGAGGTTTTCCCATTAAACAAGCTGCCGCTGGTCCCGGGCACGCCGTTCGCGGAAGATACGGTCGCCGGGCAGGCGCGCCTTCTCGCAAAATCGCCCTACGTTCCGCCCGCGGACACGGTTCCCCAAAGCTACAAAGACCTCAATTACGACCGCTATCGCGCCATCCGGTTCAACAAGAGCTTGGCGCTTTGGGGCGGGGACAAGCTTGGCTTCACCGCCGAATTTTTTAGCGCCGGCTATATCTACCAGACCCCGGTTCAAATTTTTGTGGTGGAGGGCGGCCAGGCTGCGGAAGCCGTTTACGATCCGGATATTTTCACCTACGGTGCCGAAGTGAGCCGCCCGCCGGACGGTGCGCGCCCAGGCTTCTCCGGCTTCCGCATCCACGCGCCGATCGACAAGCCCGGCGTCATGGACGAGTTCGCGGTATTTCAGGGTGCCAGCTACTTCCGCGCAAAAGCGGCACGGCAGGGCTATGGCATGTCCGGGCGGGGGCTTGCGATCAACACTGCCCAGCCGCCCGCGGACGAATTTCCGATTTTCCGCAGCTACTGGCTTGTCAAGCCGGCGCCGGGCTCGCCAACGGTGACGGTTTTCGCTCTCCTGGACAGCGTGAGCGCTTCGGGAGCGTATAAGTTTGTCATCTCGGCAGGCTACAATACAACTATGGATGTAGATTGCACCCTATTTCCGCGAACCGCGATGCCCTACTCGGGAATTGCCCCGCTGACGAGCATGTTTTACTTCGCGCCAAGCAGCAGCTTCCGCACAGACGAAGCGCGGTTGAGCGTACACGATTCCGACGGCCTATCGATCTTGAACGCAAAGGGAGAGCGCATTTGGCGGCCGCTCATCAATCCCAAGCGGGTTCAATACTCGGCTTTTGCCGATAGCGGTGTGAAAGGCTTCGGCCTTCTGCAGCGCGAACGCAGGGCGGATCGTTACCAGGATATCGACGCGCGCTACGAAACACGGCCCAGCGTTTGGGTGGAACCCAAAGAGAGTTGGGGGCAAGGTTCGGTCGACCTAGTTGAATTGCCGACGGAGACGGAGTATTTCGATAATATCGTTGCGTTTTGGCACCCGAAAGACCCGCTTCAGCCAGGAACCGCCTATACCTACCGCTACCGCCTGACGTGGTGTCAGGAACCGCCGGTGGGGGCGGACCTGGCAACGGTGACGCAGACGCTTGTTGGCGCGTTCAACCGCCAGGAAGGTTTGCGTGTGTTCTATGTCGATTTCGCTGGTACTGAAAAGTTCGACCTTTGCGACGATTTGGCGGAATTTTGCGGCGGTAAGACTGGAAATGTGGAACTCAGTGCAAGTGCGGGTACTTTCTTGAACATTGCAATTCGCCGGAACCAGATAGCCGGAGGACACCGGGTAAGCTTCGAGTATCAGCCCGCGCCGGGCTCGCTGCTGGCCGATTTGCGCTGTGCGCTTACGGCCGGCGGCAAGCAGGTTTCCGAGGTTTGGCTCTACCGCTGGACCGCGTGAGGTTAAGATGCACGATACATTTCCTCCTTCGGAAACGCCTCCAATTCCGGTCTCGCGGGCGCAGTCGGTTTTCGCGCCGCAGAGCCTCGAACGGTTCGACCGCACCACGCGCCGGGCAGGGAGACCTGACGCCCAGGCATCCTTGCGGCGCGGCATCGTGTTCGGCGGCGCCTTGGGCATCACCGTCTATCTTGTGCGTGAACTCTATCTCGTCTTGAGCGTCGGCAGCATCGCCGGGCTTGAGGTTGCCCTGATGGTGTTGTTCACCATCAACATTTTCTGGCTCGCCCTTTCCTTTATGACAGCGCTTGCAGGCTTCGCGGTCATCGCGCTGGGCCTGAGGCGGTCCCTCATCCGGCCGCAGGATTACGATCCCGCAGCTCCACTTTCCGGCAAGACCGCAATCATCGTCTGCACCTACAACGAGGCCCCCGCACGGATATTTGGCATGGCCTTGGCCACGTTGCGCTCGATCGCCAAACTGGGCCAGCAAGAACACTTCGACCTGTTCATTTTAAGCGACACGACCGACCCGGACATCTGGGTAAACGAGGAGGCTGCCTTCCAAGCCGTCCGGGAGCGCGAAGAGCAGGGCTCGCGTATCTTCTACCGCCGCCGCTCCGCGAACACGGGCAAGAAGGCCGGCAATGTTGCCGATTGGTGCCGCCGCTGGGGCGCCGATTACGACTACATGCTCGTTCTGGATGCGGACAGCCTAATGACGGGCGAATCCGTCGTCAAGCTTACGTCAATCATCGAAAAGAACCCGGATTTCGGGCTCGTTCAGACCGTGCCGATTTCAATCGGACGCAACACGCTGTTCGCGAGATTGCAGCAATTCGCGGGACGGTTATACGGCCCGATGCTAGCGACGGGGCTCGCTTTCTGGCACCGGGGCGTCAGCAATTTCTGGGGTCACAATGCCATCATCCGGACCCGCGCCTTTATTGAAAGCGCAGGGCTCCCCGTCCTGCCGGGCAAACCGCCTTTCGGCGGGCAAATCCTGAGCCACGACTTCGTTGAAGCAGCCCTGCTCAACCGTGCCGGCTGGCGGGTTTGCATGGTGCCCGACCTGGCTGGCTCCTACGAAGAAATACCGCCAAGCCTTATCGACTTTGCGATGCGGGACCGGCGCTGGGCCCAAGGCAATCTCCAGCACTCGCGCGTGCTGTTTGCGAGCGGGCTGCATTGGGTGAGCCGCGTGCATATGGCCATGGGCATCATGGCTTATGTCTCGGCGCTATTTTGGCTCCTCTTCCTTGTCATCGCGCTCACGCTGACGCTTCAGTCGATTTACACCGTCCCGCAATACTTCTCGGACAATCCGATCCTTCCGAAATGGCCGATGCAAGACAGCGAGCGGTCCTTGAAGCTCTTATTGCTGACGCTAGGCATCCTGCTTCTGCCTAAGCTTTTTGCTTACGTGCTGGCCATCCTGGATTCGAGGCAGCGGCGCGGATTCGGCGGTGCGCTCATATTGCTGGCGGGTGTGCTGATCGAGACGGTTCTCTCGTCGCTGTTCGCGCATATTATGATGCTGCTGCAATCTACCGCGGTCGCCGATGTGTTTCGCGGCCGCGACAGCGGCTGGAAGCCGCAGCGCCGCGGCGACGGCTCTTTGCCTGCGGGCGAGATTATGCAGTTTCACTCGAAACATATGGTGATCGGCGCCTGCCTCGCAGCGCTCACGCTCTCTTCTTCCTTCATTCTCTTTCTCTGGATGCTTCCAGCCTCCCTGGGGCTGGTTTTCTCCGGCCCGCTTTCCGTCTGGTCAGCCCAAAGGTCGGCTGGAGAGGGTTTCCGGCGCTTGGGGCTCCTTCAGATCGAAGAGGAGAAGGCGCCGCCCGCGATCGCCGGTGAAGCCGCCGAGGTTCAAAAGAGGCTCGAAGAAACCGTTCTGGAGCGCGAGGCGATCGCGCAACTGGCGGAGAGCAGCAAACTGCGCAGGCTCCATCGCCAGCTCATTCAAATGCAGCCGATCTCGCTGGAATCCCGCATTTCTCCGAATCTAGCGATTGGACGCGCTAAGCTGGAAGTTTCCGCAAATTTGACCGAATTGATAAATCTGCTAAAGCCTGGCGAGAAAGCGGCTCTACTTTCCGATCCGGAAAGCTTGGCGCGCCTGGAAGCCCTTATACCTGCCGAAATTCCGCCAGAAACTGCGCATCACCCTTCGCTACAAACCTTAGAACAAACATCGTAGTTCCCGTATCAAAGGAAACGTCATGTCATCTATCAAGGCCATGCCGCTCCTCCTGGCCGCCGTAATGTCTTTCGTTATGGCGGCGGGGGTGGCGAGCGCCGCAGACGCGCCGATTATCCTGGCGCAGCTCACACCGCAACAAAAAGACGAACACAAGCAACCGCAGGGCCAGCAACAACAACCACAACACGGCTCGCAGCAGCCGCAGCACGGTTCGCAGCCGCCGCAGCGGCCTCAAGCTCCGCAACACACCCAGCAGCCACAGCTTCAGCAGCACACTCAGCAGCCGGGCCAGCAGCAGCACCAAAGCCAGGACAAAGCTCACCAAGACCATAAAGTCCCTGAGCCGCAGCACGCCCAGCAGCCGAGGGAAGAGCAGCGCAAGGCTCAGGAACCGGCCAAACTGCATGGCGATCAGGTCAAGATCCAGCAGCAGCAACAGCAACTGCACCGTGACGAGCACCAGCTGCAGCAAGTGCACCGGCAGGAACCTGTACTCCATCGCGAGCTTTCCGCCGAGGACAGGCGGGCCAGGGCTGAGCGCGATGCCCATGCCGCGGACCGCGCGCGTCTGATTGAGCATCAGAGGCTGATGGGGGCGCAGGAAAAGGGCCAGGCGGCGATCGCAGAGCGGCTGCGGCTTCAGAATGAACGGATGCGTGCCATTAGCAGCCAGCGCCACCAGATTGTGGATGCGCACGGGCAAGCCGTCATAACAGAGCCGGGCCGGACGATCCTGCAGGTCAACGGCCATGCCTTCATCCAGCACGACGAGACAGCCAATTTCCATGCCTT
>JBKQNN010000014.1:0-6441 GCA_052145975.1 Rhodomicrobium sp. | reverse complement strand
AAGGAGAAGGGTACGGTGCCTCCGAAGTGGATACAGACCGAGTCCAAGCTATACACGGCTGCCGACGATCCGAGAGCGGTTTACGAAAGTAGGAAAGAACTCGGTTACTAGAGTGCGTCCGGAAAAGTGCGAAGCGGTTTTCCGATAAGACGCACGGTTAAACAAGAACTTAGAGCCCGCTTTTGATTCCATCAAAAGCGGGCTCTAATTTTTGCGCGGGGTGCTCGTTCCAACTCTACGTCACCATTGCGAGAACGCGCGTTCCGGCGCCGGCTTGGCGCGACCTCATAACACAAGCTAAAGATGTCTAAAAAGCCGAAGCAGTCATACCAAATCCGGTTGAACGTTTCGCAGACTGTCATCCTGGAAAACGCTTCAGCGTTTATCCGGGATCTTTACGAATTCCGGCCGGCGCTTTTTAAGATCCCGGATAATGCCTCCGGCATTTCCGGGATGACGGTTGCGAACTACTCAACCGGATTCGGTATCACAGTTTACGAGGGATGCTTGGGGCTATTGGATTTGGGGAAGACAAAACTGAAGACAGCGCCTTTTGGACGGTTATTTTCTACCCATATTCTCCCACCGTGAGCCTCGATAATATTGCGGCAAATTGAAAGGCCAAGCCCAGTTCCGCCCGCTCCTGTTTTTGTTTTGGTGCTTTGTGTAAATTTCGAAAAAATTGTTTCAAATTCGTCTTCAGGGATGCCGACGCCCTGATCGGCCACATAACAACGAAGTGCTTGGCAGTTATTGGCTAACACATCGTCCCGGACACAGATGTTGATCGAACCTTCGGGCGGGGAATACTTGATGGCGTTGGACATCAAATTTACCAAGACCTGGACCATTCGCAATTTATCAAATTCTGCAACGCGATCATGAGCCAAGGCACGCACGTCGATTTTTATGCTTTTCTTTTTAATCAACGAATCAAGTTCAATGAGAGCATGTTCGACGACGGCATCGAAATCGCCTCGCTCTATAGAATATTTCATTTTGCCAGCTTCCATTTTGTTAAAATCAAGCAGCTGATCAAGCAACGAGCTAAGACGTTTTGCTGATACAATAATGTTTCCTAAAAATTGGCGGATTTCGTCCGTTTTACCCGTGTCGAGCTGCTTGGTGCCCATTTGCGAATAAGCTAATATAGCGTGCATGGGAGTGCGCAATTCGTGGGATATGTTGGAAAGAAATTCAGTTTTAACGGCAAGGGCTTTTACGGCTACTTGCCGGGCATTTTCTAACTCAGCGGTTCTCTGAACCACTCGATCCTCTAGATCTTCGTTGGCAGCTCGCAGGACCTGCGCCATTTCACGCTCGATCTTGGCTTGATTGGCGCGAATGACCTCGGCGTCGGCGAGATTATCTGCCAACACTCTGAGCGTATGCGCTTGTTCGCCGATTTCATCTGAGCGCGCTCCGCCCGGTACGGCGACATCAAGGTTGCCCCTGGAAATTTCTTCCATGGCGGCAGTTATTTTCCTCACGGGGCGCGCGATACCAAGCATCACGTAAACCGCGGAGGCAAGTAACACTGCGACTGCAAATACACCAACCGCAATACCATCGCGTAGGTTTTGGTCCATAAGACGGCCAATCGATTTATTGGCTATGTCTGCAGCTGCCTTCGAAGCGGCAGTGACGCCGTCTGACGACTGAAGCATGATGTTTGCCGCGGGAAGCGCTCTTTCGCGAACGATATCGGCTTTGGCTTGGTATTGGCTGACGAGTTCGTCAGTGACGGCAAGATAGTTGTTCCCAGCCTTTTTTAATGCCACCAGGCCTTTCGCAACGGCCTCGTCCCCAGTGAGTTTGACGAGTTCGCTAAGCTCGGTTCGCAGAAACTCAGCCTGAACGTTTGCTATTTTGATTTGCGCCTCGTCACCATTTGCGAAATAGACAGAGGTTAAAGACCGGTAAGCAGCCAACGAGGTTGTAGCTGCGTCTATCTTCTCTAAAATCTCTGTCGCATTTTGCACGTTTGCAGCACGTATTTGAGATTTTGCTGCGTTTAGCGAGGCGTCCCATGTTAATGAAAATTTGAGTCTGATTGGAAAATCTTCTAAAAACGCCTTAGCCATATCAGCGAGAGCATTGGAAGGCAAAATAAACTCTCCACTTTGCAATTCTATATTTGAAAATTTGTCACTTATATCTCGCGATGTCGATAATTCGATACCGCTTTTGGTTTCAATCTTGAGCTGTTTGAATGCATTTTTCAGCGCTGCGTGAGCTGCGTCAATTTCCTCCGGCGTTTTCGCGAGTAAAAGCTGCTGCAGCCCGACCCGCATTTCCAGCACGTAACGCATGGTCACAAACGCATGTTGGCTTTCTTGGGTGTGGCGCGCAACAATGTTGTTCGCGTCTTTTCCGCTCTTCAATATAATATTTTGAATATAAATAAGACCAAGGACCGCGCATATTCCTATTGCGGAAGAAATGCTTAACTTTTTACTAATTGTCCATTTCAATTGAGCTTCTCCTCAATAGGAGTGAGCGAAAGTTGCTGCCGCGCCTAAAAAGGAAGGGGGATAGAGCCGGCGAGAGACTGCCATCTATCCATAACGGACGGATACGCTACGATAGCTTATTCGGACATCCTTACTAAAGTTTTGTGCTCAGGGGCAGTCGGCTTCTAGCGCACGCCGCTCAACTGAGGTTGCGCAATTTCTGGCGAACAATGCCGAATAAATTCTAATCCCTATCGCGCGGCGAATCCACGGGCTGGAGCCGGATCGGCTTGGCGCCGCCTTCTGCCACCTGCGACGCCGTCACGCTATCGCCCGCTTTGACGATCAAATCGCGCACCGCCGCGACGCTTTCGGCGACCTGCGCCCAGCCCTCGAGCTCGTTCATAAACACGTCGGAGCCGCCGTGAGCGCCCTTGCGAACGCGCTGGATGTCCTCGACGCAAATTAGCGTGATGTTTCCGGCGGTGTCGTGCAGCTCTATAAACATATCGATCCTCCAGCGGGGGCGGGGGCTCCCGTTCGTTCAAGGATTAGTATCGCAGTAACGCCGGTGAGAAAAGCGTGCCAATGCCACCAGGCGAATCCAGTCGTGTCCCGTCTCCCAATTGCTCACACCCTTTGTAGCAGGGCTTGCATGGCCACGCGAGTATGGCTGCCTACATATGGACAAGGATGTTTCCCGCCGGTAGGCTGCGGCACCTTGAACGCTCAGGGCTAGCGCTGCAAACGCCCCGCCTAAAGCATACTCTGCCTGATTTGCGGAAAACTTAAGGATGCCAACGGTGAACCGCTTCATCTATTTCATTGCCGCGGGCCTGCTCTCACTGCCTTTTCTTTTGGCACAAGCACAGGCCGCGGGCCGGGATAAGCAGCAATGTGCGCCCTTCAATTTCGAGGGGCATAGCTATACGCTCTGCGAGGCTCCCCTAAACCGGTTCGATATCAGATTTTTCTGGCGGCAGCCGGATGGGGCGCCCTATACCTATTTGAGCGCGCTGCCCAAAACCGGCAAAAATGGCGGCCGGCTCGCTTTCGCTCTCAATGGCGGGATGTTTCACCCAGATTACAGCCCCGTTGGCCTCTATATCGAGGAGGGCCGTGAGCTGGTCCGTGCTAACAGAGCTTCCGGTCCGGGCAATTTCCATCTGAAGCCCAATGGAATTTTCTATGCCGGAGAAGGAGAGGCCGGCGTTCTTGAAACGGGCGCGTTTCTTAAGCAGAAGCCAAATGCGAAGTTCGCCACCCAATCCGGGCCGATGCTGGTGATCGACGGCAGATTACATCCCCGGATCGCGCGGGCCAGCGCGTCGGCGAAAGTGCGCGACGGCGTGTGCGTGCGCGATAGCGTCGCGTATTTTGCAATCTCGGAGGAGGGGGTTGCTTTCGATACCTTCGAGCGCCTCTTTCGCGACGGCTTGCGGTGCCGGAACGCGCTGTTTCTCGATGGCGGCACTGCGCCAGCGCTCTTTGTGCCATCGGCATCGCGCCCCGGAAACAGCTTTATCGGCTTGGGCCCGATGATAGCCGTCTACGAAAAGCAGCGCCGCCCCTAGAGCCTATCCGCTTTGGATGGAATCAAAAGCGGGACTCAAAGTCTTTGTTTAGCCGTGTGTCTTATCGGAAACCGCTTCGCACCTCCGGGGCAATCCCGAAGGCATGCTTTTCCGGACGCACTCTAAAGCGCGGGGACTGAAATGAACGCGGCGGTTATCGCGAGGCGGCTAAGCCGCCCGGCGATGGCAGTGCGCGAAATCCGCGCACCGCTATTCGTTCAGGAAATGCTTGAGGTTTTCGATGCGCACCATCGCGGTCTGCGAGGCGCCCGCATCCATTGCCCGCTTGTACCAGTCTAAAGCCTTTGCCGCGTCGGGGTCGGCATTCTTCTTTTCGATCCGGGCGAAGTAGATCGGATCGAAAGATCGGCCCATCGCCAGCGCGGCCTCCGCGTCTCCAAATGCAACGGCCCTTTGGTAGAACTGCCGGGCTTCTACGATGTCCCCCTCTCGCATGTGCTTATTACCCTCGCGAATGAGATCCTCCACCTCAGGCCGCGGTGTTGCGCGCCGGGGTCCAGGCGCTCCAGCAAAGGGTGTAGACGGTGGCGCAATCACGGTTTGGGGTGCCAAGGCGGCCTGTCTTTGCGGAGGCGGGGGCACTGTCTGGGTTCGGAAACTCACATCCGGCGCCGCCGGTTGGAGACTCGCCGCGGCAACGGGCGCGCCTGGCTGGCTAAGGATTTGGGTGGTGAAAGGATAGCTTGCCGAGGACGATTGCGGCTGCTTGGCGGCAAACGCCGGAGCGACGGGGCTTGCATTCTGGGCAAAGGCTGCCGAAGGTACGCTGCCGTCTGACTGGACAACACGTACGGCGAATGTTCCCTTCGCGGAAAGCGGTGTACGTGCGTTGCTGTCAAGAAGCTGTGCTTCCAGGGAAATGACGTCGGGCACGCCTGCCGGCAGATTTACGGTCAGCCCGTTGAGCCACTTCGGCGCGACGAGCCAGTTGCCGCCGCCTATGTTGATACCGGCGTTCAGCCGGCCGCCCTCGGGAATGCCTGCTACGCTGACCAGCATTTTTTCGGAGGGCTGCTGCGACCGGATGCTGATCGCCAGGGGAGCCGGCTGCCCTGGTACGGCAACGGCGTCCGCTGCCAGGATTTCGCCCGATAGCTCGACGGAAGCGCGTGGGCGGCTCCTCGCGGGGTCCCTTGCGGCATCGTCTTGAATTGCGCGGCCGTATCCCTGCTCGTCGTGGTCTAGGCGGAGGTTGCCAATGCCAGGTATATCGACGGCCGCGGGGTGTGGCCCGTAGATGAGGAACGCAGCGAGACTCGCCGCAATCGCGATACCGCCCATGAGACCGATCGCCGCAGCCCCAAGCAAGCGGCTGCTCTCCTGGGCGGCCGTTTGCGTGGGCCTTTGAGCCCCCAGCGCGGGGCCTGGGACAGGGAAGGATGGAGGCCCGCTATATTGCTGCGGCTGAGGCTGCTGTGCAGCCCATTCCTGCCTGAAAACGGAGCGTTCCTCAGGCGGCGGCGGCGCCCTCCTGAGCGGAATGATCGGCTCCGGCCCTGGCCGTAAAGTTTCGAGCCCTTGCCGTAAAGTTATAGGCTCTTCGCTGTCTCTCGATGGCGCCATACCGGCGCGGGGATAGCCGTTGCCGTTTTGACTGCCTGGGTAATCGAAATAATTGAGAATCACCTCCTGAGGCGTCCGGCTATCGTTCACCGGCTCCGCCTGCGCGCCGGGCTGGCCTTCTTGATCCTCGGGCGTGTAATCGAAGTAGTTGAAGATTACCTCTTGCGGCGTCAGATTGTCGCTCGCCGGGTTTGCCCCGCGGTTCCAGACCAAGCTGGGGGATCCCTTTTCTTCGGGGATCGCCGTCTTTTCAAAGACCTTTGCGGCCGGCTTCGCAGGCTGGTTTCCATAAACGCTGCGGAGCGCGGACTCCACGGCATCTGCGAGTTCGTCGTGCTTATTTGCACCCGCGCTTGGGCTAGCCGCGTAATCGGGGGAGAACACAGTTTCTGAAGGGAAGCCCAACCCAGCTAGCGTTTGCGTTCCGCTGATTTCTGGTTCCAGCTCAGGGCCGGCGAGGCTTTCCTCATCGGCTACGCCTTCGGACGCGCCCCAGGACGCCAGGCCCATCTCGGAAACCGAGCTAATGCTTCGCGCTTCCATGCGCCCATGGTCGCCGCTGGGCTCCTCCACGCCCTCGGAAGCACTCCAGGAAACCATACCCATTTGAGACATTTCGTTCGGGCCCGAGGGCTCGTGCCCAAGCGGCCCGGAACGTGGGGGCCGGTCCCGTTTTCCAGATGCCAGGGAGGTCAAGCTCACATCGGAAAGCGTTCGCACGTTTGCCGGTTGCGCTGCAGCGTGCAGATCGCTTTCGCCGGTTTCTTCATCCGGGCTGCCCCAGCCCGCGAAGAAAGCCTCGGACATATGCTCCAGATCCGAGTCATGAA
>JBKQNN010000013.1:0-13231 GCA_052145975.1 Rhodomicrobium sp. | reverse complement strand
GGGAGTAACGCTGCGGAAACGCCGCCGGCGTTTTGAGGAAGCATCGAAGCGGCGGCGGACACGGATAACCTCGGAAGAGGCTGCCCTCTATTTGTCCTGCCCGGCTCGCGCTGTCCCTTGCAGCCAGCGGCGCAGGCATTTCCCTGCAAATAGTCTTCGCTGCGTACTGTTGGAGCCGCATTTTTTAAATGCTCGCAAACCTATGTTTTCTGCTAAATACATCGCTGCGTGCTTGACTTGCTTTCTCCCTCGGCGCGCGGTGAAGAAAAAGCCGTTCCGTCAGCGTATTGCATGTATACGGATCAATAAGTCACTGAAATTGTTAAAATAACCGTAGATAGCCGTTAACTAGTTCTGCAACCGCAGGTTTGGATTAGTGGTTAACCCGCGCAACAATCTAACATTAACGGGTATTTTGGAGTCGTAGAATTCGACCGAAAGTGGCAAAAGATTCGCAGAAAGACGGCGGCGGAAAAGTTGCCCGGTGCGCATTTACCATAAAAATCTTAACCATGGCACGCACCTACGGAATGGCTATCCTGCCTATCGGCGGCAATACGGGCAATCGTCATAAGTTTCGACTGTTCCGCGAGCGCCGGCCGGCTTCGCGAGGCGGCCCGCGGCCGCCGTGGCGATGACGGCAGTGCCCGAACGGTCAAAACTTACGGACGGCATCGAGCTGGTAGTGGTTGAAGTCTAACTCTTGGTGCCTGGTACCTCATGTCGCAGTTGGGTCGGGAGCAGTAGTACTCATGTTGAGCAAATCTGGGCGGCTGAACCTCCGGAACCGGACTACCATCAGGGGGACAAATTTCGCCGAGGTAGGCAAGTGCCGCCCTGTCATCATTTAGGTACATGCGAATCCCGCCGTTGAGCTTTTGCGGACTTGTGCATTTCGCTGGACTGCGAGGTTGGGCAATGCTAAACAAGTAACTTACTCGCGGAAACTGCAGGGTTATTCCGAATATATTCCTAACCTGGGGGCACAGGTTCGAATCCTGTCGGGGGCGCCAATATTTTCAAAGACTTATACAAAGAGGGATAGGAACAGAACAAGCATTCAACCTTCTGCATATTAAGGGAGTTCGAAATGTTTCTAAATGACCTTAACATCGACACGCGTAGCGCCGCTTGTGGGGCCGATACGTTGTGGGACGACCGCTGGCGTCAACTTTCACACAACGTTGCAGACCTCTTTTTTAGCGCAAATTTTTGGGTCGCTTTAATCATTTTGGTATTTGCTTTAACCCTTTCGATAAGATCGAAAGATCACCAATCCGTTCTATCCAGATCTCTTCTAGTGATGACGCTATTTTTAATAGGAAATTATTTCACCATTGCCGGGCTTGGCAGGCACGCAGCCCTAGACAATCCGCTTTTATTGTCCATTGGAGCATTTTTTCTGCTTGGAACATGGATGGCCTATAGTAGGTTGCTTGGCAAAAGATGAGCGCAAAGCGGCCTGGAGCCACAGCCGCGTGGCGGGATATGTCTTAAGCTATATAGGAATTTCGATAACATAGCGGTTCGCAGTTTTATTCCATCCGGCACACCAGTTAACTCAATACTTCATATTGCAATTCGACTATAGCATCGATGGTCAAGCCGAATTAGGGCAAGCTGCACGTGCTACTTGGTTACTACCCCTCTGCTGGAAGCTTCGGCACGATTAGAGTGCCCCTTGCCAAGAAAGCCCCTGGAACAGTCCGTAAATTGGGATTTTCGCGGAAAACACGCCGCGCAAAGGCGAAGTCCCTGCGGTTGGAATAAATGGCGGCATGCGACCAACTGCATTGCAGATAGTTTAGATTATCGATGTTTTCTTGATTGGCGCTAATCGGCTTCCCTGTTTTGAACGCTTGCACAAGGGGATACAACCTTGAGATCATCAGTTGTGCTAGTTCCAAACTGCCTGGGATACCGGGCAGGCCACGCAATGCGGTGAACCGGATGGTACGGTGCAATTCCATCGCAGCGTTGTAACGTTCTATAATATCGTCGCTCGTTACTCTGGAGGGCATATACAGCGAGCATTTTGGAGACAAAGGCATGAAGGCTTCGACGCCCTCAACATCAAAACCGAGATTGCTTCCGTCTTTAGGGTTCTCAGTCCGCTGCAGAACGACCGGGTTATCGCCGAGGTAGAAGGTCTCACCCCCTTCGATAATCATCAGCGCCCAATGGCGCCGTGCAATCTCGCCGGACGTTATGAAGGCGCTACCCCAAAGTTCCTTGAAAATATGGCCGAATTCTTCCGGATTTGGCCTGTTAATCAAGCCTTCACGGAACGCTTTGGTTCGAAAGCTTTGCGCGGCCGTGAACTCGGCAACACATTGACGCTTGGCTTGGTCAACGCCGGCGAGACTCTTGGTTGCAACAATTTGCTTGAGGATCGGCGCGGCTTTGGTCTCTATGCGCTCCAGCCTGTCCTCAAAGGAGATGGTTTCGCCGTCCAGGGTAAAGTCGTTGAAGCCTTCATCAGAGGCCGCACGCTTCGGCGGTGGCTTTGTCACCTCGTCTGTATGGATGTCGAGGCAGAACACTCGGCCGTCCATGTCGGCGAAATGCCTAATAAGGAACTTCGACACCCAGTGCTGGTTTTCGTTCGGCATAATGGAGGTGTGAGATGAAAGCGACCAATCGAGACTCAAACGGTGTCTCTTCCAAGCTTAAACAAACACGGAATTCCGGTGCGAACAAGGCGCGCTTCGCAAGCCGCCTGGAGCTACTTGAGGGACATTGCTGACTTCCGCTAGTCATCTGGCAAGAGCCCCTCTCTGCCCACTCCTAGATAGTCAGCGCACGGCCTAAACCGCCCCTTGCGGGTAGAACACAAAGTGGGTGCCGGGCATTAGACCCCGACCGCTAGGTGGGGTCCTGGCGGCGGCTGGCGCGGCGGCCATCCAGATGCACAAGATTGCCGGGCCTGGATGCGGTGGCGATGGCGGTGCCTACCGCGCGGTTCAAATCCTGAAGCTGATACGGCTTGCGAAGCAGCACGAACTCCTCACCGACCGAAGCCGGGATTTTGCTATAGCCAGTGACCAGCACGATCGGCATGCCGGGCTGCGTTTTCCGGATCGCCTGCGCCAGGTCGATACCATCCATCCCCGCCATCACGATGTCGCTCACCACAAGCGAATAGGCTTCGCGCTCTATCGCCTTGAGCGCCGGCGGGGCGCTGTCCAGCGTATCGACTTCATAGCCAAGCTCGCGCAGGTAAAGGGCGCTCACCTCAAGCACGTCGCGATTGTCGTCCACCAGGAGCGCCTTCCCGCTGCCGACAGCTTGGATGGCGGCTTCGCCCGCGACGCGCTCCGGCAGCGTCCTCGCCCTGGGCAGATACAGGGTGACGCGCGTGCCGCGGCCCAGCTTGCTGTCGATGGTGACGGTGCCGCCGGATTGATGCGCGAAGCCATGGACCTGCGATAGGCCCAGCCCTGGCTCTTTGGTTCCCCCTTTGGTGGTAAAAAAGGGATCGAAAACCTTGGGCAGGATCTCCTCCGGGATTCCCGTCCCCGTATCCGCGATGGTGATGGCGGCGAAATCGCCTTCGAGCTGGCTGGGGCTGTCTTCCCGCTTCAGTTCAACGTTCTCGGCGGTAATGGTTATAACGCCGCCCTCGGGCATCGCGTCGCGCGCGTTGAGCGTTATGTTGAGCAGCGCCAGCTCGAATTCGCTGACGTCGGCCTTGACGGGCCAAATGTCTGGCGGCACGTCGGCGATGAGATTCACCTTATCGGCGGCGGAGCTTCCGAGCATTTTTCTGAATGCCTCGACCCGCTCGGCGATCCCCGTCACCACGGGGTGCAATGTCTGACGCCGGGAGAAGGTGAGCAACTGGCGCGTCAGCGATTGTCCCTTTTCGACGGCGGCCTCGATCGCCTCGACGGCGCGCAAGCCCTTGGCATCCTGCCCCGCCAATTTCTTGAGCGTCTGCGTAAATCCGCCAACGATCATCAAGAGATTGTTGAAGTCGTGCGCGACGCCTCCGGTCAGGTGGCCAAGCGCCTCCATCCGCTGAGCGCGCCCGCGGTGTTCCTGCGCCTTTTGTAGCGCGGCCTCTGCGTCTCGCTTTTCGGTGATGTCCTGGGTTATCTTGGCGAAGCCGGCAAGGTTGCCGTCCTCATCCCGGATCGGGTGGATAACCGCGTTCGCCCAGAAGCGCTCGCCGTTCTTGCGGACGCGCCAGCCTTGCGCTTCGTAGCGCCCTTCGGCTGCGGCGACCTGCAAGGCTCGCGCCGGCACGCCGGCCGCTCTATCCCGCTCGGCATAGAAGCGCGAAAAATGCTGGCCAACGATCTCCCCCGCCGCGTATCCTTTGATCCGCTTCGCACCCGCGTTCCAGCTTGTCACGACCCCATTGGGATCGAGCATGTAAATGGCGTAATCGGTTACGCCTTCCACGAGCAGGCGGAATTGCCGTTCGCTTTCGCGCAACGCTTCTTGCGCAGCCGTCCGCTCGGAGACGTCGCGCGTCACCTCGGCAAAGCCGGCGAGGCCGCCGTCCGCATCCCGGATCGCATCCACGACGACCGACGCCCAGAACCGGCCGCCGTCCTTGCGGACGCGCCAGCCTTCGGACTCGTAGCGGCCTTCCAACCGGGCTATGTCCAGAACCCGCCAAGGCAGGCCCGCGGTGCGGTCTTCCTTGGTGTAAAACCGCGAAAAGTGCTGCCCCACGATCTCGTGGGCCTCGTGACCCATGGCGCGGCGCGCGCCGGCGTTCCAATTGACGATCAAGCCGCTTGGATCGAGCATGTAGATGGCGTAATCCACCACGCTTTCGACCATCAGCCGGAAGCGGCGTTCGCTTGCAAGCATCGCCTCCCGCGCCGCGGCGCTGGCGGTCGTATCGTGGACCACCATGGCGAAGGCTGCCGGGAAACCGGCAGCGCCAGGCACCGCATGCACGGCCGCGCTCGCCAGGAACTGGCTACCGTCCTTGCGCAGGAGCCAGCTTTCGCTCACAGTATGCCCTTCTAGGCTGGCCTCTTGCAAAAGCCGCGCAGGAACGCCCGCAGCCCGGTCCTCGTCGTTGAACAAGCGGGAGAAATTCTGTCCAACGGCTTCGGCGGATCGATAACCGGTAATCTTTTCTGCGCCCGGATTCCAGCTTGCAATGGAGCCGTCGGGACCAAGCAAGTAGATTGCATAATTTGTAATGGATTCAATCAATAACTTTAAGCGCTCGCTCTCGCTCAGGCTCGACAACATCGCGGCATTGCTTGAGCTTTCACCCCCGCCGATCTGACTATTACTGCCAGCCATCGCGCCCCAACTTCTGCCTATTCTGCCGCATGCAGCTTAAACTAGCTGCCAGGTTGAGAGTGTCAGAATAGAACTCGCACCCTTCGATTGCAACGGATTTCGGCCCAACGTTAATTCACAGTTAAAGGAAGCGCCAAATTTTCGCGGGCGCGCCACACCAAACGGGCGGCATTTTTTGCCAATTCGCTGCAATTGCCGCGCTTTCCATTAAGGCGCTACGATAAGGCATGTTCCTTTTCAAAGGCTTAACAGCACAACACATTGATAACGCGAGCGAATGGTCGCCTGCCATCACCGGTAAACGGGCCGGATTCTTTAACGCCGTCCATCTCTGGAATGGCGCCGCCAAAGGGAGAAAAGCGAAAAGGCCCGGTAAGGGCCTTTTTGCCGAACTGCTGGTGCGGGTACGCCACGAGAGACGGAGACAGAGGGTACGCATTGTTCTGAAAGCTTTTGCTGCGTACGCGCTCTGTCTTCTTCGGCCCGGCGATAGGCCCCCGGCAAACTGGCAGGATAGGGCTAGCCTACTTCAGAGGGGCGGGAGGCGCCGGATTCCAGAAGTAGTTGAAGCCGATCTTCACAGTGTCGACCGTCAGGTCGTTGTTGTTGTTGAAGGAGTTCAAGCCATCGCCGCAGCAATTGTTGTTATTATTGCTGAAGTCGAAGTGCAGATACTCCGCTTTGATCGACCAGGCTGGGCTGACCTTCCACTCAACGCCGCCGCCAACAGTCCAACCGGTGAGCGTGTTGCCGTTGTTGTTGTTGCCGTAACCGTTCCAACCTCCGTTACTCCAATAGATCGTCTCGTTCATATTGTGGTTGGTATCGAGCCATGCGAACCCGCCCTTCGCGTAGATCAACGCGGCACCCCAAGTATAGCCGAGCCGGCCCGTAACGTCTCCGTAAAAGCCACCATCGTTTTTTCCGTCGAACGATACGCCATCGACGTATCCGTCGTGGATTAGACCGTAGTTGTGCATACGGTTGGTCATGGTCGCGCCGCCTAGGTCGACTTCGATACCGTAGACGAAAGCGCTGGAGGCCTGGAAGTTATAGCCGAATTGACCGCCGCCGAAGCCGCCATTGCTATTGAGCGTCTGGCTGGGGAAGTTCATGTAGTTCCATCCATCCGAGAACCGGTGGCCGTTAAGGTCAACCTGCGACCAGTCGATACCCATATGCAGGCCAAAGTAGAACCCGGTCCACAACGGCGGCGGAACGTAGGCCGGCGCCTCCTTGTAACCGCCTGAATACATGTCTGCTGCGTTTGCTTGCGTCACCGATGCCACGGCGAGCGCACCGAGAGCGGCCGCGCCCGTCCGTAGAAATTTGCTGAGAGCCATAGTCTCCCCTTTTCCCGCTTAGGTTGTTCAATCGAAGTGTTACGCCGAACTGGCTATGGTGATTACACGGGGTAGATTTAAACTCAAGGTAGTATTGCTGAATGGGACGCGTTTTAGTGGTGCAACCAAAAGTAATACTAAGTTGAAGGCATGTAAAATCATAAGGTTATAAGCACGTACACTTGCAGCACTGTTGAATCCGCGCAACAGAAGCGGGATGCCGGCTTGAGGAAAATTGTCGCAAGCTAGCGGCGGCGCGTGGATAATTGAGAGAATCTTCGCAGAGATTCGCCTTGGCGGTACGGGGCTGAAGGTTTGGGCGGTTCCACTTAAGCGTGTGAAAAGATTGGGCGCACTGTTATGGCCCGGCTTGACCGGGCCATCCAGGTTAAATCCAACGCGCTCAACGGCTTAGTGACAGCGACTCGGCACTCGATAATGAGGCGTTAGTGGCGCCGGATCACGGTGCGGCTGCGATAGGGCCCACCGCTGTGGCGGATCACCGCGCCGGAGCGGTAGCCACGAGCGTAAGCGCCGCCGCCATAGTAGCCCCGGTGTCCCACGATGGCGCCATTCGGTCCCACGCAGCCCGCGCGGTAGACGCCCTTCGCGCAGACCACTGCTGAAGCTTCCGTTGTAAGCAGCGAAAGCGAACCCGCCAAGATCAGTGCCAATAAGGCGAACTTTCTCATGAGGTGCTCCCTTGAGGTTAAGCGAGCTGAGAGCTTACCGGATGCACGGCATTGGAAGAAAACTAGTGGCGAAAGCTGTGAAAAATGTCTTGAGCATTTATGGCGAATTGCCGCCCAACTGAGTTGATGAACGGGCGTTCTCCCCCCACTCCCATGGGGAGAGGGCTGAGGGGCCTGAGCTTCGGTTTGTTACAGATTACCGCTCAGCAATCCGGGTCGAAGATTTCCGGCAGGATGGTGAGGTGCTCGCGATACCAGGAGATATAGGGCGGCTGGAAGTGCGCGATGTTCTTATACGGCCGGAGCAGGATGCGCCGCGGCTCGCCGTTGACCGTAACCCAGCCATATTGGGCGGGCGTTCTCGTCACCGCGTAGACGCCCGGCTCTTGCACGTCGCGCCGGATATAAGTGCGATGGACGGGGCGCGGAGGGGCCGAGGAGGCGCATTGCGCAGCACTTGGCTCCGCGAGCGCGCAATCCAGCGCCAAAACCCCTACGAGTGCAACGCCTAACGCTAAGGCCGATTTTTTCATTTCCGCTCCCCCCGCGCACGCCGCGCGAGCATCAAAGCTTCCGCATAATGCATGTATAAACGGTGTTCGCGGCCCCGGCTACGCGCCGGCAAGCGAAAGTTCCGCCGCTATTGCGCAAACGTCACAGCTTCGCGCCGGCCCGCGCCGCGATCTTTGCAATTTTTGCGCAATTATAGCAAGCTCTCAACCTTGTTCGCCGCTCGCGCAGCGTCATCGCGAGGCGGCCTTGCCGTCGTGGCGATGCAGAGCAATATCAGCGACTTAGCCCTGCATTGCTTCGCTTCGCTCGCAATGACGCCGGCAACGATCCGCCCTGCCTGCAACTTTTTCCGCCCCCACCCCAAAAAACCTCTTGACCTGGGGGGCGATATGACCACTTAAGACAGCTCGATTGCGAAACGATTGCGCCATAGAAGGGCGCTGGGGAGGTGACTTCTGCTCATAAAGGCTGCGCGCTAGACCGAAAGGCCGCATAGCATCCGCACGTATGCCGAAAGTGCAGAAATAGCCTGTCTGGCAACCCCGCTCCGGCGGTGAAGCGTTCGTCAGCAGCATCGGATTAACTCTTAAATGGGAGGTCCCATGCGATGGACATTTACCCGGCCGCTGCGGAGCTGCTCCGCGACGTTCCTGTAGATCAGCCCACACTTTGCCTGCGCCCGCACGCAGCCACGCGCGCTGCGCGGTGGTTTATTGAGCATTTTCCGGGCGAAACGCTCTATGCGGTGAAGGCGAACGATTCGCCGCTCATCGTCGATGCACTTTTCGAGGCGGGCATCCGGCATTACGACGTGGCCTCCGGCGCGGAGCTGCGTGCCATCGCGGGGCTGCCTGGTGCTGTCATGCACGTCATGCATCCGGTCAAGCCGCGGCGCCTGATCGCGGAGGCCTATCACGATTTCGGCGTCCGCACCTTTGCGCTCGACTCCGAAGCCGAGCTCGAAAAGATCGAAGCGGCAACCGGCAACGCCAAGGATCTGACGCTTGTAGTGCGCGTGGCCTGCCCCTCGACCTACAGCGAAATTTCGCTTGAGGGCAAGTTCGGCGCGCCTTGGAGCGAGGCCCCGGCCCTGATCCGGCGCGCGCGGCAGACGGCGGAGACGCTGGGCATCACCTTCCACGCCGGCTCGCAAATGATGTGCACAGCGGGCTACGGCCAGGTGCTGCGCACCGTGTCGCAACAGATCGTGCGGGCGGCAACGCTCGTCGATATCATCGACGTGGGCGGCGGCTTTCCGTCGCGCTATCCGGGCATGGAGCCGCCGGCGCTCGAAAGCTATATGGACGAGATCCGCGCGGCCTTCGACCGGATGGCGGTGGGCTACACCTGCCAGCTCTGGTGCGAGCCGGGGCGCGCGCTCGTGGCCGAGGCGGAGTCGGTGATCGTGAAGGTGGATGCCCGGCGCGGCGACACGCTTTACATCAACGACGGTGCGTTCGGCACGCTTTACGACGCCGCGCATTGCCAGTGGGTGTTCCCGGCGCAAGCCTATTCGGCGCAGGGAAAACCGCTGGACGGCCATGGCCTTGCGCCGTTCGGCCTCTACGGCCCGACCTGCGACAGCGCCGATTTCCTGCCGGGGCCGTTTATGCTCCCGCCCGGCATCGGCGAGGGCGACTATATCGAGATCGGCAATATCGGGGCCTATGGCCGCGTGATGGCCGGGCATTTCAACGGCTACGGCTATTACGGCGAGGCTATCCTCAAGGATGAGCCAATGCTCTCGATGTACGCGGAGGCCGGCGAAGAAAGCCGCGCGGTTTCAGCCCTCCGCTAATCTCCTCCCGCCGTCTCCCCGGAAAGCGCAACGCAGCTTTCCGGGGCCTTCCAAACTAGAGCCCGCTTTTGATGGAATCAAAAGCGGGCTCTAGTTCTTTGTTTAACCGTGCGTCTTATCGGAGAGACCGCTCACATTTTTTCCGGACGCCCTCTAAGCGCCAGAGGCATCAAGAAGAAGCCTGAGCGTGCTACTATGCTATTCTTAAGAATGCGATTCGCCCAAAGCTTGACCGTGGTAGAATTTCTTTCGCAAAAACCCTTGTTTTACTAGGCCACGGAAGAAAAAAGAGAAATTCCTGCAAAAAATCCTGCTGCCAGCGGAACCATAGCGGCATGTGGCTGTTACCCCCTCAAAGCCTCAGGCGGAGGCTTAGCTACAACCGCATGACAGGAGTGAGAATGGCCTCCCAACATCCCAGAAAAACTGGCTCGACCTCAAACCGCGGCTTTGCGTCGATGGACGCCGAAAAGCAGCGCGCGATCGCCTCGAAGGGCGGCCAAAGCGTACCGAACGAAAAACGGAGCTTCAGCCAAAATCGCGAGCTTGCCGCACAAGCAGGCCGCAAAGGCGGGCAGAACGTCTCCGACGAAAACCGCAGCTTCTCGCGCAATCGCGATCTGGCCGCGCAGGCCGGACGCAAGGGCGGACAAGCGAGCCACGGCGGCAAATCCCGGGAGCAACGCCCGGTCTAACCTAAGAAAAAGCGCGAACCGCTCGCCGGACACGGTGAGCGGCATCGCGCGGCCCCCAAGTCTAGGAGGAAGCGCCACACGGCGTTCATGTCAGGCCGCGGCGGCAAGAATAACAAAGCCCGAATGAGCGCTTTCGTTGCCGCGCGAGCGTCATGCCCGCGCAGGCGGGCATCCAGGGCCCGCGCAGGCGGGCATCCAGGGTGGCCGAAAATCGCTGCTTTTACATATTCTTACCATGGGTCCCCGCCTTCGCGGGGACAACGGCACGCCGGTTGCTCAACGCCCAAGAGGCTTTGCCCAGCAGGCGCCCAAATTTTTGCCCCTGTTGACAATTTCCGCCTGGCCTGGGCGCGCCGATGCAGCTATGCGTTGCCGGGGTTCGACAGGGACGGAATGTGACCATGGAACGCTTCTTCGGCGGCAGCCCCGCCGCCGTCATTTTGCAGCTTGCGATCGCCTCGATCATCATCGGGGTGGTGTTGTCGCTTTTCGGGTTCGATCCGGCCAATCTCTATGCCGCAATGCAGCGGCTCTGGGACTGGATATCCTCGCTGGGCCTGGACACCGTAAAAAGGGTGCTGCGTTATCTCCTGCTGGGCGCGATCATCGTTGTGCCGCTTTGGCTGCTCTCGCGCATCTTCAGCTATCTCGGGTCACGCCGGGGGAAGCAGGGCTAAGGGGCGTTGCAGGACCGGCAAGGTGCAAGCCGGCGATGTGAGGAGCCGCGACGTGCTCGCCATCGCCATTCCCATGATCCTCTCGAACGCGACCACCCCGCTCGTGGGCATCGCGGACACTGCCGTTGTCGGGCAGTTCAACGATCCCGCGCTGATCGGCGGCGTCTCGCTCGGCTCAACCATCTTTTCGATGCTGTTCTGGGCCTTCGGCTTTTTGCGGATGGGCACGACCGGGCTTACCGCGCAGGCGGCGGGCGCCGGCAACCGCGCTGAGATCGCCGCCAACCTCTTTCGCGCGCTCGTCATTGCCCTGGCAGGCGGGGCGCTCCTGTTCCTGATGCATGTGCCGGCAATCCTGCTGGCGTTGCGGCTTATTGGCGGAAGCGCCGATGTGCAGACGGCCACCGCCGCTTATTTCGGCGTGCGCATCTTGAGCGCGCCCGCGACGCTTGCCAATTACGCGCTCATCGGCTGGTTCATCGGGCTCCCGCGGGCTAACATTGCGCTGCTGCTCCAGCTTCTTCAGAACGCGATCAACATCGTGCTCGCGGTTATCTTGGTACTCCTCGCCGGCAAGGGCGTCCAAGGCGCTGCCATGGCCGCGGTCTGCGCCGAATATGCGGCATTGGCGGCCGGTCTCCTCGTCGCTGCGCGCCTATTGCGCGGAACGCGGGGTATGCGCATCCGGATTTTCGAGCGCCGGGCGTTCAAGCGGGGGGTCGCGGTCAATGGGGACATCATGATCCGCAACATTTGCCTCATGCTCACGTTTACCTTTTTTGCGGCGCAGGGCGCCAGGCTCGGCGACGTCGCGCTGGCGGCAAACAGCGTGCTTCGCAACCTGTCCGATCTCTCCGCCTTTGTGCTCGATGGCTTCGCTTTCGCCGCGGAGGCGCTGGTGGGCCAGGCGGTGGGTGCGGTTAGCGTGCGGCGTTTCCGGCAGGCGGTGTTTCTAAGCTCAGCTTGGGCGGGGGTCTTGGCAGTGCTGATAGCCGCGGCGTTCTGGGCGGGAGGGCTCGTCTTGATCCGGTTGATGACGGCGGCGCCTTCGGTGCGTGAGGCGGCTTACGCGTTCCTGCCCTGGGCGGCTTTGACCCCCGTGGCGGGCGTCGCCTGCTTCCAGCTCGACGGCATTTACATCGGCGCGACCCGCACGGCGGATATGCGTAACATGATGATCCTGAGCCTTGCCGCGTTTCTGGCCGCTTGGGGGGTGCTGACGCCCACGTTCGGCAATCACGGGCTTTGGGCGTCGCTCATCGTGTTTTATGCGGTGCGGGCAGTCAGCCTTGGCGTTCGCTACCCAGCGCTTGAACGGGCGTCTTTCGGCTAGCCCAGGTCTCACCGTCATTGGGAGGCCAAGGCCGCCTCGCGATGACGGAACCTGCCCCAAAATAAAGAAGCCCGCTTTTGGCGGGCTCCCTTGAGTGCGTGTTCGAAGTGCCGAGGCTTAGTAGTCCATTCCGCCGCCCGGCATCTGGGGCATCGGCGATTCCTTCTTCGGCTTCTCGGCGATCATGGCCTCGGTCATGATGAGGAGGCCCGCCACGGAAGCTGCATCCTGAAGAGCGATGCGAACCACCTTCACCGGGTCGATCACGCCGGCCGCGACAAGATCGACATACTCGCCGGTCTGCGCGTTGTAACCGAAGTTGTAATCCTTCTTTTCAAGGATCTTACCAGCCACGACGGCGCCATCCTCACCAGCGTTCGAGGCGATGATGCGAGCCGGAGCCTGGATCGCGCGGCGGATGATGTTGATGCCGGCCTTCTGGTCCTCGTTCTCGTGCTTCAGGCTGGCGAGCGCGTGCGTGGCGCGCAGTAGCGGGACGCCGCCGCCAGGGAGGAAGCCTTCCTCGACGGCCGCGCGGGTCGCGTTCAGCGCATCGTCGACGCGGTCCTTCTTCTCCTTCACCTCGACCTCGGTCGCGCCGCCGACGCGGATCACCGCCACGCCGCCCGCGAGCTTCGCGAGACGCTCTTGCAGCTTCTCCTTGTCGTAGTCGGAGGTGGTGTCCTCGATCTGCGCCTTGATCTGGGCAACGCGGCCTTCGATCTCCTTATGGTCGCCAGCACCATCGACGATGGTGGTGTCGTCCTTCGTGATCGTGACCTTCTTGGCCCGGCCGAGCATGGCAACAGTAACGTTCTCAAGCTTGATGCCAAGGTCTTCCGCGATCATCTGGCCGCCGGTCAGGACAGCGATATCCTGCAGCATGGCCTTGCGGCGGTCGCCGAAGCC
>JBKQNN010000012.1:0-5244 GCA_052145975.1 Rhodomicrobium sp. | reverse complement strand
AAGCAGCTGAAAATCAGGCTTGAGGAATCCGAGAAGGCCGTGCTCGACTTTTCTGAACGCGAAAAAATCGTCGAGGTTACGGACAAGGCGTCGATAGCGGAAAATAATTTGGCGGCAGCCAACGCAGCGGCCGGGGCATTGATCTCGGAGCGCATGAAAAACGAGCAATTGTGGCGCCAAGTAGAAAGCGTGGGCGCGATCAACCTGCCCCAATTCCTATCCAACCCGGTTATCGAAATTCTTCGCGGCCAGCGGAAGGCTCTGGAAACAGAGTACCAGGAGAAGCTTGAAAGTTTCAAGCCGGCTTACCCAGCCATGGTGCAGATTAGGAACAAAATCAAGGAGATCGACAAGCAGCTCTCGGCGGAAACCGGTGCCATCCGCAACTCGCTTAAGGCAGCCTATGAATCGTCTCTTTCCCAGGAAAATGAGATGAAGGCGAGGATGGAGACCCTCAAGGCTGAGGTACTCGATCTGCAGAAAAAGGGCATTCAGCATGACATCCTGAAGCGGGAGGCCGAGTCCAATCGCAGCGTCTACAACAGCCTCGTTCAGCGCTACAAAGAAGTGGATATAGCCGGGGGGGTCGGCACCAACAATATTTTCGTGGTTGACCGCGCCGTAGTGCCGTTCTCTCCCTCGGAGCCAAACGTGCCGCGCGCGCTCTTGCTTTCGCTAGTGCTAGGGCTTGGAACGGGCGCCGGGCTTGCCCTTTTCCTCGAACTCCTGGACGACCGGGTTCGCGCGCCCGAAGAAGTTGAGCAGCTTTTCGGGCTTGCTACCCTTGGCGTTATCCCGCAGATGGAGGCCCAGGAGACGCTTGATGAAGCGATTGGCGATCCGCGCTCGGCCCTCGCGGAGGCCTACCGCTCGCTGGCTACTGCTTTGCAGTTCTCAACCAGCTCGGGGCTCCCGCGTTCGATCTCGATTACAAGCTCCGGTCCTAGCGAAGGAAAATCGACGACAGCGGTCGCGATTGCACGTCATTTCGCCCAAATGGGCCTGAAGGTTCTTTTGGTCGACGCTGACCTGCGGAAGCCCACGCTGCATACGAAGCTTCAATTGAGCAATGCAGTCGGGCTCAGCAATTACCTGACAGGCACATCTTTGCCGCCCGAGCTCATCCAAAAAACCGGCCAGCCAAATCTTGCGTTCATCGCCTCTGGGCCATTGCCGCCGAACGCTGCGGATTTGCTAAGCGGAACCAGGATCCATTCTTTGATCTCACACGGCTCCGAGGTTTTCGATCTCATTGTTCTTGATTCGCCGCCGCTTCTAGGACTTGCCGATGCGCAGCTTCTTGCTGGAGCCGTAGCTGCTAGCGTTTTCGTGGTGGGGGCGGGCGAAAAGGGCAAAGGCATGATCCGCTCGGCACTAAAGCGGCTTCAGCTATCCCGGATTACACCGGTCGGGGTTGTCCTAACCAAATTCGATCCCAAAGCCGTTGGTTATAATTATGGCTACGGCTATGGCTACGGTTATGGCTATGGTTACGGCCATAAGGGATACAGCTACGCATACGGAAGCCTGGCCGGATCCGAGGATGGCGCGCGCAAGCAGATCTCGAAGAATGGTTAGAAACACAGGCCATGCTAAGGGAGGCGCTGGGACAGAACGCGTGCCCCCCTTTGCTGAGGTTGGCGGTGCAAGCAGGGACGCTACTGTGCCCGGCATTGCGCCGCCGCAATGTTTGAGCAAAAAGAGCCGTGCAATTCGATCGTAGCGAAATCGTGGTGCTGCCGCAGCAGTCCCGCAGACGCTTTCTTTGCGAAGCGGACCCAGAGCGGCAGCATGCAAGCTGTTCGGTTCACAGAAGCTTTTGGAAGAACCCTCTTTTTCTGTTTGGGGGAAGGCGATGACGCGCAAGCACCGCCGCCGCCGTCAGCGCGGTTACGGAGTATTAGGCGGGCTCGGCAAGAACTTCGGCGCGCTTCGCGCTCATCCCCTGCGGGCAGCCCTGCTCGGAGTGGTGGGCCTTGCGCTCGCCTGGCTGACACTCACGAAAAGCCTTCCATTCGCGCTGGCGCCCTCCGCCCCCGACTTAGCACTTGCCTTAAACGCCAGGAATCCTGAGGCACTCATGGCCAAAGCCCGCCAAACGCGGGATCGTATGTTGGCCCAAACCGGGAGCACCCAAGATCCAAACGAGCCTGGCGCAATTTCGCAACGCATAAACACACTTGAAAATCTTCCCAAAGCGAATGGCGGCGGCGGCATGGAAGACCTCGGCGGTAAAGGCGAGGCCATGCGCAAGGAAATTCAGCAACTTGCGATCCGTGCACTGGCGGCCGATCCGCTCAATGCAGAGGCATATCAGCTTTTGGGCTTGGTGAGTAACGAGCCTGAGCGCACACGCGTCCTCATGAAGGAGGCGGTCAACCTCTCGCGGCGCGAGAGTTCAGCTCTTGTCTGGCTCCTTAACGACAGCTTTCTCCGCAAGGATTACCGGGCAACACTCGATTATGCCGATGTACTGCTTAAAACACGCCCGTACACTGCGCTTCCGGTTTATGTGATGAGGTACATAACACTCATGGCCGAAGACGCTGAAGGGGCGCCTCTTGTTGCTGACGTGCTGACAAAAAGACCCGCTTGGCGCGAACAATTTTTAGAAGCTTTCTCGCGAAGCGAAGCGTCGGCCGAAGTTCCGCTCAAGCTAATGATATCGCTTAAGGAAAATGGGGCGCCGCCTTCACCGAAGGAACTCGCTTCCTATCTCGATGTTTTGATCGGCAGAAACCGGATCGACGTAGCTTACAATGCTTGGCTTCAGTTTCTGCCGGAGGAACAGCTTTCTAACCTCGGTTTACTCACAAATGGAAATTTTGAGACCCCGCCGAGCGGCCTGCCTTTCGACTGGAGGATGGCGCCCGGACTTAATGCCGTGGCGGAATTTGTTGGGCGCACTTCTGAGGGGAGCGGGCGGCTACTGCATGTCACTTTTGGCCCTGGACGGGTAAAGTTTCCGGAACTGAGGCAGATCGTCTTTCTGCCGCCTGGACACTACCGCTTCGAAGGGAAGCTCCGGGGTACCATTACGGGCAAGCGCGGGCTTCGCTGGCAGCTAACTTGCGCGACCGGCTCGCGCCGCGCTCTTGCCGAAACGGACATGCTTATGGGTGAAACCGGGCAATGGAGGATTTTCACTTTGGAGGGCGATGTACCTCAAAGCGAGGATTGCAACGGTCAGGCGCTTCGCCTTTTCCACGATTCCCGTTCGGCTTCAGAAGAGTTAATTTCCGGCGAGGTTTGGTTCGGGAGTCTTCGCCTAAGCCGTATTCAAACGGAGTCTAAGGTGGCGGAATAAGAATGTAGAAGCGCCCGCCTTTTGCCAATTCTTTGCGATTCACAGTCAAGCCTCAAATCGAATGGGCCCCGGTTTGCGCATCTCTCTACACCAGCTGCTTTGCGCTGACGTGGACAGGGGTCTTGCGTTTCAGAAGGTCGAGAAGCACCAAGACACGATCGTTCGATTTCATCTCCATTATCTGACCGATTAAACCGTCGAAAGCGCCGCCCCTTATTGTCACCTCCTGGCCGATTTGAAAGGGTGCCTCAGGCTTGCAGATGATTCCGCCAGCGTCTCGCGCTTTGAGCCCCTCGACGAACCCCTCAGGAAGCTTTGCCGGCCTTTCGTCGTGCATTATCACGGTTCGGACTCCGAAAGTGCTAAGCAGCGGCCTCCACCGCTGCTCACCGCTGGGCTGTTGGACGAATACGTAGCCTGGAAAAAGCGGGCGCTGGCCGTCGTAGGCGCGGCGCGCGTGGCGAATGTGCTTAACGATCATTGGGCAATAAGCATGGAAACTTTGCCGCACTAAGTTTTCTATGGCTTGGCTCTCCCGGTGAGGGTGGGTGGCGACCACGAGCCATACGCCATATTGGGGATGCGCACTGCTAGTCATTGAATAGTTCCCGCTCAAATTGCGGCCAACCATCGTCCACTTTTTGCGAACCTGCAAGTTGGAGATTCTTGGAAAACGTGGTCTTTCCCGCACCTGCAAAGCCGTGAATGAGGTGCAGCGTGGCCATCCTCAAATCACCGACTGCGCGGCCATGTTCGCAAGGAAATCGGCGATTTCCTGATCCTCGGCCGAGGTCAGGCCGCTGATGCCGGCCGCGCCGGTAATCGCGCCGTCCGCGTTCTTCAACACGCTGCCGCCGGGCAAGGCCGTGATCCTGTCGTCGCAAAAATAGCTCACGGGGATGTTCTCGCGCTCCAGCCGCTGGAGCAGCGCGTCCGTGCTGACCTGCATGCGGGCGGCGCTATAGGCCTTGCCTTGCGCGATGGCGATGCTGCGGAGCGGCGCGCCTTCCATGCGCTGGAAAGCGATGAGAAAGCCAGCAGGATCGCAGACCGCCACGCAGATCGGGCGGCTATATTCAGCCTTGGCTTTTTCCATCGCAAGCAGGGTGAGTTCGTTGGCTTGGGCTAGCGTCAGCGCATCCATGCTTGGATCTCCTTCCCCGGCAGGCGGCAGCCGGCGTTTCTAATTTGGATGATTATGCTACACTTGCAAGCATTCCGCTGTCTCGCGGCTCATGTTTATCCGCGGTGGCAGCGGCGCCGGAGGATCGGGCGATGGCCACACTCAACGGAATTATCGAAACAGCTATCTATGTCGACGACGTGGCGCGAGCCAGGCGCTTTTACGAAGAGGTGCTGGACCTCAAGCCGATGTTCTCGGACCGGCGGCTGACGGCCTACGATGTAGCCGGGCGCGGCGTGCTTCTTATTTTCAAGCGGGGCAGCGCGGTACAGCCGGCCGAGATGCCGGGCGGCACTATTCCCGGACACGACGGCGCCGGCCCCCTGCATCTGGCGTTTGCCATCGATGCGTGCCAGCTTGCCACCTGGGAGGAAAGGCTCAAGGCGCACGGGGTCGAAATCGAAGGGCGCACCGATTGGCCGCGCGGCGGCAAAAGCATCTATTTCCGCGATCCCGATGGCCACCTCATCGAGCTCGCCACCCCCGGCCTTTGGCCGATTTATTAGACGCCTCGTAGCAAGCCGCGGCGTCAACCCGCTCGGTGGAGGCGTGCGTGGGGAAACGCTGCCGCCAGTCGGGCTGGCTCACGAATCATTCGGCGGCGCGCGCACCGCCGATGGCACGAAGGTGCTTCACGTCGGACAGGCGCACGACGTTGCCGCAAGCTTGTGCCTCGTGCATTTCGAGCCACTCGATGTCCTCCATGACCTCGCGAAGGCAAATCAGGAGGTGGACCTCAGGCTGGGTATCGGCC
>JBKQNN010000011.1:0-8974 GCA_052145975.1 Rhodomicrobium sp. | reverse complement strand
TTGGTGGAGCCAATGAGATTCGAACTCACGACCTCTGCAGTGCGATTGCAGCGCTCTCCCAGCTGAGCTATGGCCCCTTATGCAGTCATTTAGGCTCATGGGGCGAGCGCTGTCAAGGCGCGGGCGGCCGGGCGTCACGCCGATTTCTTCCAAGCCCCGTTCGCGTCCTGCTGCCAGTAGCTTACCTCGAAGCCCGCCGCCTTCGCGCGCTTCCATTCCTCGCGGGCCAGCGCCCTGGCCTCCCCGTCCGCGCCGCCGAACAGCCGGATGATGCGTGCGAACCGCTCCGGCTCGCTCTCCGTCGCGGCCTCCAGCAAAAACAGCGCATGCGCGCCATTGGGATTGGCGCCATCCAGCGTGAGAAACACAGGCTGGCTCTTAGCGTGGCCATCGCGGGCGGTGCCGTGCGGCAGGAACGATTCTTCGCGATAGGTCCAAAGTGCGCTGTCGATGGTTTCGAGCCGCTCCTGCGTCGAGAACCGCAAGCAGGCGCGCCAGCCGCGGCTCAGCGTTTTTTCCACCAGCACCGGCAAGACCGCCTGAAGCGGCTGGCTCTCCAGATGATAGAACCAGAATTCCGGCGCCGTCATCGCTTGCCGCCATTCTCATCGGCGTAAGGGTTCTTGGTCTTGCGGATGTGCATCCGGATGGGAGCGGGGCCAAGGCCGAAAGTCTTCTTCAGGTCGTTGACGAGATACCGCAAATAGGAAACCGGCAGCGCCTCGGGCCGCGACGAGAAGATCACGAAGGAGGGCGGGCGCGCATTGGCCTGTGTGATGTAGCGAAGCTTGATGCGCCGGCCGGAGACCGCGGGCGGCTGATGGCGCTCTAGTGCCCCGGCGAACCAGCGGTTGAGTTCGGCGGTCGCGATGCGCTTGTTCCAGGCCTCGTAGGCCGTGAAAGCGGCCTTCATAAGCTTGTCCAGCCCTCGGCCCGAAAGCGCGCTCACCGGCACCAGCAACGCGCCGGCGAGCTGCGGAAGCATCGCTTCGGCGTCTTTCTTAAGCTGCGCGAGGCGGCCCTGCGGATCGGCCACGAGATCCCACTTGTTGACGGCGAAGACGAGCCCGCGCCCTTCGCGCTCCACCAGATCGGCGATGGTGAGATCCTGCTTTTCGAAGGGGTTTTCGGCGTCCAGTAGCAGCACGACCACCTCGGCGAAGCGGATCGCGCGAAGCGCATCGCCCACGGCCAGCGTTTCGGGCCGCGCCGTGATGCGCGCTTTGCGGCGCAGTCCCGCCGTGTCGAACAGCCGCACACGCCTTCCATGCCAGGAGAAATCGGCGGCGATGGCGTCGCGGGTGAGGCCCGCTTCGGGGCCGGTAATCATGCGCTCCTCGCCTAAGAGCGCATTCGCGAGCGTAGATTTTCCGGAGTTCGGCCGGCCGGCAATGGCGAGCTTGAGCGGCCGGTTGCGCGCGTCTCCCTGCGCGTCTTCCTCATCCTCCGCACTGGCCTCATCCTGCTGGCTCAAAACGTCCAACCGTTCCGACACTTCCGACAGCAGATCCGAAAAGCCAAGCGCATGTTCGGCGGAAAGTGCCAGCGGCTCTCCAAGCCCAAGCTCGTATGCGCCGTAGAAGCCTGCCTCCGCCGCGCGGCCTTCGCTTTTGTTCGCCACGAGCACGAAAGGCTTGCCGGAGGAGCGCACCAGTTGCGCGATGCCGCTGTCGGCGGCGGTTGGGCCCGTCCGCGCGTCGATCATGAACACGATGAGATCGGATTCGGCAATGGCTTGGGCGGTTTGCTCAGCCATCCGCGCTGCGATGCTGCCGGGCTCGGCATCCTCAAATCCCGCCGTGTCCGTCAGGACAACCGGATGCCGCCCAATGCGGATGCTGGTCTCTTTGCGGTCCCGGGTGAGGCCGGGCATATCGTCGACGAGCGCCAGCCGCTTGCCCGCGAACCTGTTGAACAGGGTCGATTTGCCAACGTTGGGACGGCCTATGATGGCGACGGTGTAAGCCATCGGTCAATAATCTATCGCTCGCGCGTCAGTGTGAAGGGACAAGCCACGGCGCCTCGCGACGACGGCGGGAAGCATCCGCTATCAGTTCATCGCGATAAGTTTGGCCTCGTCGGTCAAAACGTAAAGCCTGTTCTCGGCCACCACAGGCGTTATCATCACGGGCGTGCCGAGATCGGATTGCATCGAGATGGTTCCCGAAAGCGCGTCCACCCCCACAAACTGCCCGTTCGAGGAAGCAAGCCAAAGCCGGTTGCCCGCGAGTACCGGCCCGCTCCAGTGGCCGTCTCCAGGTAAAGCCGTCACCCACCGCACCTTGCCGTCCTTGCGCGTCAGCGCGACGAGCTTGCCGGTCATGTCCACGACGAACACCGTATCGCCCGCAACCCAAGGCGTTTGCGAGCCTTTGATCTCGCGCGTCCACAGCCTCGCGCCTTTATCGCGCGAGGTGGCGATCAGCTGTCCGCCGCGGCTCATGGCAAAGACAGCTTCGCGGTCCACCACCGGGCGGGCGGCTTCACCGATCGCGGTGGAGGCAGAGTTGATCTCGCCCTTCGCGAGCGAATCCGTCCATTTCGACTGGCCGGTCTTGATATCGACGGCGATTATTTCACCCGAGGGGTAGGGCGCGAACACTAGATTGCCAGCCACCGCCGGGCTTGCGCCCGTGAGCATAGCCGCGTTCTCCGGAAGGCCCTTCTGCGTCCAAAGCTGAGCACCGTCGGCGCCGTTCAAGCACAACAGCGCGCTTTCGGAGTTGACGACGAATACGCGTCCGTCGGCAGCGGTCGGCGCCTGGCGGATCGGAATGGCGAACATCTTCGTCCAGAGCACCTGGCCCGACCCCGCGTCGAGCGCGATCACCGAACCGAAACCGGTGGCGGCGAAGATTTTCCCGCCATCGGCAGCCAGGCCGCCGCCGAAGCCGTTCCTGGACAGGTTGTTCGAGTTGAACGGATGAACATAATCGAAGCTGGACTTCTGGTTCTCCGGCACCGTCTTGACCGACCAAAGGCTGGCACCGTTGTCAGCCGAGATTGCCCAGACGGTGCCTTCCGCGTCCATGGTGTAAATCTTGTTGCCATAGACGATCGGAATTGCCGTCAGCCGCATGCGCTTAGAAGAGCCTTCGCCGGCATCCGCGGTCCAAATGGTATGCAATGCCTCGCCAATGGCCAGATGGCCGGGGGCGTTGCTCGGTACGCCGCCGGGTTGGCTCCAGGCAGCGTTCGCCACGGCAGGAGGCAGCACGATCGGCCCCGTGGCTTCGGGCGCGGAAAGCGTACCTTTCTCGTCGGCCTTCAAAACCGAAATACGCCGGCCCGGAAGCGGCTCCTGCTTCTTGTCGAACATCGACGTCACGGAGGAGGCGCCCTCACCTAAGCCCATCGATTCGCAACCGGCCAGGCCAACGGCTAAAACAGCAATGAATGGGACGGATCGAAACAGCAAGAGCGGGGCCGCCGGCCCCCATTTACTGCGTTTTGGCATCATTTGCCGCGTCCTTTTTCCCGGTTGGTGCCGCCTGCGCGGACTTCTGCTTTTCAAGAAGCAGCGTAAGCATGACTTCCGACCGTTGCCGCATACCCTGCGGCGCTTCGCCGTCGCTTGCGATTTCCCCGAACAACCGCTCGGCGTCGGCAATCTTACCTTCCTTAAAGGCCGCAAGGCCAAGGATTTCTTTTGCGGAATACCGCCAGCGGCTCGTGCCCGACCGGAAACTTTCCAGATCGCGCGCCAATGCGTCGTAACTCGCATCGCCAAGGGACAGGGATGCAAGCTGAACCTTCGCAAAATCCCGAAGCCCTTCGGGCGCCGCTTCGTCCTCCGCCACGTCCTTATACTCCGTGCGGGCGGCGTCCAGGCTATTTTTTGCAACCGATTCGCCCGCTTCATGCAAGCGGGCGATAACGCGGTAAGAGCCCGGCCCATTCTCCGCCAGCGAAGCCAGGACCTTCTGCGACTCATCCTGCTTGCCGTTATCGGCCAGCATCATCGCATTCGAAAGGGTATCGCCGCCAGCCGCCGCCTGATGAAGGCTCCGGTTATGCTGGAACTTATAGCCCGCAACTAGAGCCACGATAATGAAAGCGCCGGCCAGGAAATACGCGCCGTAGTCCTCGAAGAACTTGATGGCCTGGTCCCGCCGGTAGTCTTCATCGACCTCGCGGAAAAAACTTTCGTCGTCGTGGCTCATAGCGCTGGTGCCTTAGGGTTCAGTGACATTTCCGCAACAGATAGGGCGCTGGCTGTTGCAAGTTAAGACCGTTTTCCAATTACGGGACAGCAGGGCTTTTTGCCGCTTCAAGCCAATATGTCAACTGGCCTTTGTTTTGGACATTTTCGTGACTCGCGGCGCCGTCTGCCCGCCTTTATGCATGGCATAGACGTTATCGGGGCCGGGAAAGTGACCTGCGCGAACCTCGGTTGCGTAGTCCTTGACCGCCTCCTCGATGGCAAGCCCAAGCTCCGCGAACTTCTTCACGAAGCGCGGCGGCGATGGCGACAGCCCAAGCATATCTTCGAGAACAAGAATTTGGCCATCGCATTCTGGGGAAGCGCCGATGCCAATGGTGGGAATCTGGATGCTATGCGTGATCTTGGCCGCAAGCGCCTCGGCCATGCCTTCGAGCACCACCGCGAAGGCTCCGGCGTCCGCGACGGCTTTGGCGTCGGCCTCAATGGCCGCCCACTCCTCCAGCCGTCGCCCTTGCGTCTTGAAGCCGCCCATCACGTTCACCGATTGGGGCGTGAGACCGATATGGCCCATCGCGGGGATCCCGCGCTCGGTGAGGAAGGTAATGGTTTCGGCCATGCGCCGGCCGCCTTCGAGCTTCACCGCGCCGCAGCCCGTCTCCTTCATAACGCGCGCCGCGTTGCGGAAGGCCACCGCGGGCGATTCTTCATAGGACCCGAATGGCAAATCCACGACCACGAGCGCGTGCTTGGAGCCGCGCATAACCGCCGCGCCGTGCATGATCATCAGTTCGAGCGGAACCGGCACGGTTGTCTCGTATCCGTGCATGACGTTGCCAAGCGAGTCGCCCACGAGCATAAAATCGACATGGCCGTCGATCAGCCGCGCGGTGTGGGCGTGATAGGCGGTCAGCGAGACGATCTTTTCGCGGCCTTTGCGGGCACCGATATCGGGGGCGGTGATCCGGCGCATTTCCAAGTGCTGTGACATGGGCGAATCCTTAGAGCCCATCCGCTTTTGATGGAAATCAAAAGCGGGCTCTAGCTTGTTGTTTTGCCGTGCGTCTTATCGGATAACCGCTTCGCACCTACGGGTGAAGCCCGAAGGCATGCTTTTCCGGACGCACTTTAGCAGAAACGAGCTTTTACATAGCGAATTTGTGCGCCGCGGCAAATACGTCTCTTGGCAGGGCGGCACGCAGGGGAAAATTAACCACAACATGAGGAAGGCGCGCGCACAAAGTACGAGTTTAAGAAAAATCGAATAACTTCAAGCAAAGGATTGTAACCGGAGGTTCCGGATGACACTTTGCTTTGCTACTCATATGGCCAGTGCCGCCTTCCCGGAAACGCCGGCGGCGTTATCCGGGATGGTCAAGAACGCCGGGCGATGTTTTTTGCGGCCCAGGCGAGGAAGCTTTCAACCCCTATTCGCATTCTTGTGCTTCCTATCTGCGATCTTGAGCACGCTACCGGACGCCGCATTCGCCGCGCCGGCAGGCTTGCAAAGGTTCGCGAATCACGCGCCGGGCCGGCCCTTGCTCTTGCAAACCGGCTCGGGCTGCGGCTGGGATTATCCCTGCCCGCCAGACCCTGGCTTCGGCCGCCCGCCGCCCTATCGCGGCGGCCAAGTTACGATCCACAACAACTACGGTTCCGTGAACATCTACCCCGGCGTTTCGCGGCGTCCCGAGACGCTCGCGCCGGCAGAGCCAGGGTTTTGCCGCGAGGACCCGTGCCGGTATGGGTGTGGGGGCTATCCGTGCACCGAAAAATGCGGGGCACTCTGCTGGATGAAGCGCTTCAGCCAGGGTTATTGCGGCCATGGCTGCTTGGCCTACCGCGAGCAGGCGCGCTCGGAGGCCGAGGAGAGGGCAGCCTGGCAGGAGGAAGAGGAACGGCACCACGAACGGGATTGGAAGCTCGAAAACAGAGCTGGGTGCGCGCCGCCAAGCTGTCCGCCGGATTACGATCCCGCGCCTCCGGCTCCGCCGCCGCCCTATTATTACCGGCGGCCGGAACGGGAATACGCGCCCCCGCCCCGCCGGGAGCCCGCGCGGCCCGATCTGACGCCACGCGAGCGCTTCGAAGGCCCGAAATATCCGCCGGAATGAGCTTGCCGGTCCCGGTCAGCCGCGGCGCGCCTGCAAAACGCAAGCTCGAACGCGGCGGTCCGTTTGCGCTTAGCTTGCGGCGCGGACCGGGCGCTTCAGGAACTCCGGCACATGCTCGCCGAGGCCGACCACGGGTGCGGAGGTTGCCGGCGGCAGAAGCTCACGGTGGTAGCGCGACACACTGCTGCCGTCCTTGCTGGGGCGGCGGGCGTTGCCGTTGAAAGGACGCACCTCCGCCTGCTGCTGCTGTTGCTGCTGCGGGCGCGGTGCGGGTTCCTTGCGCTCCTCGCGCTGGCCCTTGCCGCGGCCGCGGCGTCCGCGTTCACGGTGCTCGCTGAAATCCGCCGAGGTTAGATTCTCGGTCGAGGGCTCGCCATCGATCCATTCGATCTTCGTCTTGGTAAGCACCTCAATGGCCTTGAGCGCCTTCATCTCTTTCGGGGTGACGATCATCGCCGTATAGCCTTCGCGCCCCGCCCGGCCCGTCCGGCCGATACGATGAACGTAATCGTCTGGCGTGATCGGCACATCGAAGTTGAAGACGTGGCTCACATCCGGGATGTCGAGGCCGCGCGCCGCAACGTCGGAGGCGGCGAGATAGGTGACTTCGCCCTTGCGGAAGGCTTCGAGCGTCGCCGTGCGCTGGCGCTGGTCGAGGTCGCCGTGGAGTGCTGCGGCGTTGAAGCCATGTTTAACGAGAGATTTATGCAGAACCGCAACATCGCGCTTGCGGTTGCAGAAGATGATCGCGTTCTTCACGATCCCGGCTTCGCTGCGCATCAGCTCGCGCAGCACATGGCGCTTCATCTTGGAATCGGCCGGCGAGAACTTCAATTTCTGCGTGATGAGCTTGACCGTGGTAGCCGGCGCAGTGACGCGGATTTGCTCGGGGTTGCGCAGGAACTGCTCGGTGAGCTTTTGAATTTCCGGCGGCATGGTCGCCGAGAAGAACAGCGTCTGGCGTGAGGGCGGCAAAAGCTTGCAGATGCGCTCGATATCGGGGATGAAGCCCATGTCGAGCATGCGGTCCGCCTCGTCGATGACGAGATAATCGACCGAGTTCATTAACAGCTTGCCGCGCCCGAAATGATCGAGCAGGCGGCCGGGCGTCGCGATCAAGATGTCGGCGCCGCGTTCGAGCTTGCGCTCCTGGTCGTCGAAGGAGACGCCGCCGATCAGCAGCGCCACCGTGAGCTTGTGCTGGGAGCCGAGTGCCTCGATCGCTTCCGCCACCTGCGCCGCCAGCTCGCGCGTGGGCTCAAGGATGAGCGAGCGCGGCATCCGCGCGCGGGCGCGGCCCTTTTCCAGCATGGTGAGGAGCGGGAGGACGAAAGCAGCCGTTTTCCCCGTGCCCGTTTGTGCGATGCCGACAACGTCGCGGCCTTCGAGGGCGAGAGGGATGGCCTGGGCTTGAATGGGGGTGGGAGTCTTATATCCTGCCGCTTCTATGGCAGCCAGGACCTTGTCGCTGAGCTTAAGTTGATTAAATGTCATATCCGGTTGAATTTTTGGAACCACTCTTTTCGGGTTCAGGTGTACCATCGCGCACAATGCGGGATGATGACAGATTGCATGCGTCAGGATTTTTTTCGCGCTGCGATGCCAGCGGGCTGCGGCATATCACTTCTGAAAGGGGTTTGCCGGAAGCGGCGCACGAGCCGGAAAGCTAAATTCCGTCTGACGCTTGGTGCTTATATGAGCTTATCCGCGTGCCCCGTCAACCCCGAATGGCGGAATACCAACCGCTCGCGCGCCGCTGTGGGCCAAATATCACAGAGGGTTAGCGCGCGCGGTCTTCTTCAACGGCTTTGCCTTTGACAGCGTTACTCTCTCCGAAGGCTTGGAGGGAGGCGTGGGATTCCCCCGTTCGTGGGTGCTTATGAGTGCACTTCACAATATCGCTCTTCCGCCTGCAGGCTTGAGGCGAGGCA
Organism: Rhodomicrobium sp.; assembly: GCA_052145975.1. Taxonomy (GTDB): domain Bacteria; phylum Pseudomonadota; class Alphaproteobacteria; order Rhizobiales; family Rhodomicrobiaceae; genus Rhodomicrobium. The sequence goes on along the minus strand of JBKQNN010000011.1, from coordinate 767 downwards.
TTCCTGTTCCATCCGCAGTGTTTGTTTCCAGTGCCAGTAAAGTGCATAAAGGATGTAATGCAACCATGCGAACGGGGCAAGAACATACCTTACCAAAAACTTGCCACTTCTTGCCACTTCGCCCTGCGAAGTTCCGCAAAAAGTTGCATGTTCCTGCAACGGCTTAGATCGCCTGGAAGGCTCTAAGCCTTTGTAGCCGGGAGTTTTTTCTTGACTCGGTGCCATGCCGCTCCTATAGGCGGCGGCGGGACACCTCCCCCCACCGGGAGGCAACTATCTGAGAGGGTAGACCGCAATGACGGCTCAAAAGCCCGCCGTGCGCCCCCATGTGGCGCATTTTTCTTCTGGCCCCTGCGCAAAGCGCCCCGGCTATTCTGTCGAAAACCTCAAAACAGCATTTCTTGGCCGGTCGCACCGCGCGAAGCCCGGCAAGGCACGGCTCAAACTCGCGATCGACGAGACCCGCGAGGTTCTGGGCGTACCGGCCGATTATCTGATCGGCATCGTGGCCGCCTCCGATACGGGCGCTTTCGAAATGGCCATGTGGTCCATGCTGGGCGCGCGCGGCGCCGACGTGCTCGTCTGGGAAAGCTTCGGCAAGGACTGGGCCACCGACATCACCAAGCAGCTCAAAATCCCAGGCGCGCGCGTGTTCGATGCGCCCTACGGCTCGCTCCCCGATCTTTCCAAGGTGGATTTCAAGAACGACGTAGTCTTCGCCTGGAATGGCACGACCTCGGGCGTCCGGGTGCCGAACGCAGATTGGA
>JBKQNN010000010.1:0-6888 GCA_052145975.1 Rhodomicrobium sp. | reverse complement strand
TTCTCCCGGTTTTTCTCCGTCAAAAATATTTGAATAAAGTATGTCCTTGTGGATCAGGCGCTCGCGGATATGCGGGACCGTATCGATAAGGCTCTGCAACCAGTCTTCGGAATAACCCAAGCTGACGGCAAAAACATCGGGGGCATTTATGTCCCGCTCCTTGCGAAGCCCGGACTGCCTGAGCGTGTCGCCGGTCGGATCGATGAGAGCGATATATTCTCCCTTTTTGGTTCTTCCGACGGCAACACTGCTGGATATGCCGGGCAGTGAGAAAGTATGAAATTCCTTGTTGGTGCCCTCTATTTTTCCGTGATTGCGATGTTGGACGATTTGAGAAAAAGCGGCCGCATTTGTGTTCGCTTGCGCCAGTATTTTAAGCGCTTGTTCGTAACCTCGGGGCTTCGCAGCCTTTAATTCCTGCCATGGCGCCGGCACGTTGTCGGGATGCAGCGCGGCGATTTTGAAACGCCCGATCCGCATCGCAAGCTTGGAGGCCACGTACAAGACGCCGGCCGTTTCCCACGCCAGGAGACTTCCCAACATATACGGCGTGCCAAGTGTTTCTTTGAGATAAGGCCAGTGACGTATGACGTGATTATAAATCAAATCATTCGTAGCGGTAAAGGATATCGCCGCGAGATTAAAATCATAATTCATTTTCATCTCAGTTGCTTCTGGATCGCCAAGGCGGCCTCGCGATGACGGGGAGCGTGCTGAAACGGGCAGCACTTATGACGGTTGGTATTACCGGAAAACCGCTTCGCACCTCCGGGTCAAGCCCCATGGGCGCTAACATCACGGGGGTCACGCCCCTCACCCCAGCCCTCTCCCCATGGGAGAGGGAGTCCCGCCGTACCCGTTGAGAAGGCGTCCCCTCTCCCATGGGGAGAGGGACAGGGTGAGGGGAGTGACCCCGTTCATCACGCCACCCACTAATTTTAGCGCCCATGGGGGTCAAGCCCGAAGGCATGCTTTTCCGGACGCACTTTAGCGCCCCCAAAACGACCGGCGCCCGAGCAGTCCGTCCATTTGCGAAGATGCGGGAGAGCGCACAACCTTCATAATGCGAAGCGGAGCATTTCTTGCCGCTTTACCTTTCTCGCGCGCCGCGACCACTGCCTTGATCACCTCGGGGCTGCAGGTTCTGCTTTGAACGCTTGAGGTTAGTTCGGTTTTTATGCGGAAAATATTGTTCGAAAAGTTCCATTCTTTCTTCAGGAGGTAGACAGGCGTCTTTTCGGTATGGGACCCTGGCACTGGCTGAACGAACGTGCCTTTGGGAAATTCCATGCTGACTTTATTGACGATCCGGGCGGGCCTGCATTCAGCGGGGTAGGTTCTTGCGGTGCTTTCAAGCTGGCCAAAAAGGCTGACCGGATCGGCCGGGGCCAAATTCAAACCCCATGATGCATTCCAATGCGGATCGGTGAGTTTAAGCGGCTTGTCGCCAACCCAGGTCAGTTTCACTTGGTAAGGCTCTTTGTGATCGTAAGAGGGCGGCGCGGACATGACGAGATCGCCCGAAAGCCCGAGCGTCTTCAGTGCCATTTGCATCTGATTTTCCTGCCCGTTCAGCTCAGCCCGGTGCACATAGGCCCGCAAAATTTGCGCCTCGTTTCCGGTCGCTTCGATGAGAGCTTCGGCTTTAGGCTTACCGTTGCGGTCGAGCGTGACTTTAATGTCGACGATAGCGGTGTTTTCATCCGCATTGCCGGTGGGAGTGCGGTCGAGCTTTGCTTCGCTGGCAGACGCACGCAGCACGGGTCTGTCCATCAGCGAGCTAGAAAGATGGCCGAACGTGGTCGTAGGCGAGGTTGGATCGGCGTAGAGGCTCAGCGCGGGGATATAGAGAATAACGTGATTGAATGCCTCAACCGCCGGCGTCTGGGGGAGCTCATGGCTCAAGTCCGCGCCGATGAGCACATATTCGGAGTCGATGCCCTTTGCCGTAAGTAATGCCCTCATAAGCGTTACGTGGTCCTTGCAGTCGCCGAAATGGCGATCGAGCACCATGCTGGCGTCGTTGGGCACGAAGCGGCCAGAGCCAAAGAAGACCGCGACATAGGTCACGTTCTTGGACACCCAATCGAAAATTGCTTCCGCCTGCGCCTTCACATCCTGGCGGCCTGCTGTGATGTCGTTGGCAAGCTTCTCGATGGCAGGCGTAACGGCCGCCTTGGGAGCGGCGGAAGTGTAGAAGGCTCTGCCGAGGGTTTCGTAGGTGCCGAGCGTCGAGAAGTGGATCGAGGGCACAAATAAAGTGAAGTTGGCGATGTCTTTTTCCGTCGGCATAGGGCGGTTGAATTTGCCGGACCAGCGGCGCGTTACGATGCCGCCGCTTTCGCTTTCCGCGTAGGTGAAGTCTTTTTCGGAGTGCGACAGATTAAGGTCCTTGGGCGTGCGCAAGCTTAAGGTCAAATCCGTTTCAACCGCCGAAGGTGCAATGTATTGGGACCAGGACACGTGCCCTGGCACGTAATGATCTTTCTCTGTAATTTTGTAAACCAGCACCCAGCTGTCGCCCACGCTCAAGTCGCGGAAAGGGATCTGCTTCAATTTTACGTCGATAAGGGAAATGTGCTGGCCGACGGAGCCATCTTGCGTCGCGATGTCGGTTTGATTGACCGGAAGAACACGCCCATCCGCTTTGCGCGTATAGGCCTCGATCAGCTCGAACTTGTCGGTGCCTTTCACCGTGACTTGGTGCTGGGAAAAGCTTTGCACGGCGGCATCGTTGAGCGGTGACGTCTCTATGCGCTTAGTATAGGAGTGGCTCATGTCCGCGCCGATCTCCACATCGTAAGTGAGCTTCTGCCTGGCCGATTGCGCAAGACCTTTCTCGCACCAGGCCAGCATCAGGACGAGACTTGAAAACACTATTCTCAGCATAATCGAAAGCTCACAACAAAGGGGGACGCTTGGATCGAGCCGGGGCGTCGCGGTCAGCGCGGCGTTTGGCTCATGCTAGGTTTACCGCTTGTCACGTCAATGTGAAAAGTGCGCGTCCGTATAAAACCAGTTGCTTGGCTTTTTCATGGCGCGCGGTTCCGGCACAAGCGGTGCTGCGGCGGCTACCAGAATGGGTTCAGGCTAGCGCGCTCGGTAAACTTCAGATAGGCGATGCTGGCGCCCAAGCGCAGCCCCAGCCCCGTGCGGATCGGCACGATGAGCGTGTCGCCGCTTCGATAGACCGTCATCCCCAAACCGCCCGCGACATAGGCCGAGCCGTCGAGGCCGGGAAAGCGGTGGTACAAGCTCGCCTGGTCCTGAAGGTTATAGACGAGGAAGAGGGTTTGCGACCCATTTGCGCCCAAATCCGCCCCAAGGGTCGGCCCCTGCCAGTAAATGGGCGTCGGGCCCGATTCGACACCGTTGAGACGGGTGTAGAGCTTGCCCTCCCCATATCTCAAGCCGGCGAGAAACGCCCCGCCGCCTTCGCCGCCTATGATATAGGCGTTAGGCTGGCCGAATTGCTTGAAGGTGCGGTTCACCAGGACCGCTAGGTCGGAGGTCAGCGAGCCAAAGACACCCTTGCCCACCTGGTGGATTTCCTCGGCCGTGTAGCCGCTTGCGGCGGGGGGCGGCGGCGGCACCAGGGTACTTTGCGGCTTTGGCAGCGCGGCCACCCGGGTGTCCTGCTGCGCTGGTGCGGGCTTCAGCGAAAGCGGGGCGCTTGGCTGGACGGCAGCGGCTGCCCGCTGAGCGGGTGGCGGCGGGGTTTGCGCGAGATTCGCGGACCAAGCCGGCGCAGGCTGCACGGCTTCTGCCTGCTGAGGCGGCGCGGCGGGCGCGCTCGCGGGCGCTTGAACCGCTGCGGGGAGCGGCTGCGTGGCATAAGGCGAAACTGGAGCCTGCGCGCCTTCGGCCTCTAGCTGCGCCTGGATGAAGCCGGACTTCTGCCCCATAACCGCAATAAGCTTTTCTTGAACCGCCTTAAGCTCGCCGAGCCGGGCGCAGGAAACCTCGCTGTTCGGCGTGGCACTGAGCGCGTCGAGCTGTCCGGCAAGCTCCTCGATGTCGGTGTTGAACGATTCGAGCTTGGTGTCGTCCATGGCCGACGCGGCTTTGTCGGCTTTCTGCGCTTCGCTCCAGCCGTGCTTCTTGGCAAGCACTTCGAGGCGCTCGTGGAAGCGCCTTTCGCTTTCGCGGTTGAGCGTGCGGAGAGCTTGCGCCGTTTGATCGATCTGCACTCCGAAGGCTCTCGCGTCGCAAGTTTGCGCGGCCTGGCCTGCGGCCGGAAATGCCATGAGCATGGCGATGGCGGCCGCGTGTCCCAATTTCATAGTCCAGCCCCTGCGCTTGATTAGCATTCCACTTTTTTAGTCATGCTACGATTCGCGCCGCTGTTGTGGCGTCTTTTGGGTCTTATGTGGATTGTCCATAGCCGATTTGGTCTAATACAGCAACCTGAGGCGCTGCCGCGACCGCTATACCGCGGCGAAAGCGCACAGTACATCCTAAGTTGTTCAACACCGCTGGGCGCTAAAAAAGCGCTTTCAATATCGGTCCGCGCTGTGGCGTAACTCACGGCAAGCTGAGTATGGAACCGCGGACCAGCTTGAGTGTCTCTCAACAGCGAAGTTAAGTGGGGGTGCCGGATGGAACTGAATGCGGATTTTGACGAGCGGGTTGCCATCCACGCGGCGCGGATTCCATGGACGCCGTCGCCGGCTGCGGGTGTCGAGCGGCGGATGCTGGACCGGCTGGGAGACGAAGTTGCGCGCGCGACGACGGTTGTGCGGTTTGCGCCGGAGAGCCGCTTCCCGGCCCATGTCCATAAAGGCGGCGAGGAAATTCTGGTTCTCGACGGCGTGTTTCAGGACGAATCGGGAGATTTTCCGGCGGGAAGCTACATCCGCAATCCGCCGGAGTCCCGGCACACGCCAGCCTCGGCGCCGGGTTGCACGGTCTTCGTGAAGCTGTGGCAGTTCGATCTTGCCGACCGGACGCAGGTCCGCATCGACACAAACAAGATGCCATTCCTTCCCGCTCCTGCGCGGGCCGGCGTCGAGATCATGCCCTTGTTCCGTGACGCCCGCGAAGACGTGAGGATCGAACGCTGGGCCGCGGGGTGCACTATTCCAATCGATGCGGCCGGCGGCATGGAAATCTTCGTGCTGGATGGATCGTTTTCAGAGGCTGGCGAGATCTTCCAGCCGATGTCGTGGCTGCGGCTGCCGGACGGGGCAAGAACCGAGGTCAGGACCTTCGAAGAAGGCGCCCGCGTCTGGGTCAAGCAGGGACACCTGGCCGTGACGCCGCAGCCGCCCGCCTCTGTCTGAAAACAATTCCGGTACTGTAGCCGCCAGAAGCCTACCCGAAGACCAGTTACGACGTTGGTCCGCCGCGTTCGGTCAATTTCCCTCGTTACCGGCATGTTAAGGAAGCATAGCTATGCGCGCTTCCGGTGTCCGGCGGCCTCTTCTGGTTCTCTGTGAGCCAAGACAGCCTTTTTCTGTTCGTCGCTAAGTTTGGAGAATAGTCCCGTCATCTCGCGGCGTAAACCAGGCCGGCCAGTATCGAACTCGTTCTCTCTTTGCGGAACGAGACGAAGCAGGCTTAGGCACCGATACAGAGCCATATCAAACCTTCCGGCGACAGAAGTGCTGCGCTTGCCTTGTCGTGCAGGACTCAAAACCATACTCCTCAACATACTTGCGCGTCAAGATTTCATTGGCAGGTTCCATTATCCAGAGTTCCTGCCTGCCATTCGCTTGAGCATACCTCGCAGCCGCATCTAAGCCAACCATTAGCACTCTATGCCTAAACGGATGGTTATCTACTGGCGACGCTTCGATCCGTTCGACAGCGCAAGCGGTTTGGTTTAAGCGCGCGATCATAAGGCCGCATAACGTGCGAGAGCCTTCCGCCCACATTGCCAGACAAAGGTTCTTGGGGTCTCTTCCATAGTGAGCGCGCAGACCAGGCCAGTCCCATCCACCGCTCGGAGGCACGCGATTTGAAATAGGACGCCATTGCTCATGCCATGCCGTATCAGATTCTCCGGACATAGCCTTGATTAAGGCATCTGATGGCAAGTATTTCTGGAGATCATTTAGCGTTGTGCCCATGACCTCAGATTGTATTGATATGTATCGTAGTTTTGCGCGGGCGTAGGTAGACATCACAAATCCCGCCGTCCTGACTTGCAGGTGTCTGTTGAACGAGAATCTGTAGTGCCTGTGTTGCCGTGTCGATCGGCAGGATCACGAGAGTTTCCGTGCATAACGGCTCCCTTTGGCTGCACGCGAGCGCATTTCGGCTTGCCAAAGGAGGGCGCATCTCAGAAAATGGCCCCAGCCTTGGGGTGCTGAAACGCGCTACTAGGTTGCAAAAAGCCCGCTGAGTGCGCTTCCGCCAAGATTTGCACTCACGGGCACATTCTTCATACGCTCCCGTTCCACATTCGCCAAGTTGTCGGATAACTGATTTTCAAGATTCCCACATGAATCCAACTTAAGCTTAGCAGTGAGGTCCGGGCACAACCATTATATACTTTTGGTTGTGTTTACTACTTGCGGTAGGTTTCAAACAAGCGCTGTTCCATTCTTCCCGCCTCGATAATACGCCCCCCTAAAACTTACAACCTAAGCGCGTGTATCAACGGGGCCAAGCCTTCTCCAGCACCTTGTCGCAGGTATCAAGCCCTTTGGCACTATCACGAATAAGGGCGAGATCATGGGTGAGGGGCCTTGAGCGGCAGCGGCGCCGATGGAATTGCGTTCTCCCAGGAAAACCCCGTGTGTATCGCGGGCACCGCCGAAATAAACCGTTGCGGGAGGGCGGCGCTGAAATTAGACATGGTGGACCCACATTAGAGACAACCATGGCAAAATCACAAATCGACGAAGCGACGGTAAAGCGGATCGCCCATTTGTCGCGTCTTAG
>JBKQNN010000009.1:0-8818 GCA_052145975.1 Rhodomicrobium sp. | reverse complement strand
TTTATGTGATAGCGCGACAAGTTACGAAAAGTCGCTGGAAACCGGCATTTGCCCGCTTTGCCCTTCGAAAAATCCTCCGCCACCGGCGTCAGAAACTCGATTTCCACCCGGTCTTGATTCGCGATCCATTGCGGATCGGCCGGCTGCGGCTGCGGACGCGCAGTCACGGCTTCCGCCGCCGGCTGTTGCGCCTGCAGCTTCGGCGCCTCGGCCCCGGGCTCGCGCCCCGCCAAATAGACCGGCTCGAGCGAAGGAAACGACAGCCATGGGTCTTGCCCGATGGCCCGTTTAACCCGGATTTGCACGTTGCGGAACATGGTGACCGCCTCGACGCCAGGCTTCAGCAGCTCCTCCGCAAGCGCCTTGGCGTAAGGGCCGCCGCCGTCGCCCGCATCCGACGCCGTCCGGTTCGGCGCGGTGGCATAGGCGATCAACAGCCCAGCGGCATTAGCAACAGGCACAAAGCCTTTATCCGCGCCAATGGCCTTCGCCGCACTGCGGGATAGGTGCAACTCGTTCCGGCAGGCGTCGAACACCACAAATTGCGTGGCGTTGGCGGCCTGCTTGCTTAGGAGGTCGATGATCTGGCTTTGCTGGAGCGACTGGAACCAGACCGTCTCATCCTCGGCGCTCGCCACATCCACCGGGATCAGATAGTTGATCTGCGTGTCCGCGTTCGCTGCGCCATGGCCGGAATAATAGAAGAAGCCGAGCGCGCCTGGGCCTGCGCGCCGAAGCTCGGCGGCATAGCGCTTCAAGGCAATATCCATGGCCCGGTATTCGCGTCGCTTAACACCGTAACCCTGAAGCCGAGCTGCTTTAGCGACGCCTCGATTAGCGCCACGTCTTGATGCGGATTTTTTAGGGGGCCAACCGAGGGCGAGTAGGATTGGTTACCAATCAGAAGCGCAAGCCGCGCTGGCTCGGCCCCGGCGGCGGATGCGCCCGCCAGCAGCCACACGCACAGGAAAACTCGCGCCACCATCCGCAGCATGCATCGCCCCAGCATCAGTCAAACTGTCCAATTCTGGCACTGTGCAACAAGGCAAATGCCAGCGCAAGCGCGGCGTTGTTGAAGGCGCAATGGGGATATTTACGCGCGTCAAGGCGCGCTTTCCAGCGCGTCCGCGACGGCTTTCGGATTTCGCGCGATTACCCTGAGGTAGGCGCGCGCGCAAGTGTCCGGCTCGCTCTTGCCTTGCTCCCAATCCCTGAGCGTGCCGAGCGGGATGTGGAAATGAGCCGCGAACTCCTCCTGAGTGAGGCCGAGCGCTTTGCGCATGACCTTCACCTGCGGGACGCGCTTGAGCCTCTTCTCGCGCTCTGGCGTGCGCGGCGGGTTATCGGGATCGGACAAGGCCGCCGCTTCGATCGCGGCTTCGCTGTGCTGCGGCAAAGGCCCCGGATCGGGCAATGCGTTTTCCTGCCCATCGGGCCGCACCCGCACGAGCTTGCCGTCAGTCTTCCTGCGCCGCACGATAATAGTTTCGTTTTTCATAGTCCGTCGCCTCGCGCGCCGAAATGATGCGGATGCGCTCTCCGCGTTCGGTGTAAACCACAACCAGAATGCCGCCAGCCGCCCGGCCCGTTAAAAGGAAGCGGTCCTCGCCGTAATCCTCGCTCTCATCGAATTCCACGACTGCAAAGGCATCTTCGAAAGCGAGAACCGCGTGCTCGAAACGCACGCCGTGCTTTTTGTAATTGGCGGCAGCCTTGGCTCGATCCCATTCAAATTCGTCTGTCATGAATGTAATGGTAACCAGTAGACATTGCAATCCTGGGAAAAGTATCTGGGATACTTTTGTCCAAACAATGCTGGCCTCGCTGTGCCCGGCGTTGAGAGCATCAAACCAAGCGCACGGGGGCGGGATACCGCGCAACTTGCGGATCGGCGGTCAGAAGCAAGATGCCCTCGACCATCGATTGAGCGACGAGAATGCGATCGAAGGGATCTTTGTGGATAGGCGGCAGCCCGTCCACCGCAACAGCATGGTCTCCCCTAATCTCAAGCTCGCTATAGCCGTTTTCGAGGAGGCCCCGGCGCAGCAAGCGCGCGTCCACTTGAAAATCCGCCCTGCCGAGGCTGCGCTTGATGGAGATCTCCCAAAGACTCGCAGCGCTGAAAACCAGCTCGTTTTGCGGCTCTTCGAGCAAGTCTCGCGCTACCTGGGACAATCGATCTGGCTGGCCGGCTGCCCACAGCAAAAGATGCGTATCGAGGAGGAGCTTCATGAACCGCCGAAGAGATGCTCGATTTCCGCTTGGCCCATCCGGTCGAAATCGTCCGGCACGGCGATATGCCCGGACATGAAACCTAAGCGGTTCTTCCGGCCATCTGGGGGCGCATCGACGGCCGTCACCTTCACCAATGGCTTGCCCGCCTTGGCAATGATGAACGGCTCGCCATTGACGGCCTGCTCGATGAGGCGCGAGAGATGCGTCTTGGCTTCGTGAATGTTGATAATCTGCATCTGCCCGCCACCTTAAACCAACCGAACTTAGTCTAGTCAGCTCATCGGTAAGGTGCAAGCCCTATTTAGGTCAGAGTAGTCCCAGCATCGGCGAACCGCTCCTCCAGCGTGCGCGGCTGCGCGCCGGCGAGCATGCCGGTGGCTTCCTTGCGGTAGCGCGCGATGAACGGCACCGCCGGTCCGCCGTCCAGGCCTGAGCTTCAACGCCATGTCTTGCCGAGAAGCTCGCTCACCTCGGCACCGGAGGCATACTCGCCGCGCTGCGCCCGTTCCAGCGCCGGCTTCATCACTGAAAGCTCGCCGGCGGATAGCTCATAGGGCTCCGGCGCGATATCGGCCAACGCCTCGATGGCGGCTTCCTGCCGCTCCTTGGGCAGCGAGCGCACCTTATCGAACAGCGTTTCCAGCTTCTCATTAATAGCCGTCATAACTGTAACGTAACATCGTCAGCTTTCTGCGGCCAGACCCGTAATCGCCAGGGCTCCATGGCGGCGAGCCAATTCAGCATCTGAAACCGCCGCGGCATTGTTCTGAAAGGATATTCCTGGCGCGGTGCCGGATGCTGCGCTGGCCGGTTGGACCTCGCGCCGGCCGGCCTTTTGCGCGGCATGGCGGCGTTCCGGGCGGCGCGGCCGAGGCTGACGCGTCACTTAGCTGTGGAAAGTCTGCACGTGCAATTGTTTGAGCGAGGCGAATCTGGCTTTCGATGAATTTGTCAAGACTAGAAAGCTAGGGGCAACACCATGGCAGACAAGAAACCAGCAGCTAAACCAGCCGCGAAGGCAGCTCCCAAGGCCGCCGCACCGGCTCCCGCGAAGGCTGCGCCGAAAAAGAAGGGCAAGTAACGCCTGTATTCGGGTAATAGCGGGGTACGAGGCGCGATTTCGCGCCTCGTTTTTTTTAAGGTTAGCCAGCGTGGATTAGGTTGCGCATCGCGCCGATTTCCACGATTTCCGTTTCCATCGCATCGCCGGGCTTGAGGAATTCGGGTGGCGTCCGGCCCATGCCAACGCCGGGCGGCGTGCCGGTCGCAATTACATCGCCCGGATCGAGGGTCAGTCCGCGCGATAGCTCCGCGATAAGCCTCGGCACTTTGAAATACATATCCCTCGTATTGCCATCCTGTTTCACTTCGCCGTTCACGCGCAAAACGAGCCGCAAATTATCGCGGTCGAGTTCGCTCGCAGGCACGATCCACGGCCCCATCGGCGCATGGCCGTCCAGGCTCTTGCCCTTGAACCATTGGCCGCCATGCCAATTTCGCTGAATATCGCGCGCGGAAGTGTCATTCAGGACGGTGTAGCCGAAGATATAATCGCCGGCTTCCGCTTCGCCAATATTGCGGCCCCGCTTGCCGATAATGACTGCCAGCTCGACCTCCCAATCGATTTCTTTGGATAGGGACGGATCGTAAGGGATCGGATCGAAGGGGCCGTTGAGGGCATTCACGCCCTTGGTGAAGAACACCGGATGTTCCGGCATTTTCTGCGACTGGCTGCGGAAGGCTGCGCTTTCCTCGAAATGCTCAAGATAGTTCCAGCCGACGCAATAGATGTTGCGGGTGAGCTTCGGAATCGGCGGAAGCAGCTTGATGTCTTCAAGGTTTATCCCGGCATGAATGCCGGCCGAAGCCAGCTCCCGCACCTCGGCCAAGCCTTGAGGCCCGGCTTCGATCAGCGCCAGCATCGAGGTGCCGTCGAAGCCAAGCTCCATCTTCGCCTGACGGGCCGCCCTCGCGACGTCTACCACATGCCCGTCCGGCCGCGCGAAGCCGAGGCGAGGCGCTCCGCTCTCGTCCGCGTAGCTCAGCAAACGCAATTTCGAATCGAGCGGCACTTTGATTGGCGTCATGCGATGGCCTTTCGACGGGCTGTGGATTTCGTTCCCTAGAGCCTATCCGCTTTTGATGGAATCAAAAGCGGATAGGCTCTAGGTCTTCGTTTAATCGTGCGTCTTATCGGAAAAACCGCTCACACTTTTTCCGGACGCACTCGAGCGAATTTATTCCAAACCTCCGCGCAGGGGAACGATCCTCCTGCTGCCGGATATGATAGACCTATAGCGTGGCAGTACGATTTTAGCCGGAAACCGCGTTCCGCCTTTCCCGATGCGCCGGGGCGCCGCGGCACGGAAAGCCCGAGCGCCCTTGAGCCCGCCGCTCTTATCGGCTACAAAACATGATCTTTTCCACAAAAGGTCCGCGATAGCGGCGTGGCGGCTTTCTTCCCAAGGAACGGAGCCGCGGGTTTAGTATTGGAAAACGTGAGCGGATCGATGACCAACACCTATTCACCAAGGCGTACCATTTACAGCATGGCAATCGGTCTCTTCAAAGGGGCAAAGCCATCCCAAAGGATAAAAAAAATGAACGAGGGATCACAACCTAAAGAGGCGGCCCAAGAGGCTCCGGCGCCGAAGCAAAGCCACGGCGCTGCGGCGGGCGCACCGAAATATGTCTACCGGTTCGGCGCGGGCAAGGCGGACGGCTCGGCCGATATGAAGAACCTGCTGGGCGGCAAGGGCGCGAACCTCGCGGAGATGTCGAACCTGGGCCTGCCCGTGCCGCCCGGCTTCACGATCACGACGGAAGTTTGCACCGCCTATTACGCGAACGGCAAGAAGCTCCCGGAGGGGCTGCACGCGGATGTGCGGGAGGCGGTCGCCGAAATCGGCAGGGCCGTCGGGGCGGGGTTCGGAGACGCGCAGAGCCCGCTTCTGGTTTCGGTTCGCTCTGGCAGCCGCGCCTCGATGCCTGGCATGATGGATACGATCCTCAATCTCGGCCTCAACGACGAAACGGTCGAGGGCCTCGCCGCCCGCTCAGGCGACCGCCGCTTCGCCTACGACAGCTACCGGCGCTTCATCCAGATGTATTCGAACGTTGTGCTGGACGTGAAGCACCACGATTTCGAGGAAATCCTGGAGCACTACAAGCACCAGAACGGCTACGATCTGGACACCGACCTCACTGCCGACGATTGGCAGACCGTAATCGCCGGTTATAAGCAGGCCGTGCACAAAAAGCTCGGCCGGCCGTTTCCGCAAGATATCAACCAGCAGCTTTGGGGCGCGATCGGCGCGGTTTTCGATAGCTGGAACAATCAGCGGGCGATCAAATACCGGCAGCTGAACAATCTTCCTGAAAGCTGGGGCACCGCGGTCAACGTCCAGGCAATGGTCTTCGGCAACCGCGGCGAGACAAGTGCGACCGGCGTCGCTTTCACCCGCAATCCAGCCACGGGCGACCATCGCCTCTACGGCGAGTTCCTGGTGAACGCGCAAGGCGAGGACGTGGTCGCCGGGATCCGGACGCCGCAATCCATCACGGAGGAGGCGCGCAAGGAAGGCGGCAGCGACAAACCGTCGCTCGAAGCGCTCATGCCAGCAGCCTTCGCCGAGTTCAAAGCCATCTGCGACACGCTGGAGCGGCATTACCGCGACATGCAGGACGTCGAGTTCACCATCCAGGAAGGCAAGCTCTGGATGCTCCAATGCCGCAACGGCAAACGCACCACAACGGCGGCGCTGAAAATTGCAGTCGATATGGCGCGCGAAGGGCTTATCTCCAAAGAGGAAGCCGTAACCCGCATCGAGGCAGCCCAGCTCGATCAGATTTTGCACCCGACCATCGACCCGGCGGCCACCCGCAAAATCATGACAACGGGCCTTCCAGCCTCGCCCGGCGCCGCGTGCGGCCAGATCGTCTTCTCGCCGGACGACGCCGAGCTCCTTAAATCCCAGGGCAAGACCGTCATCCTTGTCCGCAACGAGACAAGCCCGGAGGATATCCACGGCATGCACGCCGCAGCGGGCATTCTCACCGCGCGCGGCGGCATGACCAGCCACGCGGCCGTGGTTGCGCGCGGCATGGGGCGCCCTTGCGTTTCGGGCGCCAGCGCTTTGCGTATAAACAACGAGCTGCGCACGCTTTCAGCCGGCGGGATCACGCTCAAAGAGGGCGACATCATTACCATCGACGGCTCGACCGGACAGGTCATCGAGGGCCAGGTGGCCATGCGCCAGCCGGAGCTGACCGGCGATTTCGGAACGCTCATGGAGTGGGCCGACAGCCTGCGGCGCATGAAGGTCCGCACCAATGCCGACACGCCCGCCGACGCGGCCCAAGCACGCAAATTTGGCGCCGAGGGCATCGGCCTCTGCCGCACCGAGCACATGTTCTTCGACACGGACCGGATCATGGCCGTGCGCGAAATGATCGTGGCCACGGATAAGGAAGGCCGGCGCGCGGCGCTCGCCAAAATCCTGCCGATGCAGAAGCAGGACTTCATCAAGCTGTTCGAGATCATGGCGGGCTTGCCTGTAACCATCCGCCTGCTCGATCCGCCGCTGCACGAATTCCTGCCCCATGGCGACGAGGAGATCAAGGAGCTGGCCCAGGCGCTGAACATGGACGCGTCTGCGCTGCGCGCCCGCCTGAATCACCTCAAAGAGCAGAACCCGATGCTCGGCCATCGCGGCTGCCGGCTCGCCATCACCTATCCCGAAATCGCCGAGATGCAGGCGCGGGCCATTTTCGAGGCCGCCGTTGCCGTGAGCAAGAGCAGCGGCTCGGCCGTCGTGCCCGAGGTCATGATCCCGTTGATCGCGACCAAGGCGGAGTTCGATATTTTGAAAGCCGTCATAGACAAGGTGGCGAAGGAAGTGGAAGCGAGCTCGGGTGCAACGCTTTCGTACCAGGTTGGAACGATGATCGAGCTGCCACGGGCAGCCCTTCGAGCTGGCGACATCGCGAAGACCGCCGGATTCTTCTCCTTCGGCACGAACGATCTGACGCAAACGACCTACGGCCTCAGCCGCGACGACTCCGGCACGTTCCTCGGCGATTATCTCAGCCAAGGCATCTTCGAGACCGATCCGTTCGTCTCGCTCGACACCGAAGGCGTGGGCGAGCTGGTGCAGATCGCGGCGGAGCGCGGGCGCAAGACGCGGCCTGGGCTGAAGCTCGGCATCTGCGGCGAGCATGGCGGCGATCCGGCGTCCATCGCTTTCTGCGAAACCGTTGGGCTCGACTACGTGTCCTGCTCGCCCTTCCGCGTGCCTGTCGCGCGCCTGGCCGCCGCACAAGCCGCCGTTAAAGCCAAGGGTGGAAGCGGCTCCTCCTCCACTGCGTAAGCGGCGGATACCGGCCAAATCGAACGCGCCGGTGTATAATAACAGATCCGGCTGATCGCTTCGCATAGCGCCCGCAAAAGACCCCCTCACCCCAGCCCTCTCCCCAAGGGGAGAGGGAGTCCGCTCGCAGCCGTTGAGAGGGCGTCCCCTCGCCCCTTGGGGAGAGGGACAGAGTGAGGGGGTCTTCGCGAACTGTTCAAGCGGATATGGTATAATGCCAAACCCGTATGATTGCTGCGCAGCGGTTGCTAACTGGGAATTACCGGGGGTATGAACGTCAGCGTCTTGGCGAGATACCAAAGCAGGAACAGCACAAGCGGGACATTCACGAGCAATTGCAGGAACGTAAAGCCGACAATATCGCGCGGCTTCAGTCCGAGAATGCCCACCAGGGGTAGCATCCAGAACGGATTGATCAAATTCGGCAGGGCTTCCGCCGCGTTATAAACCTGGACCGCCCATCCCAGATGAACGTGAAGGTCCGCGGCAGCCTGCATCACATAGGGCGCCTCGACCAGCCATTTGCCGCCGCCCGACGGAAGCAGGAAGCCCAGCACCCAGGTGACGTTGCGGCGCGCGCCCCAGGCGTCGAAGGAGTAGCGCGTCTCGACATTGCCCGAGGCATCGGTGATGACGTCGGTCGAGCCCAGATGGTCGTGCAGGAGATAGATGGTCTGGCTGGAGGCCGGCGTGGAGGTGACCTCGATGACGACCGCCGCGCCACCAATATAGGTTTTGTGCGTGACGGTCGTGCCGCTCTCCACCACCTCGTGGCTGCCCCCCGCGACGTAATAGGTCGTGGCTGTGCCGGTCTCGTTCAGGTCGACGCGCTTGAAGCGCCCGCGGTCCGGCCCATAGGTGATGGCGACCTGCCGCGCGTTCTGCTGGATCAGCGACGGCATGTTGAACGCCGTCCAGGCCACGGCGCGGCCGTCGCCCTGCGTCAGGTTGCCGTTGTTGTCGTAGCAGTAGCTCGCGTTCTTGGCGCCAGCCACGGCCGAGACCGCGTGCGGGCCGGCAAAGGCGCTGGAACAGCCCGTGCCCGCGCCATAGGCATAGGCGCCGATGTCGGACTTGGAGGTAATGTTGCCGAGCCCGTCATAGGCCACGGACACCGCCGTAGCCTGCCCGCCCGTGGGCGTCACCGTGGACGCGGTCACGCGGTTCAGATTGTCATAGACGAAGCTCTCGGTAATGGCCTGGATGCTATCGGC
>JBKQNN010000008.1:0-10413 GCA_052145975.1 Rhodomicrobium sp. | reverse complement strand
GGGGACGCTTGCTCAACCGCTGAAGACTCCCTCTCCCCCTGGGGAGAGGGCTGGGGTGAGGGGGTCTTCGTGAAGCATTCAAACGGATCTGGTTTGATGGGGTTTCCATCAAATCCGATCGCGCTTTAGCCATTGTGCCAGTCAAGGGCGATGCCCTGGACTGCTGGATCGGAAATGCGCTTGCCGGAATGCCGCCGCCGGCCGGCGAGCCGCCCAATGAGAAGCTCGATATAGAGGCCCGGCCCGCTCGAATAGATGCGCCAGCCGCCATCGGCCTCAACCGTGCCTTCCCTTACGCGGTTCCACTCCGCGAACGCCTCGTAACGGTCGCGGAAGGCGGCATCGCTGCTGGTGAAATAGCTGTTGCGCTGCCTTAAGGTGGCATGCGGCAGGCGCTCCGTCACCGCAATGGGATTGGCGATCTGAAGCCCTTCCCAAAAAGCCTGTGCTTCCCCCAGCATGGCCGCGGCCTCGCAATAGCGCAGATGGGAGTGGACGTACATAAGCCCCACTTCGCGCCCGAAGAAGGGGGAGGATTCGGCGCGGCGGAAAAACTGCTCCACTCCGCCGCGGTAAGGGAGCGGCCGTTCCATAAGCCTGACGCCATCGGGGAAAAGCAAATGCTCGCGGATGAGCCCCATATGCTGCCGCGATTGCTCTGGGCTGAAAATTCCGCTGGCGATAGCGCAGTTCATTGGGATCAGCGAGTAGTTCACGCCGGTCTTGCGGTCCGAGGGGTGCAGAAGCAGTTCCTGCACGCAGGCCTCGGGATTGAAAATGGCGTAGCCTGCCAGCACGCCGTCGCGGATGAGGTGCCGGTTGAAATCGGCGCGCATAGCCTCCGCCAGCTCCTCAAGCCGGCTCGCACCGGCGGTATCGCCCGCCCGCCGCAGGATTTCCGCATAGCGGGCAAGCTGTTGAAAGAAGAGGCCAACCGTCCAGCTGCTGACCGTCCAATCCTTCAAAGCCTCGCTGGCGGGTTGCAAGGAGTCGTTCCAGTCGCCCTCGCCAAGGCGGACAAGGTGCGTGCCGGGGATGAACTGCGCCTGCAAGTGGTCGAGCAGGCGTTCGCAATGCCCTGCGATGCTGCTCTGCCCGCTTCCGTCCCTCCACGCCACCGGCTGGGACAGGAAGGCTATATCGTCCGTGCACTCGATATAGTCGCAAAGCGCCTTCAGCGGCCAGACGGGGATGTCGCCGTGGCTTTGAGAGCCCTCGATCATGCCGTATGGCTCCAGCATGAACCATTGCGGGAAGGCGCCGGACGCAAATTGGCGCCCGAAAACGAGCTTGAGGATTTCCCGCACCGGGCCGTCGTGTTCGAGCGCGAGCAGGAATTCCACCGGCCCCTGGCACACGTCGCGGGTGCCCCATGCGGAGCCTTCGTACTGCTCCAGCCCGTGCGGCGCGGACACATGAATGAGTGCGTTATGGACCATCCATGGGAAGACGGTGTTGAGATCGGCGATGCCTTCGCGGTCGCCTTTGAAGCGCACCTCCCGGCACACGCCCGCCCAGAACTTGCCGGCAGCGCGCACCATCATCGGCATGCTCACATAGCCTTCGTATCTCCGCGCGAGCCGGCCGGCCTCGGCGGGATCGGTCATGGAGCCAACTACAGCGAAGCGGAACTCCGCGGTTGGCGCGGTGCGCATCGCAATATAGGGCATGCCGCGCGGCTTATCGTCCGCATAGAGCAATTCGTCGCCGCCCAGCGCTTCGACCTCGCCGGGCGTGCTGGTGACGAGGTGGTAGGCCGCCTTTGGATAGGTCTTTCCCCAAAACGAGTCCGGCTGGGGACGGAAAGTGAAGCGTTTCGCGCCGGCATCCATCTCGGCAAGCCCTGCGCCGCAGAAGTCGCGTTCGCCCAGCACAAGCTGGCCGAAGATCAGAAACCGGCAGGGCTCGCCCTCGACGCTGATTTCCCATTGGATCGCGGAGTCCTCGGCTGACGCGGCGGCGTGAACGGCGATAGTGCGGCCCTCCGCCCGGTAGACCCAGCGGCAATCGCTAAGCCCCATCTCGAAAAGCGACGGCAGCGTAAGAAGCCGCCACTCGCCCGCGATTTCAACGAGCATGCGCAGGCCGTTCGTCCTGACGATATTGTAGGCGTCGCGTGAGACAGAGAAAAGCTTATGAAACGCGCTGCCGCTGAGCTGCGCCGCAAAGACGCCATGCATCCAGCAGGTCACGGATAGCGCATTCTCATCGGGCAACAGGCTTTGCCCGGTTTTGAGGATCGTGCCATGCCGGCGCTTCATGAGCCGGTCTTTATCGCGCAGCACCGCGTGGCGATTGAGAGCGCCTTCCTGCACGAAATAGGAGAGGAGCCGGCCATCGCGCCGTTCCTCGTGTATCCGCCCGGTTGGATGGATTGCATCTTCGCCGGAATTGCAGTTAAGCGGAGAGGCGTCCTGTACGAGGCTGCGCACGGGCGCGCTGAGCGGAATTTCAGCCGGCGCAAACGCGGAGAGCGCCGTTTCGGCGTCCTCGATCCGGGCCAAGTCCTCGCCGGTAGATGGGCCGCTATGATCGGGGTCGAAGGCGCCGAAGAAGGTCCACGCCGCTTCTTCTCCAGGCGCAAGCCTTCGCACTCCGCTCTGCACGATCGCGCAAGACGCTTCATGCTGCAGCCGCACGCCCGGCAAGCCGGCTCCGAACGGCAGATCGATTGACGCTGCGTCGCGGTAGGCCGGCCCGAAGAGTTGCGAGGCGTCGGTCGCATAGCGTATCGCGCCCTCGAAGCAGCCATGCGCGGTCCAAAGGTGGCGGCCGGACTGAGCGAGGTTCTGCCGGCTCATGACGACCGGGCCGAACCGCGGATGCACGGCGATGTGCTGGTCGATATATTGCGAGGCGAAGGCTTCGTTGCCGGTAACAAAATTGCGCTCGCCCAGCCCCAGGTCTTGCACGAAGATCGCATCGCAGGCAAGCGGGGCCTCGCTGGCGTTGCGCAGGTCCAAGCGCCATGCCCAGAAATTCTGCGTCGGATGCAGCCGGAGGGTGACCCGGCGATGCAGGCCCCCGGTCTCGCCCGCCCAAACGAACCGGTCTGCGCCCGCGCCAAATTGCACAGCCGCGCCAGGGCCAAGGGCCTCCGCCGTCCAAGCCTCCGTCCGCAGAAGAATGCGCGCGATGGAGCCCCCAAGCGGCGAACCTAGCGTCTGGTTCGCCATGACGCGGCCGCGGCCGTCATCGTGCTCGATTGCAAACAGGCAGCCGTTTGGCAGAACGGCGATCTCAAGCCCCGCCGTATTCTTGATCCGGAGAAGGCCAAGCTCGCTCTCGGGTGGCATGTGGAAAGTACGCAGCTCGCTCATAGCTTACGCCCCTCACCCTGTCCCTCTCCCCATGGGAGAGGGAACGTTGTTGCACGCTCAACGCCACATTCAGGCGTCCCTTCTCCCATGGGGAGAAGGACAGGATGAGGGGAGCGAGCTTGCGGCATCAAATCAGCCCTCTTTGCCCAAGTGCCGCCTGCCGCGCGTGCCAGGCGGTGATTAAGCAGGCATAGCTCCAAGAAAGGTCCTTGGCGGATGTCTGCGCACCCGTTGTCTGGTCGAATTGCTCCGAGAGCCCGCCCGATTCGGGCACGAAATCGCGGATGCGGGAGAGGATTGCGTCGCCTTTTGCTATCCAGGCATCGCGCTGGCCCGCATCCGTCGAAGCGAGCCGGTAATAGAATTCCGCTGCGCCAAAGGTCGAAAAATAGTACGCGCCGCCGCTTACATAGCTGTCGCCCTTGTAGCGGCCAAACATGATGCCTTGGCCGCCGCCTTGGTTGATCGCGTATTCCGCCGCGAAAAGTTCTTCCAGCTTGTTGAGGGTCAGCAACACCCGCTCGTCCCGCACGCTGTGCGCGCCTTCATCGAGGCCGGCGTGCACCACCCCGAGGATGACCGCGAAATCGAGCGCCTTCGGGCTGTCGCTGCCCAGCCCGGACATGCGGCTGCGGTAAACGCCAAGGCCGGGCGACCAGAAACCGTCGAGCGACTTGCGCAGATCCCTGGCTTTGGCGCTGAAGAAACCCGCATCGCCGGCTTTGCCGCCGCGCGTCGCGCGGGCCGCACCTTTCTCCATGGCCGAGAGCTGCACCAGGAGCGTGTAATAATGCTGCGCGAACTCCTCCTCCCAAATGTCGTAGCAAGGATGTCCGGCATTCTTGGCGGTGTAGGAGAGATCGCTATGGATCAGCTCGGCCAGGCGCCCCTTCGCCTCGGTGGAGACGCGGGGGCCATCTTCCTCGAACCGCATCGCCACAAGGGCGCGCGAGGCCGGGCCATCGTGCTGGGGCCTGTTCCAGCGAATGAAATCCAGGCCGCCGTCCGCATTGTACCGGACATCGCCCGCGACGAGATCGCCATGAACGGCGGCGATTTCCTCATTGGGGCGCAGATATTGCTGCATTTCGGGGGCGGTCTTGGCGCGGAAATCGCTCTGGCTGAGAAAGCGCGGGCCGTCGATCTTGCGCAAATCCAGGCTGAACTGCACGAATTCGTTGAAGAGCCTTGCCCAGTCAGCGGACGGTTCCCCGGCCTTCGCCAGGATGCGCACGGCTTCCATAACGGCGGCCGAGTCGCGGACCCAATGGAAGAAGTAGTCGGGCTCCCCGGCATCGAATGCCACTGCCGGGCTTGCAAGCACAGACCCCGGCGCCGGCCTGATGACTTGCCCGAAACCGGACCGGTTCATTTCGAGGTCTGTGGCCGAAATGGCTTTCTCGAGCTTGGCGGCGCAGCTGCGCACAAGATCGCCGCCCCATTGTTCTAGCGTGCTCCCATCCGTCATCGCGATCCGCGTCCCTCAAGCCTGGGCCTGCCGTTCAAATCCTAAGAGGCTAAGTCCCTGGCCTATCTCCGGGCAGCTCATGAACAGCCGCCATAAGAGGCCAGTGCGATAGTTCTCTATCATCACGACGATCGGGCCTTGATCGATCGCTAGGTACTCGCCCGAATACCATCCGGTTGTGGGATTGAAGGCGTCCGCAAAGCCGTATTTGCCCCAAAGCTTATCGCCGAGGCTGAAAAAATATTGCAGCGCGGCGGCGGACTGCCAGGGCGTATAGGGAAAGCTCGATAGCGCGGCGGTCGGAGCGATCACGCCTTTGTCTTCCTCGGGCGAGTGGGGAAAGTAGCCGTTGTCGCCCTCGCTTGAGGTCAAGCCCCAGCAATCCGGGCCGTAGCCCTTGAAACCATTCGGATTGCGCACGCAATGCTCGTAATTGATGAGGCAATGATTGAGGTTCTGCTCCCAGTAATCGGCGTAGCGGTCTTTCAAGCCGCGCGGGTCGAGCCCAAGGAAGGAGAAGTGCGAGAAGAACAAGGGCCCGCCCAGTTTGGGGCCGAGCGGCAGGCGGATGCCGTAATACTCTTTGCCGTTGTTAAACACCGGGCCCGTGGCCCAGCCCTCGTGATAGGAGCTTGCGCTAATAGGATGGGTGGGCGAAGAGGCGGCAAGCACGTAGGTAATCAAGCACTCGTTCCAGCCCTCGATCTTTTGCTTGAGGCCCTCCGGCGTCCAATGCCAATGCAGCGCGCCGCCATCTTTGGTGTGGCAATTCCAGTTCACATCCTCCCAAAAGCTGGCAACGCTTGCACGCAATTTGTTTTCGGACGCGCTCCTCCGGTCGAAATATTGGCGCGCGCAAAGGAAGCCGGCCACGAGATAGGAGGTTTCGACAATATCGCCGCCCGCGTTATCGGCCCACAAAGGCATTTCCTTGCCCGTGGCGCCTTCGAGAAAATGCGGAAACACGCCGTTGTAGCTGTCCGCTTTGCCGAGATACTTCAGCATCTTGAGAAGGCGCTCAACCACGTCCTCGCGCGCAATCCAGCCCCGCTCCACGGCCACGATCATGGCCATGATGCCGAAGCCCGTGCCGCCGACGGCTAACAGATCGTTCTCACCCGTGCCGTCCGAGCGCCCGCGGTCGAACGCCATTCCGCTTCCGGAATGCGCGAAGTCCCAAAAATACCCGAAGGATTGCCGCTGAACCAAATCCAGAAGGGCTTCGCCGGCAGGGGCGGCTGAACGGTGTGAAGATGCAGGTTTCATGGCTGCCAATTCTACTATCCTTATTGCTCCCAGAACACTCTAATCATACCCTGAAACCTCAGGCTTGAGCGAAGCCTTTATCTCGCGCTCGCTGAAGGATGAGGCTTGACCATAGCGCATCACCCCTCACCCCAACCCTCTCCCCATGGGAGAGGGAGTTCGGCTGTACCCGTTGAGAAGGCGTCCCCTCTCCCATGGGGAGGTAATGCGCGTAGTGTAGATCATCGATTCCAAGTCTAGCGCATCCGTCCGGTTTCGAGGCTCAGAACGCGCTGATAGAATGTGTCGTCGGGATAGTGGCGGCCGATGCTGAGGACCGCCGTCTGTTTAAGCTCGCCGCAGAGGATCGACAATGCGGTCTTCCGGGTTTCCTCGTCCAGCTCGTAAATGGATTCGTCCTGGACGACCCATTGCGGGCGGTGCAGCAGCATGCGGCCGAGGATCAACCGGCGGCGTTCTTCGAGGGTCAGCTCCTTGTCCCAGCGCTTAACTTTGTTCAGGTTTGAGGCCAGCCGCTCCAGTCCGACGCGTTCAAGCGCAGCTTTGGCATCGCCCTCGCTGAAGCGGTCCGCCGGGTCTGGGTAGGAGAGCGCATTGAGCAGGCTTCCCATCGGCAGATAAGGCGGCTGCGGCAGGAACAGCATATCTTTATGCGAGGGCACGCGCACGGTTCCGCTTCCGCGCGTCCACAGCCCGGCCAGCGTCTTGTGTACGGTGCTCTTGCCCGATTTGGGCGTGGCTTGGATCAAGACGCGCTCGTGCGGCTCGATCTTGAAGTCCCCGACCTTGAGGGGCGGATCGCCGTTCCATGCTACCTTAAGGTTTTCGGTGGAAATCACGTGCCCGCCTGCCTCGTAGCGGATTTTCGCGGGCGCCGGAGCCGGCGCGGAAAGCCGCTCCAAGGCGCTGCGATAGCTGCTTATGCGGTTTAGCATGGCGCGCCATTCCGCGATGGCGGGAAACCTGTCCACGTACCAGCGCAGCGCCGTCTGAACCTGGTAAAACCCGCCGACAACCATCATTAGGCCGCCAAGCGTGAGCGAGCCGCCGAAATATCCCGGCGCGGCCAGCAGCAGCGGCGCGATAATGGCAAGCCAGCCATAGCCTCCGGTCACCCAAGTAAGGCCCGCGAGCCGGTTGGCGATGTGCCGCATCGTGGCGAGCAGATCGTTTACCGGCCCTTCCAGAAAGCCCCGCTCCTCTCTTTCGCCGCCAAGAAGGGCGATCTCGTCCGCCGCCTCGCTGACCCTAACGAGCGCGAAGCGGAACTTGGCTTCCTTGGCGCGCAAATCCGTATGAGCCTGGATTAAGGGCCTGCCCACAAGCCAGGTGATCGCGGAGCCAAACGCGGAATAGGCGATGGAAGCCCAGACCATGTAGCCCGGGATGGTGACTTCCTGGCCGCCAATCAAGAATTTGACCTGAGCGGAAAGCTCCCACAGAACGCCAACGAAGGCGATGAGAAGAAACGAGGATTGAACGAGGCCCACGGCCAGATCTATCGAAAGCTCGGAAAGCCGCCTGGCATCGTCCTGGATGCGCTGGTCGGGATTGGCACTGATGTCCCCGCTCTGCTTGAGCTGGAAAGCCCGGCGCGGCTGAAGCCATTCGTCCAAAAGATCGTAGGTGACCGCTTGGCGGAGCCGGACCTTCAGCAATTCGTGTAGCCAAGTCTGCGTAACGCCTAGGCAAAGCAGGATGGTTACGATAACGAGAAACACCCCGATCTCGTGAACGAAAACGGAGAAGTCCTTCCGGCCGATTGCATCGTAAATGCTACCCTGCCAATTATTCAGCTTGATTTGGAACACGGCATTGAGCGCAATCACAAACGCAATTGCGCCGCCGAGCTTCATAAGCGCGCGTTTCGCGTGGGGATCGAGGATAATGTGCCAAAGCTCCCCGAACTGAGCGATTATGCTCTCGCTGGGGGTCTCCGGTCCGGGCGCCCGTGGTGCCGTGGATGCCCCGCCTGACGGTCGATTTAACATCTGCGCCACGCTACATAGAGCTTGTACGAAACAGTAGGCATACAAAAGCTAAGGTTAGGTTGCATGAAACGCGATTCCGCAAGCGACATCGAAAATCTCCTTGGCACGATGAGCCTTGAGGAGAAGCTCGGGCAGCTCACGATGATCCGCGCGGATGAGGCCGAAGTGCGCAAAGGCCACGTGGGCAGCATCCTGGATTTACAAGAACCGGCTCGCATCCACAAGCTGCAAGAGGTTGCGCTTAACGAAACGCGCCTTGGCGTACCGCTTTTGTTCGCACTGGATGTGCTGCACGGCTATGAGACGGTCTTCTCTATTCCGCTCGCCGAAGCCGCGGCCATGGACGCGGGCCTGTGGGAAGTGACGGCGCGGGTGGCGGCTCATGAGACGGCGGCGGCCGGGATTGCGCTCACCTTCGCACCGATGCTGGATGTGTCACGCGACCCGCGCTGGGGGCGCATGGCTGAGAGTCCTGGCGAGGATCCCTGGCTTGCATCGCGCTTTGCTGAGGCCAAAGTGCGCGGCTTCCAGGGAGCGGCGCTTCGGCCACCGTTCGCCATTGGCGCCACCGCAAAACATTTCGCAGCCTATGGCGCCGTGACGGCAGGCCGCGAATATGCCTCGGTGGATGTCTCCAGCCGCACAATGCACGAGGTCTACTTGCCGCCATTCGCCGCTGCGGTGCGTGAGGGCGTTGCTGCGATCATGCCGTCGTTCAACGATCTGGCGGGCATTCCCATGACGGTCCATAGGGGCTTCCTGCGCGGCCTGCTTAGGGCGCGTTACGGCTTCGATGGCGTCATCGTCAGCGATTTCAATGCCATCGCGGAGCTGATTTCGCATGGCGTCGCCGCTGACACCGTCGAGGCCGCAGCACTTGCCTTGAACGCCGGCGTGGATATCGATATGGCGAGCGGCGCCTATCTTGAAGGGCTGCCGCAGGCGCTCGGCCGCGGGCTTGTTTCGGAGGCGGATATCGATACCGCCGTCAAGCGCGTGCTCGATCTTAAAGTCCGGCTCGGCCTTTTCGAGAGGCCGTTCGCGGACGGGTCCGCGTTACCGCAAGGCACACGGGAAAACCGCCGTGCAATTGCACGGGAGGCCGCGCGTAAGTCCATCGTTCTGCTGCAGAATCGCGGCGGCATTCTCCCGCTGACGGCGCCCGCGAAGCTCGTGGTGGCAGGCCCGCTCGCGGACGCGCCCGGCGAGATGCTCGGGCCATGGCACGCTGCGGGAAAAGCGGAGGAAGCCGCAAGCTTTTTGCAGGGCTTGCGCGGCGCCCTTCCAGGCTTGGAAATCGCCCATTTCGAGGATTTCGCCGCTGCGGAGGCCAAAGAAGCCGCCGGCAAAGCCGATACGCTCCTCTTGTGTCTTGGCGAAACCGCCACAATGAGCGGGGAAGCGGCTAGCCGCGCCAGGCCCAGCCTGCCCGATGGGCAGACAGCGCTATTGAGGGAGGCTTTGCGCTTCGGAAAGCCCATTGTTGTGGCGCTGACATCGGGCCGGCCGGTCATAGAGCCTTTCCTGTTCGAGGCGGCCGATGCGGTCCTGGCCACTTGGTTCCTGGGCTCGGAGGCAGGAAACGCGCTTGCGGACATCCTGACGGGCAAGGCGAACCCGAGCGGCAAGCTTGCCGTCTCCTGGCCTGCAGACGTTGGCCAAATCCCGATATTCTACGCCCAGCGCCCGACAGGCCGGCCCGCCAGCGCGCTTCGCGAAAGCAGCAAATACCTCGATGCCCCGGTGGCGCCGCTCTTCCCATTCGGGCACGGCTTGTCCTATGCGCAATTCGCTTACAGCGGCTTGCGTGTGTCTGCCGAAGTCTTGGCCCCGGATGACCGGATCTCCGTCGAGGCCGGCGTGACAAATCAGGGCACCGCCGGGGGCGAGGAAACCGCCTTCCTCTTCATCCACGACGTCACGGCCTCGGTTGCAAGGCCGCTGCTGGAACTGCGCGGGCTGGCCAAAATCAAGCTCGATCCGGGCCAAAAAGGCACGGTGCGCTTCGAGCTCGCAGCCGGCGATCTCGCTTTTCCGGACGAGGATGGCGCCCCGCAGCTTGAGGCTGGCGCCTTCGAAATTCTAGTTGGGCCGAGCGCGGATAGATGCCGCCTGCTCTGCCACGCAATCTCCCTCTCACTGCTTAAATCGCCGGCTCAGAGTTAGTTTCTGCATCGGCCCAAATCCGGAGCTGCGTAGTTGGTTATACCGAATCCGGTTGAATGCTTCACGAAGTCCCCCCTCATCCTGTCCTTCTCCGCGCCAGCTCGCCTTGGCGAGCTGGCATCTTTTGCTGCCGCATCCGCAACGCGGATGCGGACGGGGAGAAGGAACGCCTGAATTATCCGCAGCGGCAATTCTTGGGTCC
>JBKQNN010000007.1:0-23771 GCA_052145975.1 Rhodomicrobium sp. | reverse complement strand
TAGCGGCACGCCAATGATCCCGGTCGACGACGGGAACACTTCTTCAGGTCGGCAGCCAAACACTTTCGCCGCCGCCGCGCATGTGGCCCGCGCAGCGCGCAGGCCGGTCAGCGGATCCTCGGACGCGAGACGCGCGATATAGGCCTCAGCCTGACGTCGCTTCGTGATGTCCGTGAAGGTCTGTATGAAGCTGCCGTCAGGCAACGGCGTGCTGTGAACCTCGATGACGGCGCCAGTATCCGCGCCGACTACCTGTTGCTGATTCTGGTGGCCTATACTTACACGATTGCCGTTTATACCATCGCAACCGGCGTCTCGACGAACCCACAAGATTTGACAGTCGGCGTTGTTGACGAGGACCACTCCGATCTGTCCCGCCAATTTTTGGACGTATTGAACCGGCCGCCTCTGTTCAAGCGCTCCGTTCTCATCAATGCGAACGAGATCGACCCCATCATGAACGCCGGGCGCATGATTTTCGTTTTCGAAATACCGCCCCGTTTTGAAGAGGACCTGCTGGCCGGAAGAAAGGTTTCCCTGCAGCTGAACGTCGACGCGACCGCGATGGCGCCGGCGGGGAACGGCGCGATCTATATCCAAACCATCATCATGCAGGAGATTGCCAACTTCCTAGCCGGCCGCGAAGAAGCCATTGCAGGCCCGGCGAATGTGGTAATTCGCGCCAAATTCAACCCGCAATTCTATTCGTCCTGGTTCAGCTCGGTCATGCAGGTCGTCAATAACATCACGATGCTGGCGGTGATCCTGACCGGCGCCGCGCTCATCCGGGAGCGTGAGCATGGAACGGTCGAGCATCTCCTAGTGATGCCGGTCGTGCCGCCAGAGATCATGTGGTCGAAGATCGTTGCCAACGGTCTCGTCATTCTTATTGCCTCTGAATTATCGCTCGTATTTGTCGTGCAGTGGTTCCTTGCGGTTCCCATTGCCGGCTCAATTACCCTCTTTTTCTTTGGAGCCACGCTTTACACCGTCACAATTGCGACGCTTGGCATCCTGCTGGGTACGATCACGAGCACCATGGGACAGTTTGCGCTGCTCGCGGCTCCCACCCTTCTCGTCATACAGATGCTATCGGGTACCGTCACGCCAATGGAAAGCGAACCTGTCTGGATGCAGTATCTGATGCGAATTATCTTCCCGACGCCGCATTTCGTCGACTTCTCGCAGGCCGTCCTTTTTCGCGGCGCGGATATTTCGATCGTCTGGCCTGAGCTTGCTGCCATGGCGGCGATTGGAAGCGTTTACTTCGCATTCTCACTCAAGCGTTTCCGCCAGGTGATTTTTGGAGGCTGAACGCATCAGCCGGATAAACGGGATCAGTTTTGGTAGTAGCTCAAACAGAGAGACAAGAAATGGGTAATCACGACGAGGAATTAGCAATTGCCAGGATCGGCGTTATCGGTGCAGGCCAGATGGGAGGGGGTATCGCTCAAGTCTGCGCGGCCGCGGGCTATGAGGTCTTCCTGCAAGACGTTACCACGGAAAGGGTGCAAAAGGCCCTTGAGGGAATTAGGACGCGTCTTAACCGGCTCGCCGAGAAGCAGAAGCTTACACCTGCGGCTAGCGCCGAAGCAATCCTAAGAATTAGAACAGGTACTGAGTTGCAGCTCTTTAGTGGCTGCGACTTGGTGATCGAGTCTGCCGTCGAGAACGAGACAGTCAAGCGCGAGATCTTCAAGAACCTGTGTCCTGTCTTGCAAGACAAAGCACTCATATGCACGAATACCTCTTCAATCTCCATAACGGCGCTGGCCGCTCAGACTGACCGGCCGGAACGTTTCATGGGCATGCATTTTATGAACCCCGTCCCAGTGATGAAGCTTGTGGAGCTTATCCGCGCACTCACCACCATCGACACTACCTACTCAGCAATAAAGAAGGTCGCTGCGAAGCTTGGTAAGACGGCAGTGACCTCCCAAGACTATCCGGCTTTCATTGTGAACCGCGTTCTGCTGCCAATGATTAATGAGGCTATTTTTGCCTTGCATGAAGGCACCGGCGATATCGCCTCCATCGACACCGCTATGAAACTCGGCGCCAACATGCCCATGGGCCCTCTGGAACTCGGCGATTTCATCGGGCTCGACGTATGCTTGAGCATCATGCGCGTGCTCTACGAAGGCACCGCCGACACGAAATATCGTCCGTGTCCTTTGCTTGTTAAATACGTCGAGGCAGGCTGGCTTGGCCGCAAGTCCGGCTGCGGGTTTTACAATTACAAGGAGCAACCACCTACGCCGAATTATCGTGTATTGAGAGTTGCCTAAGCATTCGCACCGTCCGGCTCTGGGACGCGAACGCCAAAAAATTTGACGGCGAGGAAGCGCCGGCCTCGTCAAGCTTGGCAGAGCCTTCGCGACAGCCGCTTGCTGAGCTGCATTGGTCCGGAATTCCGCTTGTGGACGGCGGAGCCGCCACCATGGAGGTGGCAATATGGCAGCTCGTGTGCCCGACTTTCCAAACCGCCACATTTGAAGCGAGTCCGCAGATGAGGGGGCAGCCGGCGCGTCGAAATCGTTCACGAAATCGACCCTCATGACCCACAAGAAGAGCTTTCCGAATTTCAAGCACTCCCGCTTACCTGGCGTTTAACGGCTCTCCCCCCAATGGGCCGGGAACTCGCGGACCATGACCGTAGTGGACACTCCTATGAATGGCGCGAAGCCAAGAGTGTGCTGACTGCATTTAACGTTCGTTCCCGGCGGAAGCCACCATCCTATCCCATCCCAGCGCCTTTCGCGTCCACCACGGGTTTTCGAACGGTATGGCGCGGCAGATCATTGCGGCGGAGAAACTTTAAGCGGCCATTTTTTATATGTAGGCACCCAGATTGTTGTCCCACCGCGTTCAAGTTGCTCCCCTCAATGCCAGTCCCCTTCACCAAAGACCAAATCGAACGGCTTGCTCCCGACCAGGCGTCGCTCGGCGCAGCCCTGAAACTCGTCAAGCCCACGAAATGGCCCGTACTAGGCGGCGATGGGGGCACGGCGCACCTGTGGGGAGAGTGCCAGGGCTCGGGGGCCACGCCCTATCGTGTCGTGGTTGCCACCGCCGATCTGGGCTACAAATGCACCTGCCCGAGCCGGAAGTTTCCCTGCAAGCACGTGCTGGCGCTCATGTGGCAATACTGCGATGGGCCGCAGGATTTTGCCGAAAGTGCGGTGCCCGAGTGGGTGAACGATTGGCTTGCGCGGCGGCGCGGCAAGACGGGCAACACGGCAGCCGCCGGCGAGAGCGCCGATACCAGCCCGGGCGAGACGCGGTCCCCACGCGGCGGCTCCATTGCCGCAGCCTTGGCGGAAACCCCGGCCGCGGCCCCGCCCGATCCGAAAGCCGCCGCCCGTGCCGAGGCGCAGCGCGAGCGTATCCGTCTGGAGCGCGAGGCGAGCGTCCTCGCCGGGCTCGACGAGCTGGACCTCTGGATCGCCGACCAGCTCAATCACGGGCTTGCAGGCTTCGCCGCGACTGCGGTGAAAAGCTGCCGCACCTTATCGGCGCGTCTGGTGGATGCCAAGGCGGGCGGGCTGGCGGGGCAGCTCGACGCCCTAGCGGCCGATGTGTTCCGGGTGCCCGAGGCGCAGCGCGGCGAGCTGGTCATGGAGCGGCTGGCAGCGATGACCGTGATCGCAGCTGCCTATCGCCGCCAGGATGCGCTGCCGCCCGCACTCAAAGCCGATGTGCGCCGCGCCTTAGGCTGGACCGTCAAACGCGAGGATCTGCTCGGCGATGCTGCAGCGCCGCGCGTTACCGCCCCGTGGATGGTGGTTGCGGCCCGCAGCGAGGTTCAGCCGGATAAGCTGAGGCGCCTGGAAACCCGGCTCTTGCGCCTGGATGCGCAGGAAACCGCCGCGCCCGCGCCGCGGTTTGCGCTGCTCTTGGATTTCATTCCGGTTTCCACCGGAGCGCAGGCGGCGCCCTATACGCCTGGCGAATTGCTCCTCGCCGAGCTGGCATTCTACCCGTCCGCCGCGCCGCTTCGCGCCCACATCGCCAATCGCGAGCCAGTGCCGTTCGATCCGCTCGCCGAACCTCCGCCATGGCCGCACTTTCCGGCCGGGCTTGGGCAGGCACTCGGTGGCTACGATGCGGCACTGGCAGTGCAGCCCTGGCTCGATGCCTGGCCGGTGGCGGCGTCCCAGGTACAGCTGGCGCGCGACGAAACTGGCGGGCTGCTCATTGCTGACGGCGATGGGGTGGCATTGCCGCTGAACGCCGTGCAGGCGGAAGCCGCACTACCGCTTCTGGGCCTCGGCGATATGGCCATAGCGGGGCTGTGGGACGGAAGGCTGCTGACGCTGTTTGCCGCGGAAACACCGCTCGGTCTTTGGTACGAGGTCTGACGCTTATGTCCGCGCAAAGCTTTTCCAGCCTCAACGGCGCAAGCGTCCGCCAAAGCTTCATGCTTGGGCTCAACCGCAACCCGCTGGCGCTGCCGGAGGAGATCGCACAGGCAATCCGTGCGCGGACTCCCGGCGCGCAACCGGCGCTGACAGCTCTTGCGCTGGCAGGCACGCGTAGCCGCTTCGCCCGCCCTGCCCCCGCGCAGGCCGCTGAAGCAATCCCCGAAGCCGCCCGCCGCCTCCATGCCGATTCTCGCAGCATCCTGCCGGCTCAGGCCCGGCGTCTTCTCAACCGGCTGCTGGTAAAGGCCGATTCCGAACTCGCGCGCCTCTTTGTTGCCGCCGCCCTGAAGCGCCTTAACGCTTGCGGCCTGCGTCTCCATCCCTTCGATTTGCCGCGTCTGGCAGTTCCCCTCCGCACCAGCGGCGTTCCGCTCGGCATAGCTGAGCGTGCCAGCCTGGAGTTGCTGCGCACCGGAGCCGATGAGGACGAAGACGCGGCCGGAAACCTCGCTTACGCCGTCATCTCGGCGGAGAATTGGCAAAGCTTCGGCAAGACAGCGCGTGCGCGTTTTCTGCATGACATGCGGCACACCGATCCGGACGGCGCCCGTGCTCTTCTCGAAGCGTGTTTCCCACGGGAACCTGCCGCTGTCCGTTCCGAGCTGCTGCAAACTCTCCGCACCGGGATTTCCGGCGGCGACCGCGCCTTCCTTGAAACCTGCGGCGGCGACCGCGCTGAAAGCGTAAGGAGTGCTGCCGCTCTGCTGCTGGCGAAGCTGCCTGGCACAGACGCCTATCAGGAACGCCTCGACCGCGCCAAGGCGTACTTTACGATTAAGCCCGCAAGGTTGCCCGGCAGTGCAAACGTAACTTTCACACCTCCCGGCAGCGCCGGACGGACGGCGCGCGATCCTGACATTTACAAGCTGCTGGAAGATCTCCCAGCCGCCGAGGTCGCAGCACGGCTGAACCTGGCCGCCGATGCATTTCTTAAAGCGCTTCCCGCAAGTGAAAACGCCGTGCGCGACGCATTCATTAGGACGGCCTTCGCCAGCGGCGATATGACAACGATCGGCGCGCTCCTTCCGCAGCTCGGAGACGAACGCCTCGACTTCTTGATGGGGTACCTTCCCGGCTACGGCGCGCTGCCCGAAGCGCGGGCGGCACTCTTTGACCGCTTCGCCGCCCGTTGCGAAAGCGGCACATACGCGAGAGACTACGCCTTGCGCGGTGTGGTTGAGAGTGTGGACCGGCCGCTCCCGGACGCTATCGCGGCACGGCTGCTTGCCTCCTCCGGATGGCGCGCTTTCGTCAGCTCGTTAGCTGAGGACGAAAACGGGCGCAGCAAGGCCGATCCCATCGAGCTGATTTATACCGCCATGCTCATGCCGCGCGGCTATATGGAGCAGTTCCTGAGCGCCATTGAACCGCTGCCGCCCGCGGTCAACCGCAAGGCGCGCGACTTCGCCCATTTCGTGCTGGCGCTGCCGGCATCCGCTCCCGACGAAAGGTAGATCATGTCCAAGGACAAGAAGAACGGCCAGCAGCTGCGCCAATCCGCCGAAGTCCTGTTTGCGCACGAGCTGGAGGCGCTTGCCGCCGAGGACAAGCACACACGCCCGGCCAACTGGCGGCTGTCTCCGCGCGCCGCCGTCGATTACCTGATGGGCGGCAGGACCAAGAAGGGTGTCGAGATTACGCCGAAATATATCGGCAACCGGCGGCTGATCGAAACCGCCGTGGCCACGCTTGCGACCGACCGGGCGCTCCTCCTGCTAGGCATCCCTGGCACGGCCAAATCCTGGGTATCGGAGCATCTTGCAGCGGCGATTTCCGGCTCTTCGCAGCTCCTGGTGCAGTGCACGGCGGGAACCGACGAGAACCAGATCCGCTACGGCTGGAATTACGCGATGCTTCTTGCCAAGGGCCCGTCGCGCGAGGCGCTTGTCGCCACGCCGCTGATGCGCGCCATGGAGGACGGCAAGATCGTCCGCTTCGAGGAGCTGACGCGCATGGGGTCCGACACGCAGGACACGCTGATCACAGTGCTCAGCGAAAAGATGCTGCCCATCCCTGAGCTGAACGATGCCGTCCACGCCACGCGTGGCTTCAACATGATCGCCACCGCCAACAACCGCGACAAAGGCGTTAACGAGCTGTCCTCGGCGCTCAAGCGGCGCTTCAACGTGGTGGTGCTGCCGCTCCCGGATACGCTGGAGGAAGAAGCGCAGATCGTCATCAAGCGCGCGGGCGAGATCGGCCCCGGCCTGGAGCTGCCGCAGATCGAGCCGGCCAGCAAGGAGATCGAGCGCATCGTCACCATCTTCCGCGAGCTGCGCGACGGGCAAACGCTCAATGGCAAGCTGAAGCTCAAAAGCCCGTCCGGTTCGCTGTCCACGGCCGAGGCCATCGCCGTCACCATCGGCGCATGGGCGGAAGCGGGGCATTTCGGCTCAGGGGTCATCGACGCATCGAGCCTCGCCGCCAATCTCGTCGGCGCCATCGTCAAAGACCCGGTACAAGACAAGATCGTGCTGCAGGAATATCTCGAAGTGGTGGTGCGCGAGCGGAAGGACTGGGGCGACCTCTATTCGGCCATCCGCGAGGTGTTTTGAGGTGGCCGAGGCGCGGCTGCATATCTTCGGCATCCGGCATCACGGCCCTGGCTCGGCGCATAGCCTGGTGCAGGCGCTGGACGCAGCTGATCCGGCCGCAGTGCTGATCGAAGGCCCGCCCGAGGCGAACGCGCTGATCGAGTTCGCCGTCTCGCCGCAGATGCGCCCGCCGCTGGCTCTGCTCATATACGGTGCGGACGATCCGTCCTATTCCAGCTTCTACCCGTTCGCGGAATTTTCGCCCGAGTGGCAGGCGATGCTGTGGGCCATCGGGCGCAGCCGGCCGGTGCGGTTCATCGACTTGCCCGCCAGTCACAGCCTTGCCGCGCGCAAGGCGGCGGCAGAAGCTCCTGCGGAGCCGGAGCCTGAACCCGAGGCGGAGACGGTTGTGGAAGAAGAGGCTGAGGCGCCGCCAGAGGACCGGGAACAGGATGTCCGCAACGACCCTCTCGGCTATCTCGCGGAGCTTGCGGGCTACGATGACAGCGAAGCCTGGTGGAATGCGCTCATTGAGCAGGGAGCGCACGCGGCGGACATTTTCGCCTCCGTCGAAACGGTCATGACGGCCCTGCGCGACGTGCTGGACGCCGAACCGGCGCTCGATGCCTCCCGCGAAAAGCGCGAGCAGCAGCGCGAAGCCCATATGCGGCTCGCCATCGCCGAGGCGCTCAAGGAGACGGACGGCCCCGTCGCCACCGTTTGCGGCGCCTGGCACGTACCCGCCCTGCGCCGCAAGGCGGCCCAGACCCAAGACAAGGCGCTGCTGAAGGACCTGCCGAAGCTCAAAGTTGCCGCGACCTGGGCCCCCTGGACCAACACGCGCCTCACCATCGCGTCCGGCTATGGCGCGGGCATTGCCTCGCCCGGCTGGTACGGCCATCTCTGGGGCGAACTCAGGCGCTGGCGGGACGGCGGCCTTTCGCCCCGCGCGTTCACGGCCTACTGGCAGACGCGCGTTGCGGCGCTGCTGCGCAAATCCGGGCGCATCACGGCCACGGCTTCGGTCATTGAAGCGGCGCGCCTGGCCGAGACGCTGGCCGCCTTGCGCGAGCTGCCGCTGCCCGGCCTGCAGGAAATGCGCGACGCGAGCCTCGCCACGCTGTGCCACGGCGAGGTGCTGCCGCTGCGCCTGATCGAGGAGCAGCTTGTTGTGGGCGGCGACGTGGGGGCGGTGGACCCGGACGTGCCGCAAATGCCGCTGCAGGCCGACCTCACCCGCCAGCAGAAGCGGCTGAAGCTCAAGCCGGAGGCGCTTGAGGCCGAGCTGCCGGTGGATCTGCGGACGGATGCGGGCTTGGCGAAATCGCTGCTGTTGCACCGGCTCAATCTCATCAATGTCAACTGGGGCAAGCTGCTCGATCCGGGCTGCAGCCGGGGCACCTTCCGCGAGCGTTGGATGCTGCGCTGGGAGCCGGAATTCTCGGTGCGCCTCGCCGAGGCCATCGTCCACGGCCCGACAATAGTGGAGGCGGCCAGCAATGCCGCTGTATCGAGGGCGAAAGAAGCCGCCGATCTTGGCGCGCTCTCTTCCATTGTTCAGGGCTGCCTGCTGGCGGACCTCGGCGAGGCCGCGCGGGTGGCAATCGGCCTCCTGCAAGCCAAGGCGGCGGTTACGGCCGATATCGGCGCGCTGGCCAGCGCAACCCCGCCGCTGGTGACGATCCTGCGCTATGGCGCCGCGCGCGAAATGCCTACGGAGGAGCTGCGCCTCCTGGCCACCAGCCTCATCGAAGCCGTTTGCGCGGGGCTCGTTTACGGCTGCCGCAATATCGACCGGACGGCGGCCGGAGAGCTGCACGCCAAGCTGACTGAGTTCAACCGCGCCCTGCCGCTGCTCGACGATGCGCGCCTCAGCGGAGATTGGCGCGGCGCGTTACGTTCCCTGACTGAGGATTCCTTCGCCGCGGCGCTGCTGCGCGGCTTTGCGGTGCGCACGCTCTACGATAAAAGCGAGCTCAGCGCGGAAAAGGCGCAGAAGTTGCTGTCCCGCGCGCTATCGCCCTCGGTGATGCTGGCGGAGGCGGGCGAATGGCTGGAGGGCTTCCTTGGCGATGGCGGCCAGATGCTGCTGCACGACGCCCCGCTGCTCGCGGCAATCGACGGCTGGCTGCTCGTGCTTGGTGAAGAGGATTTCATGACGCTCCTGCCCATGCTGCGGCGGGCCTTCGCAAGCTGCGATCTGGGCGAGCGGCGCAGGCTCTTGGACATGGTCCGGCAACCGGCTTTCGCCGCGCCCGCCGGCCGCGGCGTTTCTGCAGCCACAGATGCGGATGCGCCCGGATTTGCCCTGGCGCTGCCGCTTCTTCTCACAATTCTTGGCCTTGACGGAAAGGACGATGCGGCATGACCGGCCTGGACGCTGAACGCGCCCGCCGCTGGCGGTTGGCGCTTGGGGGCGACGACAAGACCGTGGCGTTGAGCAGCCGCGATCTCCGCCTCGACCGGGCGCTCGCTGGCCTTTACAACGCGGGCGGCAAGAACCCAGGCGGCCGGCGCGGCAGCCTCGGAGTTTCGGCGCCAAGTGTGGCGCGCTGGCTCGGCGATATCCGCGAGTTTTTCCCGTCGCCGGTGGTGCAGGTCATCCAGAGGGATGCTTTCGAACGGCTGGGTCTCAAGCAGATGCTGCTGGAGCCGGAATTCCTCGCCACCATCGAAGCCGATGTGCATCTCGTGGCCGATCTCATCTCGCTGCGCTCGGTCATGCCGGCCAAGACCACGGAAACCGCGCGGCAAGTGGTAGCGAAGGTCGTGCGCGAGCTTTTGGCCAAGCTCGAAAGCCGCACGGTCGAGACGCTGCGCGGCGCGCTGAACAAATCCCGCCGCACCTACCGGCCGCGCTTCGCCGATATCGACTGGCCGCGCACCATCGCCAAAAACTTGCGGCATTGGCAGGCGGAGCACAACACCATCGTGCCCGAGCAGCTCGTGGGCTATGCGCGCCATTCCCGCCGCGCCAACCTCGAAGAGGTGGTGCTTTGCGTCGATCAGTCGGGGTCGATGGCCGAGTCGGTGGTGTACTCGTCGATTTTCGCCGCGGTCATGGCGTCGATCCCGTCCATCGCCACCAAGCTCGTGGTGTTCGACACGGCCATCATCGATCTGACGGAGGATTTGCAAGACCCGGTGGAGGTGCTGTTCGGCATTCAGCTCGGCGGCGGCACCGACATCAACCAGGCGCTGGCCTATTGCGACCGCCTCATCTCCGAGCCGCGCAAAACGCATCTCGTGCTGATCTCCGACCTTTACGAAGGCGGAAACGCCCAGGAAATGCTGGCGCGCGCCGCCGCTTTAGTGGCAAGCGGCGTGAATGTCATTGCGCTGCTGGCGCTCAGCGATAGCGGCAGGCCGGGCTATCACGACGGCCATGCCGCGGCGTTTGCGGCGATGGGCTGCCCGGTCTTCGCCTGCACGCCGGACCAATTTCCAGAGCTGATGGCGGCGGCGCTGCAACGCGCCGATATCGCGGCATGGGCGGCGGCGAGGGATATTGCGCTGGTGAGGGCGGGTTGAACCGGTGGCTGCGAAAAGGCGGTGCCGGTTTCCCCTTGAGCGGCCGCACAGGATCCTATCTTGAGTCGATGGCCTATCCCGCTATCGGAGGCTGAGTGGCTATGCCTGAAATGGGCCGAGAATTCCCAGCCCTGACCCAAAGCCGTCCAAATCAAACCCGGTCCGAACGTGTACGCTCTAGCCGCACCAAGCAGAAGTAGGCTATCTGCTGGCTCCGCCCTCGCCCACCACTGGCGGCGCCGAGGGGGCCGAATGCGCCTCTTGAGGTTCGCCCTTATCGAAGAGTGTGAGCGTGGATCGGCGCGTAGCTAAATTTTCACATGAATACTTTAGATTTTATCTGCCGCTGGGCGCATGCATAAGCAATGCGCAATTTGCGGCCTGGGAAAACAGGAGGGCGTATATGTTTTCCCTCGCTGGCAAGAAAGCTTGTGTCCTAAGCATCGCGAACGATCTGCCGATAGCCGATTGCTGCGCCAGGGCCTTCCGCGACCAAGGTTCCGCGATCGCGGTCATTTATCTAAATGACAAAGCAAAGGCCTTTGTCCAGCCTCTCGCCGAAAGGCTAGGCGCCACCACCATGGCCGCCTCCGGCATTGGCGATTCCGGCGGGCTGTTAGAGCGGGCAGCAGAGCGCGCCCCCACCCGCCGTCTCGCGCCATCGAGCCGGTTAGCGCCTACGCGACGTTCCTGGCCAGCAGCGAAGCTTCAACTTTCCGCGGCGGCGTGCACCACGTCGACGGCGGCTATCACAGTGTAGGTTGAGACCATGGCGAACGCGAATAGACCCGATGGCGAAGAAGCCGCCCAGGATCTGCTAAAGAAGGGCATTCAACAGGTTGGCGAGCAGTCTGGGTTGCTTATGAACCTCGCGCAGCGGCATGCTGTAGCTATTGGCCAAACCTAGCGGGCCACCTTCCAGCGCTGGCTTTTGGAAGTGAACGCGCTCGCTCCGCGCCTTGCCGATGCGAAGGCCGCCGATGCCTTCAAAGCCTATGCCGAGGATTGCTCCGAACGCTGGATTTCTGTTCCTCGACACGCTCCGGCAAAGGCCAAGCACCGACAATACCGTTAAACGCTGAGATCGCAGCCGAACCAGCTGGAGAAGGGGCACACCATGATGCGTGAAAATAAGACTTACGACGAGATTTCCGTTGGAGCCGAAGCGTCTCTCAAGCGGGTGCTGACCGCGAACGATCTTTATATTTTCGCGCGCGCTTCCGGCGACCTCATCGCGGAAGGCGTGCTGGGCGCCAAGGTTCCGGTGATCCTGACCAGCCGCGCCGATAACGAGAAGGCAAGGCTTGCCACTTGCGCGGTCGCCGCACTTTACCGGGCCTGGCAGCATTCCGCCGCGGGCGCACGCCGGGAGGCCGCATGACCACCGCGCACCTCCTGATCCTCAACGCCGGCTCATCCTCGCTGAAATTCGCCCTGTTCGAGGCGGATGGGGGGGACCCGATGCTT
Organism: Rhodomicrobium sp.; assembly: GCA_052145975.1. Classification (GTDB taxonomy): domain Bacteria; phylum Pseudomonadota; class Alphaproteobacteria; order Rhizobiales; family Rhodomicrobiaceae; genus Rhodomicrobium. Next base: position 11,815 of record JBKQNN010000007.1, on the reverse strand, counting down.
CTTGCCAAAGGTCAAATCGAGGGCCTGGGAACATCGCCCCACCTCATCTTGCGCCCGGCGGCCGGCGATAAGCTCGAAGACCGGCTGGTTCCGAAAGACGAGGCGCATGCCCATGAATCGGCCTTGCAGCACATCCTCGATACGCTCAAGGTGCATTTTCCGGCGATGCATGTCGAGGCGGTCGGGCACCGCGTCGTGCATGGCGGGCCGAATTTCGCCGAGCCGCTGCGGCTAACTCCAGAGGTTATTGCGGAGCTAGCAGATCTTATCCCGCTCGCGCCGCTGCACCAGCCGCATAGCCTGTCCGGCATCGAAGCCGCGCACCTCGCTTTTCCAGATGCAATACAGATCGCCTGTTTCGATACAGCGTTCCATCGCACCCACCCCTGGGTCAACGACACCTTCGCGCTGCCGCGCCTCTATTATGAGAAGGGCGTCCGCCGCTACGGTTTCCACGGGCTGTCCTACGAGTACGTTTCGGGCAAGCTCGAGGAGGTGGCGCCGGACATGGCGGCGGGGCGCGTGGTGATCGCACATCTCGGTGCTGGCGCATCCATGTGCGCGGTCAAGAACGGCCGGAGCGTGGCTTCGACCATGGGCTTCTCACCGCTCGACGGCTTGCCCATGGGCACGCGCTGCGGCCAGCTCGACCCCGTCGTGGTGCTCTACCTCGCAGATCACGAGGGGCTCAGCATCAAAGAAATCAGGAATATGCTTTATAAGGACTCCGGGCTTAAAGGGCTTTCAGGCCTGAGCGGGGATATGCGCGAGCTGGAAGCAGCGGGTACGCTCGAAGCAGAGCAGGCAATCGACTACTTCGTATTCCGCATCCGGCGCGAATTGGGCGGTCTCGCCGCGGCTCTCGGCGGACTGGACGCGATGGTCTTTTGCGGCGGCATCGGCGAGAATTCCGCGCACATCCGCCGCAGGATTTGCGAGGATCTGCATTGGATCGGCCTCGACCTGGACGAGGGGCGGAACGCGCGGGGCGAAACGCTCGTCTCCACCGCCACCAGCCGGGCAAAGATCTTTGTCATCAAGACCGATGAAGAGGCCATGATCGCCAGTCATACCCAGGAGCTATTCCGGCGGACCTGAGCTTCAATCGGGAAACGAATCGCGGTTTCCCAAATTGCATCGAGGGAGGTTTGAGAGATTTCAGGCACTCCCGCTGTTAAGGGTTCAGCGGGCGCATTGAAATGGCTCATGAAAATCCGGCAGCTGACCCTTTGCAGCCCAATTCGGCCCTGGCCAGAGTCCGCTTCTACTGGGCAATTGCGCCGGCGTGCCAGAAGGCACGATCAAGCGCGGCTTGCCCTCGATGAGATCCTTCGCTTGGCCGGACAGTGCCTGGTAAAGCCGGTGGGCGCTGGCGGATGAGAATTACGGAGAGGATGACTTAGCGCTGTTTCCGCTGCCTTTATCGGTTTGGGCGGCGTTTATTGCGGCAAGTGCCGCCGATGCCCGGCCTGTCCATGTGTTCGTGGCGTTGGCGGACAACGGGAACCAGGGAAAGTTCCCGTTCCGCCGCCCGCGAGACCGGCCATTTGCGACTCCGTCACTTTTAGGCGGATTTGCACAGCCACTTAAACAGGATAAGCACAACTTGACCTTAGCATACTAACGTGAAGTACGAGTGGAGTCTTGTCTATGAGAATGTCAAAGGCCGAACTTCTGAATTTGATTGCGACGGGGGACTATTACGTAATCCAGAGAGAAGACGATTGGAACAGAGAAGACATCCGCATCAAGAGGGAGGATGGCCTGGCCGCCGAGATCGTAAATTACCCGTACAGAATCAATCAGATGCCGGCTTATATCTTTGACGATCTCGTACGGAAGAGAGTTTTTCAACAAGATGGGATAGATGAAAACGGTGCGGCCATTTTTCGCCTTTCGGCCAGAGGGCGCAAAGCGCTTACGCGGGCTGCCTGAGCCATCTCTGCGCTGCTGACCGCCGCGGAAATTATGCGCCGGGCCGATCCTGGCGCATAGGTCCTCGACGCCCGGTTGACGGCGCATCCGCCCGGCCCTTCCATTCGGCGGCGCTTCGCCGTTGCGAGGCCAATTACCATCCGCGCGCCGCTGGCGGTGGAACACCAGTTCTGCCGGTGTAGTACCCACCAAGCGCAAGGGCCGCATAAGGGACGCATGCTCCAGTCGCCCCTACAAGTTTCATTGTGTTCCTAGTTCCACAACATCTTCATGGCACAAAGGGGCTCCCCATGATCTTGTTTCTATTTCAGTTATTTCACCGTGTGTGCGCGTTTTGTAATAAAGTTAATAAAGTTTACGAAACTTTTATGCAAATTGAGTTGGCATTTTTCAACAATGCCAGAGCAGTGTTTTGTCACTCTACGCTCGCGTGGGCAGCACTCCTTGCGATGTCTACCGGGAACTCTATCGCAGGCGGCCTCCAGGAAAAGGATATTGAGACAGCTCCATACTCTAGCCCGGCGGTATTCGATTGGAATGGCTTCTATCTTGGCGGCCATCTGGGTTACACCCAGGGGAAATCGGATTGGACCGCCAGTTCAACCGGCGCACCTGCACCGAGCGTTTCCGGCTCCTTTAGCCTAGCGCAACCCATTAACAGCTTCGACGAATCAGGAAGCTTTTTCGGCGGGTTTCAAGCCGGTTTCAATCATATGTTCACGAACCGGCTGGTTCTGGGCGCCGAAGCCGATGTTTCGTTTGCGGCTTTTCCCGATCCGAACGGCAACGCCATTACCGGTACGTCCGCGTTTACGTCCCCGTCCCTGGGCGCCGCAACCTATAGTGAAAACGTGTTCGCTTCGGGCACCATGCGTGTCCGGGCGGGTTATGCCCTTGGCAATTGGCTGTTTTATGGAACTGGCGGGGCTGCCTGGGCGGACGATCAGCTAACGCTGACAAAACTCGCAGGCGGTGGTGGGGGAGGGCCCCATTCATGGCGATGGGGAGGGCCAGCGGAACTCGCAGGCGGTGCTGCAGAAACGCCCTATATATGGCGATGGGGATGGGCCGCAGGCGGCGGCATCGAAACCCCTCTGGCGCCGCATTGGACCGCGCGTCTTGAATATCTCTACAAGGACTACCCGGGCCAGACCCAAGACTTTGCCCTTGCTGCGCAAAGGTTTAACTCCGATTTGACGCTGCAGGAAGTGCGCTTGGGATTGAACTATCAGTTTGGCGGCCAAGAGCCGGAAGCTCCGGCGAAAGACCCCGCGGCGTCCAACAGCGATATTCTGAACGTTCACGCCCAAGCGACGGCCACATGGCAGGGGTATCCCCCCATGCGGTCGCCCTATTCAGGTGACAACAGCTTACCCGGCGGCGGGCAGGGCCGGGAGGTCGCAGACGTGACGCTCGATATCGGCACGCGGCTATGGAAGGGCGCCGAGCTGTGGGTGGACCCGGAGATCGACCAGGGCTTTGGCGTTGGCAACACACATGGAATAGCCGGATTTCCCAACGGCGAGTCCTACAAGCTCGGCCAGGCGGAGCCGTATACGCGGCTTCAGCGCTACTTTATCCGGCAGACCTTCGATCTCGGCGGCAAAACCGAAACGGTGGCGGCCGATGCCAATCAGTTCGCGGGCACGCAAACGGTAGACCGCGTCGTGGTGACGGCCGGCAAGTTTGCCGTGGCAGACGTGTTCGATACCAACAAATATGCGAACAGTCCCAAAAACGATTTCCTAAACTGGTCGATCATCAATGCTGGCACATTCGACTATGCGGGCGACGCCTGGGGGGTAACCTATGGCGCGGCGGCGGAATGGTACCAGGACCGCTGGACGCTGCGTGGCGGCATTTTCGACCTGTCAACGACGCCTGCCGGCGGGAACAGCCCGCTGGCCTACGGTCTCGACCCAACTTTCGGCCAGTTCGAGCTGGTGGGCGAAATCGAGGAACGGCATGAGCTGTGGGGCGAGCCCGGCAAGCTTAAGCTCACGGGCTTTCTCAACCGCGGCTGGGCCGGCCTGTATCAGGACGCCATCGCCCTTGCGCAAGCTTCCGGTCAGCCCGCCGACATCAACGCTGTGCGTGACAAATACACCAGCCGGCCCGGCCTGAGCGCGAACCTGGAGCAGCAGATTACCCCAGACATCGGCGTGTTTGCTCGCGCTGGCTGGGCTGACGGCACAGTCGAAGTGTGGGATTTCTCCGACATCGACCGCTCGGTTTCGGCGGGGGTCTCCCTATCCGGCAAACAGTGGGGCCGTCCGGACGACACCATCGGGATTGCTGCCGTCGTGAACGGTATCTCGCCCCTTCATCAGGCGTTCTTTAACGCGGGCGGTGACGGTCTGCTGATTGGCGACGGCCAGCTGCCACATCCTGGTTTGGAGACTGGCTTCGAGACCTATTATAGCTATGCTCTGGCCCAATCGTTGAGGGTTACCTTCGACTATCAGCTCATCGGCAATCCCGGCTATAATGAGGATCGCGGCCCCGTCAATCTTTTCGCTGCGCGTCTGCACTGGCAGTTTTGATTTCAGCCTTCTAGCCCGCGGGAATGGCGCCGCCCTGAGTCAGGCGTGCTGGCCCACGATGCCGCTGCGCCCATCTCCAGCAGATGCAACCGGTATCGTCTTAGCGGAACAACACGGGTGTGCGCGCGCTAAGGGAAACCCGCGTTTTGCGGGCAAGATGTTAATCCGCCTCCGAAATTTCATAGCCGTGCCTGCGCTCCGATTTAACCAGATCATGCTATCGAGTGTAGCTGGGCGCAGAAGCGCTTGCACCAGAAAGGTCGCTCGATTTCTTGGTTGGGTCATAAGTTCGATCAGGCGGCTGCGTTTGAAAACCCGTTAAGAATTATTAGCGGCGAATAAAGGGAAAACAAACATGCGTATGAGCATTAGATTAAAGCTTGGCGGCACTTTTGCCGTTGTTATCTTACTCTCAGCGGCATCCGGCTGGATCGGCGCTTCAAAACTCTCAACCATGAATGAGGGCATGAAAGAGTTGCTCACCGGGCCGGTTGCCCTTGGAGATTTCAACCAGGATTTGCAGATCGCCTTCTCTAATAGCGTCCGGAAAGAAAAAGACGCCATCATGACTGCGGATGCGGAAAAAATCAAACAGCTTGAGGAGGGTATCCAGCAGGATCGCAAAGACGTTCAGAAAGCTTATGAACAATTGACCAACCTGTCGAACGATACAAATCGATCGAGATTTGAGAATATCCACAATATGGTATCGAAGTATTTCGCTCTACAGGATAAGGTTCTTGCTTTGGGCCGGCGCGATAGCGACCAAGAGGGGTGGCATTTAGCGGAAGCCGCAGAAGCGGCAGTACTGGAAGAGATAATGGCGGCGATGCACGAGCTTAGCGGCCAGCTGCAGAGACGGCCGCAGACGCCGGCCATCGCAAACGCCAGTGCAGCCGCAAACACCATAGTGACCGGCTTGCTGCAAATGAAGATCGACGAGCGCAATGCATTCATCGACCAAACAGACGCGGGGAGCGCAGCGTTTCTTCAAAAGGCAGCCAACGCGCTTGAAACGGCTACCGCTCAAGCCAAAGAGCTGAGCAGGCTAACTACTGGAGAGGACCGTGAACTCGCGAACCGGTTTTTCGTTGGCATCGAAAAATGGCGGCCGATCAACAAGAGAGTTCTCGAGTTGGCGGCAGAAAACTCTAAGATCGCCGCGGCGCAGCTGTCGGTCGCCGAAGGCCAGAAACTTGCCGATAGCCTGAAGGCAGAGCTGGAAGAGTTCGATCGCGTCAATACCGGACAATATCAGCAGGCCGAGGCCGGCGCCCAAGACACTTACGATAGCGCCCGGCTGATGCTCATCGGCACCATTCTAGCCGCAATCCTTATTGCTGCCGCGTCGGGCATCGCGGTAGCGCTTAACATCACCCGCGGCCTGTTCCGCGCTGTAGGGCTTGCCACTGAAGTCGCGCGCGGCAATCTCGGCGAGGCCATCTCTGTCAGCAGCAACGACGAGATTAAGGACCTGGTTGACGCCATGAATTGCATGACCGCAAATCTGCGCGAAACCGCGAAGGTCGTGGACGCGGTCGCCCAGGGGGACCTGAGCATGGAGGCTAGGCCACTGTCGGACAAGGACACGCTGGGTCTTTCCATGCGGCGCATGATCAACAATCTGCGCGCTACTGCGGAGGTGGCTGATATTATCGCCAAGGGCGATTTGAGCGCAGCGGTCAAGCCGCTTTCTGACAAGGACACACTGGGACTCGCCATGCAGCGCATGACAGGTAATTTGCACCGTACCGCTGCGTTGGCCGATACCATTGCGCAGGGCGATCTTAGCGTCGAAGCCAAGCCGCTTTCTGACAAGGACACGCTGGGACTCGCCATGCAGCGCATGATCGCCAATCTGCGCGCCACCGCCAAGGTGGCTGACGCCATCGCTCACGGCGATCTCACCGTAGATGCCAAGCCGCTCTCGGAGAAGGATGCGCTTGGGTTGGCCCTCAAGGGCATGGTGGAAAAGCTGCGCGTCGTGGTGAGCGATGCGCTTCAGGCCTCCCAGAACGTCTCCTCAGGCAGCCAGGAAATGTCGGGCAGTGCCGAGGAATTGTCGTCCGGCGCTTCGGAGCAGGCCGCGGCGGCCGAGCAGGCTTCCTCCTCGATGGAAGAGATGGCCGCCAACATCAAGCAGAACGCCAGCAACGCGGGCCAGACCGAAAAGATAGCGCGCCAGTCCGCGGCCGATGCGGAAGCCAGCGGCCAGGCCGTGGCCCGCGCCGTGTCTGCCATGCAGACCATCGCCGAGAAGATCACCATCGTGCAGGAGATCGCGCGGCAGACCGATCTTTTGGCTCTGAACGCGGCCGTCGAGGCAGCGCGCGCCGGCGAACACGGCCGCGGCTTCGCGGTGGTGGCCTCGGAGGTGCGCAAGCTCGCCGAGCGCAGCCAGACGGCGGCGCAAGAGATCGGCAGGCTGTCGGGGCAGACTGTGACGGTTGCCCAGGAGGCGGGCGAGATGCTAGCGAGGGTCGTGCCCGACATCAAGAAGACTGCGCAGCTCGTCGCGGAGATCAGCGCGGCCTGCAGCGAGCAGGATGTAGGCGCCAGCCAAGTGAGCCGGGCCATCCAGCAGCTCGACCAGGTGATCCAGCGGAACGCGGCCGCCTCCGAGGAGCTGTCGGCAACCTCCGGGGAGCTGGCAGGGCAGGCCGGGCACCTGCAGGATAGCATATCCTTCTTCAACACAGGCGAAGAGGCAGAAGGCTACGCCAAGGCGGCGGATCGCGCTCAGGTAATGCCGGCGGCACGCGCGCTTCACCTTGGCCATCCGGCGAAAAGCGCCAAGGCCATGATGGCCAAACGCGTGGCGCCGCGGCAGGATCGGATGGGCACGGCAATTGTGGCAAAACCCTTCAAGAACGGTATTGCGCTCGACCTCGTCAATGGCCAGGAGGAGCAGGACACCGCTTTCGAAAGGTTTTGAGGCTAGTACAGCCCGAGGCAAGTTCGCACTCCATTTGCCGCGAGCGCTCAAGCGAACTTGCCTCGGATAAGCTGTACTAGATTCAATAGTGTGCTAATACGCCTGATCCGCGGGAAATCCTGTAAGCGCCAGCCGCAAACGGGTCAGGATTTCCCGCGGGGCGTACTAGCGTCCCGTATGCGAGGGATGCGGCGGCCCTAGCCTAAAACGCAATCCTCGCAACCACGCCCTCGATGCCGAAGAGGAACAGGCCGGTTCCGCCTACGATGAGGTGCGAGACGGCTGCGGCGAACAGCGAGTTGGTCTTGGCGAACAGCCAGCCCCATAATATGCCAGGCAGAAAGGCCACCATCGCAAAGACGAGGCTGATATGCGCGTGCCCGGCGGCGAAAACCATATTGGACGCCAGAATTGAAACCCAGCGGCGCTTGCTTTCGCTGCCATGCAAGAAGGCGTAAAGCGGCGCCTGAATGCCGGAGCGGGCCACGAATTCCTGCATCGGCGTAAGCAGAAGATAGATGACGACGGCAGCCCAATACCACGAGCTATGGGGGGCAGCTGCCTTGCCACCCAACGCGACGTCGGCGCCACCGATGATTGAAACGCCGGCGAAACTCGGCGATGTCTCGATTAGCAGCCATTTCACGAGAACGAACGCCAGAAGGAACAGCAGTGAGGCGCGCACCGAGAGTGCCAGGGCGGGGCGCCAATTATCGAGCTGGAGGCCGAAGAAGCGCCCGGGGAAGCCGCTCATCGCAACCACTGGGAAAAATGTGAGGGCGAAAAGGATGATGATGAGCGGGCTCAGTGCAAAATTCGCGTGGGTCTCGTTCTTGAAGGCGGGCAGGAAACTGAGCGCCATCGTGTAGACCGACAATAGGCAGAGCGTTGTAATGACGAGGTGGCCGACGCCGGTGCGGTAGGCCGCGAGCTGGTTCTCCAGCTGCAGGCCGCTCATGCGCAGAGCCACTGATTCGTGGGCCTGTTTGCCGATATGGGCGCGCAGCTTTCCGGCCACGATTTCACGAACCCTGCGAACGGTCTTTCTGCGCCGCGAAGCACTAAAGTCGGCGACAGCGAGGCTCACATCCGTTTTTGCCCGGAAGGAGACCGAGCTCGGCTTGCCGTCCACGAAGGAGACCTCACCGAAAATCTCGCCCCGGCGTAAGGTGCCGAGTTCGTAATCTTCGGGCGTGTTCTCCATAGGCGAGAGCCCCTGCTTGCCGATCACTATTTGACCGTCCAGGATGATGTAGATTTTACCGGGATTGTTGGCGCCCTCGCCCAGGAGTACGCGCCCGCGGGCGTACTTCTTGAATTTGACGTACGGCAGGACCAGCCGGAGTTGCTGCCTGGACAGGCTGGTGAAGAGCGGATTTTTGGGGATTTCGACGTGACGGCCCCTCGCGCGGGATCTGAAGCCCGGCGCCGCAGCAATCAGCGCGTTTGCGATCTCCACCATGGTCTTATCTGCCGCTCTTTACCCTAAGGTAAGTTTGCATCCTCTATTTGCAAAACCCTACGAAGGTCAAACACTCCCGCCAGACCCACTTCCTAATGCCAAGCCGGACTGATCAGTATACAACCGGAAAGACGCAAAGCTCGCTTGATACTTAGGCTAGATTGCTTTCCGCAAATTAAGTGTTAACGCCCGCGCAGCGGGTTCAAAACCGCAAAGAATACTTTCGTATCTGACGAATGCAAGAACCGGTAACTAAGTTGTTACCGCGCGTGGCATCGGCAGCGTCATCCCGGTAGGGCGCCGTTTGCGGCCTATCCGGGATCGTGCCGGACCCCGGCCAAGCGCATTGCGCTTTCCGGGGTGACGGCAGAGCGAGGCGTCGACGACGCGAACCGGCTCTCTTACGCCGCTTTTGGGCGGGTTGGTGTTTTTGGCGCCAGGTCCGGCGGTACGGCTTCAGCCGAAATCCGGCGGATGGCCTCGGTTAGCGGCAGCGTTTCCTGCTCTTGGCTGCCGAGCCTGCGGATAGAGACCGTCCGCTCTTCGGCCTCGCGCTTGCCCACGACCAGCATGACCGGAACCTTCGCCATGCTGTGCTCGCGGACCTTGTAGTTGATCTTCTCGTTTCTGAGGTCGACGTCCGCGCGCAGGCCCGCCTTTTCGCATGCCGCAAGCACCTTGCCCGCATATCTATCGGCATCCGAAACGATGGTCGCCACCATGACCTGAACCGGCGACAGCCACAGCGGCAGGTGCCCGGCGTAATTCTCGATCAAGATGCCGACAAAGCGCTCGATGCTGCCGAACATCGCGCGATGGATCATCACCGGCGTATGCTTGGCGCCGTCCTCGCCGATGTAGAAGGCGCCGAGCCGCTCGGGCAGGTTGAAGTCGAGCTGGATGGTTCCGCACTGCCACTCGCGGCCGATGGCGTCCCGAAGCGTATATTCGAGCTTCGGCCCATAGAAAGCCCCCTCGCCGGGGCTCACCACGTAGGGCAGGCCGGTTTTTTCCAATGCCGCCCTCAACGCGGCCTCGGACAAATCCCAGACTTGATCCGAGCCAACCCGCTTTTCCGGCCGGGTGGAAAGCTTTATCAACACGTCGTCGAAGCCAAAGTCATGATAGATGGACAAGATCATGTTGTGCATGGCGACGCACTCATCGATCATCTGACCTTGCGTGCAGAAGATGTGCGCGTCGTCCTGGGTGAAGTGGCGCACGCGCATGATGCCGTGCAGCGCCCCGCTCGGCTCGTAGCGGTGAACCTTGCCGAACTCGGCGATCCGGAGCGGCAGATCGCGATAGCTCTTGAGGCCATTCTTGAAGATCTGAATGTGGCCCGGGCAATTCATCGGCTTGCAGCAGAAAACGCGCTCATCCGGGGTCTCGGTGACGAACATGTTCTCGCCGAACTTCTCCCAGTGCCCGGATTGCTCCCAGAGCTTGCGCTCCATCATGTCGGGCGAATTCACCTCGACATAGCCGTTGGCCTCCTGGCGGCGGCGCATATAGCGGATGAGCGCCTGGAATAGCGTCCAGCCCTTGGGATGCCAGAAGACCGACCCCGGCGCCTCTTCCTGCAAGTGGAACAGGTCCATCTCGCGCCCCAAGCGGCGATGGTCGCGCTTTTCGGCCTCTTCAAGCTGGCGGAGATAGGCGTCGAGCTGCTCCTTTGTGGTCCAAGCGGTGCCGTAGATGCGCTGTAACTGCTCGCGGTTGGAGTCGCCGCGCCAGTAGGAGCCGGCCAGGCGCATCAGCTTGAACGCGGTGCCGATCTTGCCCGTGCTGCTCATATGCGGGCCGCGGCACAGGTCGAGCCATTTGCCCTGGCGGTAGATATTGACGTCATCGCCTTCCGGGATCGCATCGATGAGCTCGACTTTGAAGCCTTCGCCCTTCGCCGCGAAGAAATCCTGCGCCTTGCCGCGGGACCACACCTCTTTCGTGAAGGGCTTATCCGCGGCGACGATGGCGCGCATCTTGTCCTCTATCTTGGCGAGATCTTCCGGTGTGAAGCTCTCTTCGCGATAGAAATCGTAATAGAAGCCGTTTTCGATCATCGGCCCGATCGTGACCTGGGTGCCAGGATAGAGCTCTTGCACCGCCTCGGCCATCACGTGTGCTGCGTCGTGGCGGATCAGCTCCAGCGCTTCGGCGTCGTCGCGGGTGAGGATCTTGACGCGCGCATCCGCATTAATCGGTTCGTTGAGATCGGCGAGCGCGCCATCGAGGCTTATGGCAACGGCCTTCTTGGCAAGCGACTTCGAGATCGAAGCGGCAAGCTCAGCGCCAGTAATGCCAAGATTGTATTCGCGGACAGAGCCGTCGGGGAAGGTCAAAGCGATCATGGTTCCTCTCACTCCCGCCTACATGCGCGGGTAAGTTGTCACGACCTCTAATGTCCTTCGCCGCCGCGAATGTCAAGGAGCGGCCCGGCCCGCGATAGCGGGTCCGGCCGCAGCCGCTGCGAGAATCCACAGTTTAGGCATTGCCCGGAAATAAGTGAGCCGGATGGCGCCGGGATTTTGCCCGGCTGAAAGGCGCAAAAAGGGGCACATATCCAAGATATGTAACCCTTTTTGCGACGCGGCAGGCGGGCAAAAGAACAAGCCAGATGGCGCAGTTATTTCCGGGCAATGCTTTAGTAGGTAGAAGTTTTGCCTTTGTTCTGCGAGCGGATCGTTGGAGTCTAGGACGCCTTGCGGATGCCTTTTGCGTGGTGGTGCATGGCTGTTTTATGGCTCATATTCTGCATCGAGGTGTCGCGATGCCCGTGCATCGCCGCCGTTCTGCGATTGCCATGGACCATTGCGTGTAAACGGCGGTCAGGAAGCGCGTAAATTTGGCGGCGGAGCCCGAGACCGTGCAAATTGCGCCCGCCTTTCTTCTTTTTCAGCAGCAGTTCCTGAGTTCGGTTGAGGGCGCCTGTTCCTGCGT
>JBKQNN010000006.1:0-11603 GCA_052145975.1 Rhodomicrobium sp. | reverse complement strand
GGCAGGAAGGCCTAAGGCATGATCGAGTATGGCGTTTTCAACCGCATGCGGCCGCAATTTGGCGAAGCCCGCTTGATTTTAGCCTTCTTAGGGCTCATTGTCCGCCCAACTCAATTATGGCTGCAACGCTTTCTGCTCAGGATCTTCGAGCCGCGCGGGCGGCTTTCCAGCAGCGGTGCGGCATTTTACTGGCAGGAGACATGTCAAAAGAAGAACTACTCGAATTCCCGGGCCTCATTACGGAGCTTCTCCCGAACGCGACTTTTCGCGTGAAGCTTGAAAATGGCCACGAGATCATTGCACATACGGCGGGGCGGATGCGGAAGAACCGTATCCGCGTTCTGGCTGGTGACAAAGTTTTGGTCGAAATGACACCCTATGATCTTACCAAAGGACGCATCACATATCGTTTCAAGTAGGATAGCGGCGGTCCGTTCCGCGGCAGGCGGGGACGAGCGCACGGCAGCGGCGGGGAAATCCGCCGCACGGCACCGCCTCGTCTTGGCGAGCTCTTCCTCGCGCCGCTTGGCTCTCTTGGAGCAAGTCGGGATCGAGCCGGATGCGCTTCGGCCCGCCTCCATCGATGAGACGCCAAAAAAGGGTGAGCCGCCAAGGACTTACGCGCAGCGGCTGGCACGCTCGAAGGCGATGACGGCCAGGGAGCGGCTTGAGCGCGAGCCCGATCTTGCCGGCTCCTTCGTGCTCGCCGCCGATACTGCGGTTTCCGTCAACCGGACGATCATCGGCAAGCCCGAATATTTGAACGAGGCCGCCGCAGCACTGCAAAAGCTCTCGGGCCGCTCGCACCGCGTCTTCACCTCGGTATGCCTGATCACCGATAAGGGCGCGGTGAAGGTGCGGACCGTCGAAACCCGTGTGCGCTTCAAGCGGCTGGCCCGCGAAGAAATCGACAGCTATCTCGCCAGCGGCGAATGGCGTGGCAAGGCCGGCGGCTATGCCATTCAAGGCATCGCCGGCGCCTTCGTCCAGAAAATCGTCGGTTCTTACACCAATGTCGTGGGCCTCCCGCTCAACGAAGTTGTGCAACTTTTGACCGGCGAGGGTTTTCCCGTTTATTTCAACTGGCTCAATCGCGCGGAAGCCGACTCTTACTGAGATGACGGACAAAACCAGCGGCACAGAGAAGAAGAAGGCCGCTCCCCCGCTCTGCGTTATTTGCGGCACACGGCCGCAATCGGAAGAGTACCGGCCTTTCTGCTCGAAGCGTTGCGCCGATATCGACCTGCATCGCTGGCTCGGCGGCGTCTACGCAATCCCAGGCAAGCCTGAGGAGGAGGAGGATGAGATGCCAGCCCCCGGAGGGCTGCCGGATGGCCAGGCTTGAGCGCCGTCCACGTATTTTCCGGGTGGCGCTAGTTGACGCGGGAGCGAACCTCGTTATGATCCCGCATCCGATGGAGAAGCCCCAGTGGCGGAACGGTAGACGCGGCAGACTCAAAATCTGTTGCCTGCAAGGGCGTGCTGGTTCGAGTCCGGCCTGGGGCACCATCGGCTTTCTAGATAACTGTTTCATCCGCCGCCGCACCCAGTTAAACCCGCGTTAGAGAATGGCCGCCGCCGCGCGTGGGCTCACGCGATCCGGGTTCCTGTCCGGCGCCGCCCGCGAGAAGATCGCCGCGGAGGCATGCGAAATCCGGTTGCACAGTTCGCCGCTGCAATTGTCTGTGCGTGGGAGGCGCCGGTCCGCAACACATAATTGACGAAATCACCTTCTACGGGCAAAGAAGGGTGACAAGTTCCGGCCAAAGAAAGAAACGCGTTGATGCTGAAGGTTCCGCTGCTTTGTAGCAAGTTGGAAAAGCCCGCCGCTATACTGATTTTCGGCGCTCTGCTTTCCTTCGGTATGCCCGGATTGCAGGCTTTCGCTGGCGAGGAAAGCGGTGGACAGGGGCCTGCCGCCGAGCCAGCGAAACCAGCGCAGGCCGATGCCAAGCCCGCCGATGCCAAACCCGCTGACGCTAAGCCGGCCGATGCGGCCGAGGGGAGCAAGCCCGCGGCCGGTCCAGCGGAGGCCAGCGCCCCGCAAGCGCCCCCGGCTCCAGCCAAGGCCGAAGCGAAGCCAGCCGATACCAAACCGGGCAGTGCTGCGCCCAAGCCAGCCGAGCCCAAGGAAGCGGCCGGCGGCAAGCCGAAAGACCTCGCTCCCAAGCCCGATGGCGCCCAAAGCGCGGGCATCCGGCCTTCGACAGTGAATGCGGTTTATAACATCCACTTTCTGGGTACGCCTATCGGGGATTTCAAAATTCACTCCTCGATCACCACACGGCAGTATTCGGTTCAGGCCAACGCCGACATAAGTGTGTTCTTCGGGACGGTGAGCTGGAAGGGCATCACGAGCAGCTACGGTCTCATGACCGCGAACGGCCCAGTCCCGCAAAACTACACCTTCCGCTATGCATCGAGCGAGAAGCGCGAGGCAGTGGAGATCCGCTTTCAGCAAAGAATGGTGCAAGATATCATCATCAACCCGCCGTCGCATCCGGGCTCCCGCGCCGTACCCATCACCGCGGCGGACCTCCAAAACGTCGTCGATCCGTTGAGCGCAGTGGTTCTGCTTTCGCAAGCGCGCCCCAGCCGCATGACCGGCGGCGACGTGTGTAACAAGCGCCTGCCTATTTTCGACGGCAAGATGCGCTACGATCTGGTACTTTCTCCAAAGGGTGTGCGTTCGATTGCAAGCGTTGGCAGGTTGCGCGGGCCTGCCTATGTTTGCCGGGTGAACTTTGTTCCGATTGCCGGGCACAAGGCCGGTAAGCAGGGCGAGTACGCCGCAGGGAACTCGGGGATTGAAATCTGGCTTGTCCCAATGCCGGAAGCGGGTTTATTAATACCCTATTATGTGCATCTGCCGACGCCTGCGGGGACGGCCTCCATGGTAGCGGAAAGGTTCGATGTCGAGACGTCCGCCGGCCGTCACGCTCTTGCCGATTGAACGAGGGAAACTAAACGAGGCAATTCATTCAGGAGAGCAGAAGTTGAAGGCCGGTTGCTCGAGGCCGTTCAGTCTCGGGTTCCGCGCGGCTCTCGCTATGCCCATCGCACCAATGCCGCCGGTACGCGAAATCGACCGAGCGTGCGATTATACCGACAGAAAGTCCGCCTATGAGCGCAGCAATGCAAACGGCTACCGTTAAGCCCTCCCAGTCACGGCATGTCACCGCCGTGCTGGGCCCCACCAACACCGGCAAGACGCATCTTGCCATCGAGCGCATGCTTGGCCATGAATCGGGGTTGATTGGGTTGCCGCTGCGGCTACTGGCGCGTGAAATCTACGACAAGATCGTGGCCAGGATCGGCCCCTCCGAGGTGGCGCTCATAACGGGCGAGGAGAAGATCAAGCCCGAGCGCCCGCGCTATTGGGTGTGCACGGTCGAGGCCATGCCGCGCGAGGTTGAGGCGGACTTTCTGGCCGTAGACGAAATCCAGCTTGCGGCCGATTTCGACCGCGGCCACGTTTTCACCGACCGGCTGTTCCATGCGCGCGGGGCTAGCGAGACGCTACTGCTCGGCGCGCAAACCATGGCGGACCCGATCCGCGAGCTTATTCCGGGCGCGAACTTCATCGCCCGCCCGCGCCTCTCCAAGCTCACCTATTCCGGCCAGAAAAAGATCACGCGGCTGCAATCCCGCTCCGCCATCGTCGCCTTCTCCGCGAGCGACGTTTACGCCATTGCCGAACTCATCCGCAGGCAGCGCGGCGGCGCGGCGGTGGTTATGGGCGCGCTAAGCCCGCGCACCCGCAACGCGCAAGTTGCACTTTATCAATCGGGCGACGTCGATTTCCTTGTGGCCACCGACGCCATCGGTATGGGCCTCAACCTCGATGTCGACCATATCGCTTTCGCCGGCACACGCAAATTCGACGGACGCAGCCACCGCAATCTCACTCCGGCGGAACTCGCCCAGATCGCGGGCCGCGCCGGCCGCCATCTCAACGACGGGACCTTCGGGGTCACGGGCGAGGCCGAGCCTTTCGATCAGGAACTCGTCAACAAGCTCGAAAATCACGATTTCGAGCCGGTCAAAGTTCTGCAATGGCGCAATAACGACCTGGACTTCGGCAGCATCGACCGCCTGAAGGATAGCCTGCGCCGTGTGCCTGGACACGCCCGGCTGCAGCGCGCCAGAACCGCGGACGACCTCGAAGCGCTGGACCTTGCATCCAACGATCCGCGCATCGCGGAGCTCGCAACCGCACCCGCGGCGATCAAGCGGCTTTGGGAGGTCTGCCAGGTCCCCGATTACCGGAAGGTGGCGCCGGCCACGCACGCGGAGCTTGTGGCAACGCTCTATAAGTTCATCATGAGCGAGGACGGCATAATCCCCGAGGATTGGTTCACCGCCCAGGTCGATCAGGCCGACCGGATCGATGGCGATATCGACACGCTTTCGAACCGCATCGCCCATATCCGCACCTGGACCTTTGTGTCGAACCGGCGCGAATGGCTCAAGGACCCCGATCATTGGCAGGGCAAGACGCGCGAGATCGAGGACCGGCTTTCCGACGCGCTGCACGAACAGCTCACGCAGCGCTTCGTGGATAAGCGCACGAGCGTGCTCATGAAGAGCATGCGCGACAAGGACAGCCTCTTCGCCGAGATCGAAAAGGATGGCCGCGTCGTCGTCGAGAAGCATTATGTCGGCAAGCTTGAAGGCTTTTCCTTCACGCCGGATGCCGCCGCCGCAGGCGTACACGGAAAAGCGGCGCGGAACGCCGCGGCCAAGGTGCTGGTCCACGAGCTTGCCGCGCGCTCAGACCGGCTTGCCGCGGCGCCCGACACCGCTTTCACGCTCACGCGCGAAGGCCAAATCATCTGGGAGCATCAGGAAATCGGCCGGCTTTCCGCTAGCGACGACCCGTTGAAGCCCAATTTCACGCTCTTTTCGGACGAGCACCTTGCGGCCATCGACAAGGACAACATAACCAAGCGGATCGAGACCTGGCTTGCCCATCACATCGAGATACGCTTAAAGCCGCTCCAGGAAATCTCGAAAGCCGAGGAGATCGCGGGGCTCGCGAAGGGCATCGCCTTCCGCTTGTGCGAGAGTTTCGGCGTTCTGCGGCGCGACATCGTAGCCGAGGAGATCAAGTCCGTCGACCAGGAGGGCCGCGCGCAACTCAGGAAATACGGGGTGCGTTTCGGCGCGCACCACATCTATTTTCCGCTGCTGCTGAAGCCCGCGTCGTCCGATCTTCTGCTGCTGCTCTGGCTTCTGAAACACGGGGGCGAGCATAACCTCACCGCGGCTGCCATCGCGGAAGCCCCGCGCCAGGGGCTGACCTCGGTGCCACGCAACGCCGCCGTGCCGGAGGCGTTCTACCGCGCGGCCGGCTTCCATGTTTGCGGGCAGCGCGCGGTGCGCATCGATATGCTCGAACGGCTCGCCGACATAATCCGGCCTTTGACGGCATGGCGTCCCACCGAATCGGCAACCGAGCCGCCGCCCGGCGCGGTAGGCGGAGGCGCGTTCAAGATCAGGCCGGAGATGATGTCCATCATGGGCTGCTCCGGCGATGAGCTGGGCTTGATTTTGGAGTCGCTCGGTTTCCGCCGTGAGAGGCGTCCGCTGAAGAAGGCCGCTCCCGTCCCTGCATCCGGGACCGCCGAGACCGCGCCCGCAGGCGACCCCGTGCCTGCAGGCGAGTCCGTGCCGGAGCCGCTCGTTGAGGGAACGCTGCCGGCGAACGACAACGTTGCGCCCCCGGCGGAAGAGCCAGCTCCCATGCCTGCCGAAGCGGGTAGCGCAGAGCTCGCGTCAGCCGAAGTGCATGCGGAAGCTGCGCCAGCGGGTGCGGAAGCGCAGGATGCCGGCGGCGAAAGCCAAGCCGTTGCGTCAGCCGCGGAGTCTCCCGCAGAGCCGCAGCCGGCAGCGGCGGATGAAGAGGCAGCAGCGGTTCAAGCCGAAGCCGGAAAGAGTGAAAGCGCCGAACCCGAATTCGAAGAAATCTGGCGCTTCCGCAGGCCAAAGCCCAAGTTCGAGCGGGCGGAAGGTGCCGCCGGCGGACGGCCGCATCACCGCCGTCCGCAACAAGGGGCCGGCGATGGACGCGAACACAGCCACCGGCCGAACCAGGACCGTCAGCGCCCGCCGCGGGAGGGCACCAATGCCGCGCCTCCGCAAGCGCAGCAGGACGGCCAGAAAGATCACGCTCAAGGCGGCAATCGCGAGCAGCGGCACGGCGGCGGCCATAACCGCGATCACGGCCGGCATCAGCGTGCCGGCGCTGAGCGCCAAGGCCGGCCTCCGCAGCCGGGAGTGCAGCAGGGAGTGCAGCCGGAGGCAACCGCTGCGGCTAAGGCAGAAGGTACGCAGCAGCGGCACGGCGGCGGCGGCGCGCAGCAAGCGCGCGGGCCGCAGCAGCAGCAGCGCCATGACCGCCCTGGCGAACAAGGCGGCGGCCGAGGCCGGGATTCGCGCCCCCCGCGCCATCAGGGCAAGCAGCCGTTCGCCGCGACTGCGGCGCCTAAGAAATCCTCGGCCGCCGTCGATCCCGATTCTCCCTTCGCCGCGCTAAGCCAGCTTAAGGAGCAGTTGGAAAAGCAAAGGCAGACACAGGACGAGACCGTTTGAATTCACCGGAAGAGCAGCGCCTCGATAAGTGGCTGTGGTATGCACGCATCGTCAAATCGCGTAGCCTTGCCGCGAAGCTGATCGAGGCTGGCTGCATCCGGGTGAACCGCCAGCGCGTCACCAAGGCATCGGCCGCGGTGAAATGCGGCGACGTGTTGACCGCCACTCTCGATGGCCGGGTTCGCGTGATCGAGGTCCGGGGGCTCGGCGAGCGGCGGGCGCCGGCAAGCGAGGCACAGACGCTCTATTCCGAATTGCTTTCACCCGCCACCGCCGCGCCCGCCCCGGAAGGCGCGGAAGGGTAGGGCATCGCCCAGTTAATCGCGCACAAGCGTCATCGCGAGGCGGCATTAGCCGCCGTGGCGATCCAGAGCGGCACCAGTGACTAATACCGCCACAAGTTTCGACCCCTGTAGCGTCATTCCCGCGAAGGCGGGAATCCATGTGTAAACAATACACTAGCCTGCGGAAAGGTGGGTCCCCGCCTTCGCGGGGACGACGCTGGAGCGGTCAACAATTAAGCCCGGCGGTATAAATCATGGATTGCTTCGCTTCGCTCGCAATGACGGCGGGGCCGGTTTCCCGCGCGATGGTATAGCTCCGGAGGCACGGCTATGAACCACGGGTCTTTACGCAACTTTACAAAGTAACGCTGGCGTCGAGCGGGACTGGCGGCTATGGTCGGGCCTCTCCTAACCTTGGATGGATGAAAGCGGTGAGTTTAAGGGTCTTGCTGGCATTGCTTTTCGTGGGCGCTGCTGGATATGGATTGTATTGGTTCGCCGGCTTCAAGGGCGCGGCGATCAAGAGCTATTTCGCCTCCCACAGGCCGCCGCCTGCTCCGGTGGAGGTCGCGGTTGCCAAGCGTTCCGGCGTTCCGCAGTCGCTCTCCGCAATCGGCACGCTGACCGCCGATCAGCAGGTGAATGTGACGACGCAGATCGCGGGGCAGGTGCGCGAAATCTATTTCGTGTCCGGGCAGCGGGTGAAAAAAGGTGACAAGCTGGTGCAGCTTGACGACGCGCCGGAACGCGCGGACCTGGCGAACTATCAGGCCCAGGCGGCGCTTGCCGAGGCGAATATGGAGCGGACCATGACGCTGCTCAAGAGCGATTTCGCCGCGCGGCAGACCGTGGATCAAAACCGCTCCGTCCTGGATCAGGCCAAGGCGCAGATCCAAAGGACGCAGGCGATTATCGGCCAGAAGCTGATCCAGGCGCCATTCGACGGCGTGCTCGGCATCCGCCAGATCAACCTCGGGCAATATATCGGCCCGGGCACGAACATCGTCGGCCTCATCGATCTTGGCACGCTCAACGCCGATTTCAGGCTCCCGGAGCAAACCGCCTCGAAGCTCGCGATTAATCAAGAGACCGATATCGCCGTCGATGCGGTTCCGGGCAAAACGTTCAAGGCCAAAATCGCCGCCATTGAGCCGCGGGTAAGCGAGACCACGCGCACGCTCAGCATCCGGGCAACGCTCGCAAACCCGGGTGAAACGCTGAGGCCCGGTATGTTCGCGGACGTTTCGGTCGTGCTGCCCCCGAAGGAGGATGCGGTGACGATCCCGGTCACGGCGCTCGACGCGACGCTTTACGGCTCGAGCGTGCTGGTGCTTGAGCCCGAGGGGAACCCCAGCGATAAAATCTTCAAACTGCGGCGCGAGCCTGTGACACCGGGCCTTTATTTCGGCAACCGGGTTGAGATCGCCAAGGGTCTGAATGGCGGCGAGACCGTGGTCGCCTCCGGCCAGACGAAGCTGCAAACCGGGGCTCTCGTGACGCCCACCGACACGACCGCGCTGGTTCCGCCAGCCCAAGTCGCCCTTCCGTAACCGCTAGACCGGCTCATACCGGATCTAGCGGAACCCGTTCGCCTCGCGTCGTCCCGGAACCGCCAAAGGCGGTATCCGGGACCGTCACAAACGCCGGCGTCCGTTACGATCCCGGATAAACGCTGAAGCGTTTTCCGGGATGACGGGCGAGGAAGCGTTCAACCGGAAACCGTCAGATGCGTTTCACCGATATATTCATCCGTAGGCCAGTGCTGGCTTTTGTGATCAGTGCGCTGATCCTGCTCGTGGGCATGCGCTCGCTCACGACACTGCCCGTGAGGCAGTTCCCGCTCCTTACGAACACGGTTGTCACCGTGAGCACGGTCTATCCGGGAGCCACGGCCGACCTGATGCAGGGCTTTATCACGACGCCGTTGCAGCAGGCGATCGCGACAGCGGACGGCATCGACTACATCACCTCCACGTCGGTGCTGGGGTCCAGCACGATCCAAGCCTACATCCGGCTGAATTTCGATCCGGACGCCGCCGTCACCGAGATTATGTCCAAGGTGCAGCAGGTGCGCTACCTAATGCCGCAGGGCGCGAACGATCCGGTCATCACCAAGAGCACCGGGCAGACGACCGCGATCATGTATATCGGATTTGCGAGCCCCTCGCTCGAGCTCCCCGCAATCTCCGATTACCTCACGCGCGTCGTGCAACCTATTCTCGCCACCGTCGACGGCGTTGCCTCCGCTGACATAATCGGCGGACAGACCTTTGCGATGCGCGTCTGGCTCGACCCTGCCCGCATGGCCGCGCGCGGCATTAGCGCGACGGACGTATCGCAGGCCATCCGTGCCAACAACTTCCAGACCGCGCCAGGCCAGCAGAAGGGCTACTTCACCATTGCGAACATCACCGCCAATACGGACCTGCAAAGTGTCGACCAGTTCCGCGAGATGGTGGTGAAGGCCAGTGAGGGTGCGCTGATCCGGCTGAAAGACATCGCGACCATCTCGCTCGATGCGCAAAGTTTCGACGCCGCCGTTTCCATGGATGGCCAGAACGCGGTCTTCATTGGCGTGCAGCCGACGCCGAGCGGCAACCCGCTGACGATGGTGGCCGGGGTGCGCAAGAAGCTTGAGACCATACGGAACACGCTGCCGCCAACGCTCAAGATGAGCATCGCTTACGACGCCAGCAGGTTCATCCAAGCCTCCATCGACGACGTGATCTGGACCCTTGGCATGGCCGTCGGCGTCGTGATCGTGGTGATCTTCCTGTTCCTGGGCTCGATGCGCACGGTGCTGATCCCGATCGTGACGATCCCGCTGTCGCTGATCGGGGCGGGCACGCTGATGTACGCGGCGGGCTTTAGCATCAACCTCTTGACACTGCTGGCGATGGTGCTGGCCATCGGCCTCGTGGTCGACGACGCCATCGTGGTGGTCGAAAACGTCTTCCGGCATATCGAGGAAGGGAAATCGCCGATCCAGGCGGCGCTGATCGGGGCGCGCGAGATTGCCGGCCCCGTCATCGCCATGACCATCACCTTGGCCGCGGTCTATGCGCCAATCGGGCTGCTCGGCGGCGTTACCGGGATCCTCTTCAAAGAGTTCGCCTTTACGCTGGCAAGCGCCGTGATCGTGTCGGGCGTCGTAGCCTTGACTCTATCGCCTGTCATGTCCTCGGCGCTGTTGTCGCAACAGGTGCTCCATTCCCCGTTTGCGCAGGCGGTCACAAACGCCTTCACTGCCGTGGAGCGTTGGTATGAGCGCCGGCTTGCATCGAGCCTGGATTACCGGCCGGCGACAGCGATCGTTGCCTTAGGCGTCATCGCTAGCCTGTTCTTCCTTTACTCCAATGCCACCAAGGAACTGGCCCCGCCGGAGGACCAGGGCATCGTTTTGGGTCTCTCCAAAGCCCCGCAATACGCCAATCTCGACTATATGGAGGCGTACAGAAAGCAGCTTGAGGACGCGCTCACCGTTCCCGACGCCGATGGAACTTTCATTATTTTCGGACGGCCGGTGGTCAATCAAGGCTTCGTCGGTTCCCGGTTGAAGCCTTGGAACGAGCGCACGAATACGGCACAGAAGATCCAGCCGCAGCTGCAAGAACGGCTTTCCAAGGTGCCTGGCCTACAAGTGTTCGCATTTTCGCCGCCGCCGTTGCCTGGCTCGACTGGCGGCCTGCCGGTGCAGATGGTTGTCTATTCGACCGACGGTTACAGCATCATCTACAACGTGGTGGACAAGCTGAAAGCCGCCGCGCGCAAGAGCGGGCTGTTCCTCGTCGTGGACAGCGACCTCGCCTTCAACAACCCCACGGTGAAGGTCGAGGTCAACCGGTCCAAGGCGAACGAGCTTGGCGTCACGATGGAGAACATCGGCAACACGCTGGCGCTCATGGTTGGCGGCAACTATGTAAACCGCTTCGACCTGCAAGGGCGGTCCTACGAAGTCATTCCGCAGGTGCCGCGCGTGGACCGGCTGACGCCGGATACACTGGTCAACTACTATGTGCAGACGGCAAGCGGGACCGAGGTGCCGCTTTCGACCCTCGTCAACGTGACCACCGCGACCGACCCGAATGCGCTGACGCAATATAATCAGCTCAATTCCGCAACCTTCCAGGCGGTGCCTTGGCCGGGCGTCACCGTCGGCCAGGCGGTCGGCTTCCTGGAGCAGCAGGCGCAGGAGCTTTTCCCGGAGAATTTCACCCACGCTTATCTCGGGGACTCTCGGCAATATGTCGAGGAAGGCAACAAGCTCGTTTACACCTTCCTGTTCGCGCTGATCGTGATCTTCCTGGTGTTGGCGGCGCAGTTCGAGAGCCTGCGCGACCCGCTCGTGATCCTGGTGAGCGTGCCCATGTCGATCTGCGGCGCGCTCCTGCCGCTGTTCATGGGCATCGCGACCGTCAACATCTATTCGCAGGTCGGGCTCGTGACCCTCATCGGGCTTATCTCGAAGCACGGCATCTTGATGGTGGAGTTCGCCAAGGAGCTGCAGCGCCACGAGAATCTGGACCGCAGGCACGCGATTGTGCGCGCGGCGGCCGTGCGCCTGCGCCCCATTCTCATGACGACCGCCGCCATGGTCGTGGGGCTCATTCCCATGGTGCTCGCCACAGGAGCCGGCGCCGCGAGCCGGTTCAGCATCGGCCTCGTTATCGTCTGCGGGCTGACGGTCGGGACGATCTTCACGCTGTTCGTGCTGCCGATGGTCTA
>JBKQNN010000005.1:0-13306 GCA_052145975.1 Rhodomicrobium sp. | reverse complement strand
CTGGACGCCTCTAACCAATTGAATCTGTTCGATTAACACTGGGACACTAGTGCCCGTTAATATTAGATTATTGCGCGCGTTAACCACGAATCTAAACCTCCAGTTGCACCATTAGTTAACAGCAATCCACGGTTAATAGCGTAATTTCAATGAGTTATTCGTCCGTGTTGCGCTTATACACTGCCGGAATCACTTTTTCTTCGCAGCGCGCCGGAGGAGGAAGAAAGTCAAGCTCGCGGCGGTGTGTTGGCAGAAGATATTGGTTTGCTTGTATTTAAAAAATGCGAGCACCGCAGTATGCACGGAAGACTATTTGCAAGGATATGCTGCCGGCCGCCGGCTCCAAAGGTGTGCGGGAGCCGCGCCCGGCAAATAGAAAGCATGCTCTTGCGAACTATACCTGGGCTCCGCCGCTTCGAGTCTTCCTCCAGGCGCTTGCCGCGTTTTCGCAACGCCATTCCTTAGCAGGAGCGTGTGAAAAAATGAGCGCACCCCCTGCTGTCATGGCCGGGCTTGACCCGGCCATCCACTAATGCATTGAGCGCGTTGGGTTTTTCCTGGATGGCCCGGTCAAGCCGGGCCATGACAATTGAGTTTGCTGCGATGGCGCTGCGCGGCGTTAGCGCATCGGTAAGGAGCTATGGTCCACGATAGAGCCATGGGAAGGCGCGGACGCGGCCGGGAGGCGTCGAATGGCGTTATTTGCAGGGTTTGGAGCGGGGCCTGGGCGGCTGGCGGGAGGCTCGCGGCGGGATCGTGCAGCGCGGGACTGGGTAGGTTCCGGTGAGCGGCGCCCGCGCCAGAAGGTAAACGCGTGGCGCTGCGCTCAACTGCCGGAAAACGCAAGATTTGGAGACCCCACCCTATCGGACATGGCTAACAAATTGCTAAAAAACTTATCGGCGTGAGGGGGTCTTTTTTGCTGCAGCGAGAGGGAAGCAATCGAGCGGATCCGGTATTATCCGGGCAGCATTTGGCCCGCCATGCTCGCCAGCCATCCCGTGTCGGTGCCGATTGAGATCACCTGCCAGCCGTTTTGGGCCATCTGCTGGGCGAAATCCCGATCGTTGGCGAAGATGCCCGTGATGACGCCGCGCGCCGCCGCGGCCGCCCTCACCCGCTCGATGGCCTCCAGCATCTTGGGCGAACTTATGTCCCGCTCCTGGCCGCGCGACAGCGAAATGGCGAGGTCGTTCGGGCCGACGCAGATCATGTCGAGCCCCTCCGTGGCGCAGATAGCCTCGATGTTTTCTACCGCCTCTGCGGTCTCGATCTGGCCGCAGGCGACGGTCCAGCCGTTGGCCGCGGCGAAATAGTCGCCCTCGATCATGAATTTCGCGCGGTACGGCCCGATGCTCCGGCGGCCGCGCGGCGGATATTTGACCGCGCTCACAAGCCGGGCGGCGTCTTCCGCCGTCCCCAGCATCGGCACCATGATGCCTTGCGCACCGGCATCGAGCGCGCGCCCGATCAGCCCGAAATCCAACTCCGCGACCCGCACCATGGCCGGGACGCCGGCCGCTTTTGCCGCCGTGAGACACGCACTCAGTTCGGCGTGCCCGCCCGCGCCGTGCTGCTGATCGATCATGACGGCATGCCAGCCTGCGTCCGCGGCAATCTCGACGGCGAGCGGCGAGCCAAGGCTGAGCCAGGCGCTGTACACGGGCTTGTGCGCCGATAAGGTTGCGCGGAAATGGGGTCTTTCCGGTTTGAACACGATTGCTTTCCCTGTTCTGGGCACATTCGACTTCTGGGCACATTCGACCCTAAAGCGCCAGAAGCGGCATTGTCTATCCCGCTTTGTGCGCTTCAATGCCGCCGTGAGCCATGCTATGGTCCCGCTGCGCGCTCAGGTGAAGTTTGGCAAACAACGATAAAGGCGAGCGTATGCATTTTTTTTGCTTTCTCCTTCTAGCCTTGAGCCTATCGACACTTTCCGCCGGGCTCGCGAAGGCTGACGCTGGCGATTATCCGTCGCGGCCCATAAAGTTCATAATTCCGTCATCCATGGGGGGCGGCGCAGATCTCTCTTTCCGCGTTCTCGCCAGCGCGTTGGAGCCGCTTCTCGGTCAAAAAATCGAAATCGAAAACCGGCCGGCCAACAGCGGCTCCGAGGGCCTCGCCGAACTCGCGAACGCAAGCCCCGACGGTTACACTCTGGGCGCGGTGTGGAACGGGCCGCTCACCGCATCGCCGCACGTCCGCCAGCTCCCCTATTCGCTGTCGAGCTTCACCCCCGTCGTCTCGACGTTCGAGTCGGACTACCTCATCTGCGCGTATAGGGACTTTCCCGCTTCAACCGGTCCGGAGCTGGTTGCTCTGTTGCGGCAGGAGCCATTCCGGTACACCTACGGCAACGAAGGCAAAGGCGGCAGCGGCTACTTTGCGGCGGAGCGATTGTTTAACGCCCTGGGCCTCCTCGTCAGAAGCGAAAGCTTCAACGGAGCTTCGGAGGCCGCCCGGTATTTCACCGCGGGCAACGTCGATTTCTATGTCGGGACCGCACCGGCCATCAGACCGTACATAAAAAGCGGCGAGGCCAAATGCCTTATTGTCATGAGCAGCCGAAAGCCTGAATTTCTCCCCGATGCATCGACCGTCGCTGAGATCGGGGCGCCAGGAAACGAGGCGGCGCTTTGGCGCATGATAATCGCGCCGAAGGGCCTGCCGGCGGAAAAGATAGCAAGACTCGAAGCGGCGGTGCGCGAAGCGATGACCGCGCCGGCCATGCGCGCTTTCTACGCGGAGCAAGGCGAAAGACCGCTCGGGCAAGGCTCGGCTCAAACCGCGGCGCGCCTCACGGCGGAGTACGCCGCCTTCGCCGGGATTGCCGAAAAGCTCGGCTTGAAGTCCGACTAATACCCATTCCGGTTCATGCAGTAGCGCGCACGGGATGACGTCGCTGGCCGGACCGCGAAGCGAAACGGTTGCGCATTTCGAAAGCCCGGATTATTGTGCGCGCGCTGAGCCGCCCGGCGTAAAGGGCATGCCGTGGCGGCTTCAAAGCTTCTCCCATGAAAGCGATGGCAGGCAGCAACTTTTAAGTTGGAGCTTTGCCGTTCGCGAGCGAGATCAGACACGAAAGGAAGCAAAATGCCCAAAATGAAAACCAAGAGCGGCGTGAAAAAACGCTTCAAGATTACCGGCACCGGCAAGGTCGTGGCCGGCCAGGCCGGCAAGCGCCACGGTATGATCAAGCGGACCCCGAAGTTCATCCGCAGTGCCCGCGGCGGGACGGTGCTGGAGCCCGGCGACGCGGCGATCATCAAGAAGTTTTCGCCCTATGGGCTTGACTGATCGCAGCAAGATTGTAACGCTTGAGCTTGGAGATTAATAAACATGTCACGTGTGAAGCGGGGCGTCACCGGTCACGCCCGTCATAAGGCCGTTCTGCAGCAGGCAAAAGGCTATTACGGCCGCCGCAAAAACACCATCCGCATCGCCCGCCAGGCCGTCGAGAAGGCGGGCCAATACGCCTATCGCGACCGGCGCACGAAGAAGCGCAATTTCCGCTCGCTCTGGATTCAGCGGATCAACGCTGCTGTCCGCGAGCACGGGCTGACCTATGGCCGCTTTATCGACGGCCTCAACAAGGCAGGCATCCTGATCGACCGCAAGGTGCTGTCCGATCTGGCTATCACCGATCCGGGCGGCTTCGCGGCGCTCGCCGGCAAGGCCCGCGACGCGCTGCCGGCGGAGCTGCGTACTGCATGAGACTGGCCGAACTCACGGTTCCCGAATTGCTTGCCCTGGCGAATATTCTTCTCCGGATCGCCGAGGAAATCCCGCCCGAAGACCGGCCGGCGACGCGGGAAGCCCGAGACGAGATTGCCTATGTGCTCAGGCTGATTTCGGAGAAGGAGGGTGCGATGCACCCCTCCGAAGGCCACAGGTTGAACTAGCGATACTGAGGTCACGCCCTCACCCTGTCCCTCTCGGCAAGTTCGCCTTGGCGAGCTTGCAGCTTAGAGCGTCCGCATTCGCTTGCGAATGCGGACGGGGGAGAGGGGACGCCCTGTCAACGGTTGCGAGCGGACTTCCTCTCTCATGGGGAGAGGGCGGGAGTGAGGGGCGTGACCTTCAGGTTTTACAAGCGTCATCTGCCCCTTGACCCTTTCCAGCAAAAGTGGCAGGCCATGCCAAACTGCCTGCTTTGAGAACGCCGATGGACGCCGTTGCCGATAAATCCAACGATCTCGATGCGCTTGCGAAGCGCCTGCTCAAGGGCGTGGAGGCGGCTGCCGATCTGGCCGCGCTGGACGCCATCCGCGTCTCCGCACTCGGCAAAAAGGGCGAAATCTCCGAACTCCTGAAGCAGCTTGGCAGCATGCCGCCAGAGGCACGCAAAGGCTTCGGCGCCGCCATCAACGCAGTCAAGGACCAGGTTACCGCCGCGCTGGAAGTCCGCAAGGCCGCGCTTGAAACCGCAGCCCTCGCCGAAAAGCTCGCCACCGATCGCGTCGACATCACGCTGCCCGTCCGGCCCAACCCAGCCGCCGAAGGCCGCATCCACCCAATCAGCCGCGTCTGGGAAGAGCTGATGTTCATTTTCGCCGATATGGGCTTCTCGATCGCCGAGGGCCCGGATATCGAGACGGACGACTATAATTTCACGAAGCTGAACTTCCCCGTTGGCCATCCCGCCCGCGAGGCGCACGACACTTTCTTTTTCGCGCCCAAGGAAAACGGCGAGCGGCTCTTGCTGCGCACGCACACCTCGCCAGTCCAGGTGCGCACCATGCTTGCGCAAAAACCGCCGATCCGCATCATCGCGCCGGGCCGCGTCTACCGCATGGACAGCGACCAGACGCACACGCCCATGTTCCATCAGGTCGAGGGCCTCGTCATCGGCCACGATATCCATATGGGCCACCTGAAATGGGTGCTGGAGGAGTTCTGCAAGGCGTTCTTCGAGGTCGATCACGTCACGATGCGCTTCCGCATGTCGCATTTCCCGTTCACCGAGCCCAGCGCCGAGGTGGATATCCAGTGCGACCGCTCGGGCGCGGAGCTGAAGATCGGCGAAGGCAGCGATTGGCTGGAAATCCTGGGCTGCGGCATGGTGCACCCGAACGTGCTCAAAGCCTGCGGCATCGACCCCGAGGAATGGCAGGGCTTCGCCTTCGGCTTAGGTATAGACCGCATCGCCATGCTGAAATACGGCATGCCCGATCTGCGCGCGTTCTTCTCGGGCGACCTGCGCTGGCTCAAGCATTACGGCTTCAGCCCGCTCGCCATCCCCTCGCTCGCCGGAGGCCTTTCCGGCTAACACAAAGCGCTGCACTATCATTGCGAGCGAAGGTGCTTTGGTTGATGCGCGTTTCGTAATGGCCTTGCGAAGTGTGGGCAGGAGGGCCATTTACAACAGATCGAGTTTCGGCCGAACGACTTGGCCTCGCCGCAGATTGCGCGCCTGACTGACGACCTCTCCCAAAAAATCTCGACTTCGCAAGCTTCGTTTTGGCGCGGCTTGAATCCAAACGCGTGTAAAGGAAAATCCCATGAACACGGGAACCGTAAAGTGGTTTAACAGTCAAAAAGGCTTCGGCTTTATTCAGCCCGATGGCGGCGACAAAGATGTTTTCGTTCATATCAGCGCGGTGGAACGCGCAGGGCTCTATAATCTTAACGAGGGGCAGAAGGTCACTTTCGACATCGTCGCCGACAGCCGCACCGGCAAGTCTTCCGCGGACAACATCCGCACCGCCTAAGCTGTAGAGAAAAGCCGCGCGGGCGCTATGTTTCGAGGCCCGCCGGCGCCTCTTTTGCCGCTGACGCTGGACCGCGGCGCCGATCTCTGCGCATACGGCGGCTGCGGAAAAGCGCATGGCCCGCCCCAAACGGTGTCATAAGCCGGCTGCAATACCCACTGCGGAATATGTGAAAAATCAAGCTGTGCCAGCGCCGAAACCCGGCCGTCCGCTGGTGAGGGCGCTTGCACGCGCTGCGCCGCGTCGTTTCCACCACCCGATGCCCTGCCGGGTTGCAAGCCTCGCATAAGCCGCGCCGTGCAACCTGTGCGCGTCATTTCGTCACAGCACACTCGGAAAGGATACCCTCTTGACGGCTCCCATTTCAGGCATCCAAGGCAGCCATTTACCCCAGGCCATGTCGGGTGCGAGCGCTAATGCCTCGCCAGGACAGAAAATGTCGAGCGTATTTGCTGGCGCCACCACGCCCGGTTCCGGCGTCATCACCAAGGCCCAATTCACCGCCGCATTCAATAGCGGCAGCCCAAGCAGCGGCTTCAAACAACTCGGGGCCAGCGCCACGTTCTCCGCGCTAGACCCGAACAACACCGGAGCCGTCTCGCGGCAGGATTTCATCCAGGGCATGACCGCGCTCATGTCGCAGCTCAAGAGCTAGCAGGCGCCCTTGGGTGGCACCTGCGGCCCCATTCTCCTTCCGCCATCGGGTGACACCCGATGGCGAAGCCTGCCAGCGCGCTCAATGTTTCGCAACGGAAGCGTGGAAACGGTGAATTCCGTAGCCTACGATGGCTGCTATGATGGGGATGCTAATGCCTATAACCAAATCCGGATCGACATGCACGCCCGCCGCTTTCACCCCCTTTGCTGCATAACCCACGAGACCGGCGATGTAGTAGGTTATGGCAGCGACGGAAAGCCCCTCGACGGTTTGCTGCAAGCGAAGCTGCAGCCCGGCGCGGCGGTTCATCGTGGCCAGCACGTCCTGGTTTTGCTGTTCAAGGGCGATATTCACCTTGGTGGAGAGCAGTTGCGTGACGCTGGCGACCCGCGACGACAGCGCCTTGAGCGTTGCCGCCGTTGCAGTGCACGTGTTCATCGCGGGCGCAAGGCGGCGCTCCATGAACTCCTCAAAAAGCTGAAGCCCCTCTATCCGCTGCTCCCGAAGTTCGCTAATACGGCGCTGAACAAGTTCATAATAGGCAGCGGCGGCGCTGAACCGGAAATGGCTTTTGGAGTCCTGGCTTTCGATAGCCGCTTCAAGCTTCATCAAGCGTTCGAGGAGGGCTGGCTCCCCGGCCATACCAATGTTCACCATCGAAGACGTTATCTCAACCAGCTCGCGCTCGCACTCGGCTAAAAACGGCGCCAAGTCCCGCGCGAGGGGCAGCGCCATGAGCGCCAGCATCCGGTAGGTATCGATCTCGACCATCCGCTGGATCGTGCGCCCCGCTTGCCTTGGCGTGAGCGATAGGTTCTCAACAAGCAGGCGCCCGAAGCCGTCGGGATGTACCCGCATGTCCGTGTACGCCCGCGCGTTTCCGCCTGCCACCATAGACCCGGCGATCGAGTTGCCGCCGAAATACTGTTCCGAAATTTTGTCGGGATCCGGCGCAGCCAGTTCTCCGCTTGTAAACAACACGTTCCTTGCGACCAGCGTTTGCCCCGGGAGGCCCTCAAGCCAGTCCTTCGGCACTTTGCCTATTGCCGGCTCGTCGAAGGAAAAGCTTCCCGCCACAATGAATTTGTAGCGGATATATTCGCTGTGGCGCTCCCATTTCAGCCGAAACGGGCCAAAGGGAGCGCTAAAGTGGTTTGCCCCTTCGGCTGGCGGCGTCACGTTGAACCGCTTGGCGAGATCGCAAAGGTGCGCCCATGCTTCCGCCTTTTCGGCATCGCTCACACACAGTGCCAGAAATGAAATCGAGCATGGCGGCACCAACGCCTCTGGCGGCCGCGCGTGCAGCTCGTCGTTCAGCTCTATCCGCCCAGGTAGATTGGGCGGAAGGATAATCGGCGCCTCCCACTGGGCGTCTGCCGGTTTGTCCATCGCTTAAGCCCCCACGTTACGCCGTACGCTGGAACAACCCCGTTCCAGCTTCCCTGGAAGGCGGCCTGCACGTTTCCGCTCCCCTCCCGTTAATTGGCCCACTTTTCCGCTCATTGCAACGCCCCCGCATGGCGGCAAAAGTTGGCATGAGGCATCAAGTCCGCGGACGCCTGCGCGCATCCGGGTAAAGACCGGCCGTTTTATCGCCTGCCCGCGCATTAAATCGCCGTTAACCCAGTTCTTTCCGTTTTCGCGGCTATTTTACACAATTGCTGCTTTCTTCATTTACGGCGGCCATTATAGCCAAGAGTCCCTCCTGAAACTTTAACGCTGGGAAAGCCATTGATATTACGGGAATAAAGCCAGCCGGCGCGAACCGCGCCTGCGCAAAAATGCACCGTTCTATGGTAAACATTAAATCTGCCCCTACTTTAAAAGGGGTTTTGGAGTCGCAGAAATCGACCTAAAGCGGGAAAAGATTCGCAGAAAGACGGCGGCCGAAATTATGCCGGGTGGGCATTTACCATCCGCGCATTAACCAAACGGCGCTGCCTACGCGGCTTAACCTTGCCTTAAGACGCGGCGCCACCCCATGATAGCATGTAGTTTTCTGCAACCCGGCTACGCAAACGAATTGTGCATGGCCAAGTTTCTCTGGCGTTGCTAATGGTGGAGCCTCAGAAGCACCTGACGCACCTCAGCATCGGCGGGTGCAGCCGTAGGCAACACCATTCTAGCGGGATTCGCAACTCCGTATGACCTCCCACGAACTGAGTTACGCAACGGAAAGCACCCCGCCCATCCGGCGCTGGCTGATCCGCAGCATCGAGAACCTTTCCGGCCGCCGCAGGCTGCTGAAGATCTATCACCGCTGGCGCGCCGAAAGTGCCGGAGGCCCGCGCATGTGGCGCGACGCGCTCGACATGATCGGGACGCGGTTCGAGATCGACGCACCGGCAGATTGGGACGCCCGCCTGCCGGACGGCCCGCTCATCGTCATTGCCAATCATCCCTTCGGTATCGCCGACGGTATCGGCATGCTGTCCATCGCCGAGCGCATCGGGAGGCCCTACCGCTGCCTGCTCAACGCCGATTTCATGCGTTTGCCGGAGCTCGAAGCGCTTGGGCTGCCGGTCGATTTCAACGAGACGAAAGAGGCGCTCGCGACCAATCTCAAGACGCGTAACGAGGCTCGGCGGCTCCTTAAAGAGGGCGTCACCCTCGTTATTTTTCCCGCTGGCGGCGTGGCAACGGCGGAAAACCCTTTCGGCAAAGCGGAAGAGCTGCCGTGGAAGCTGTTTACCGTCCGCCTCATTCAGCAGTCCGGCGCCACGGTTCTGCCGGTCTATTTCGAGGGGCAGAACTCGCCCTTTTTCCATTTCGTCAGCCGGTACAGCCTGTCGCTCCGGCTCTCGCTGCTCGTCTTGGAGTTTCGTCACCAAATCGGCGCCTCCTTCCGGGCGGCAATCGGCGCGCCGGTATCGTGGAACGAGATTGCGGCCGGCGCGAACGGCGGTCCGCTCATCGATGAACTCTATGTGCGGGTTCATCGCCTGGCACCGGGTGCGGAAAACGCGGACCGTACCGCGCTCTTGCCGCGCCCAATCCATCAGCGCCGCCGCTATCCATGGGATCCCGCCCAGGCCCGGCGCCCCAGCGGCACGGCAGCGATATGGTGCCGGCTCCGGATGTTGCTGCGGATGCTGCGTTTCTCAGCTCCGTGACCGCGCTCGCGGCGAACGATAACAATGCAAGCAAACGCATAGCCTTGCCGACGCCTAAGGCGCGATCGGATTTGATGGAAGCATCGTCATCCCGAAAGCTAAGCAGAGTTTCTTAGCTCCCCAACGCATGGCCGTTAGAGGCCATCGAGCCGGTAACGGCCGGTGGGCTGAATTTTGCTGCACAAGGCCGAAAGCCGGCCACCGAGCCTATTTCGGAGAGTGGCTACTTTTGAGGGGTAAGCTGCCGTTGCTGCTCCCGCAACGTTCAGGCATGCTGTTACCTGGTGGTTTGATTGTAGGACAATGTTGGGGCACGAAGACGATGCGATGGCGGGCGGTGCTGCGGATTGCTGCAGTTGAGATGGCGGTTGGCTTCGCCGCGGTAGTTGCGGCGGCGGAGGAAATGCCCAAGGTCGAAATCGTCCCGCAATTGGGGCATTCGTTCTCTGTCGCATCGGTTGCCTTTTCGCCGGACGGCAAGACCGCGCTCTCGGGCAGTGGGGACACCACCCTGAGGCTCTGGGATCTGGCCAGCGGCCGCGAGATCAAAAAATTCGGCGGGCATTCAAGCTGGGTCCGGTCAATTGCCTTTTCGCCGGACGGCAAGACCGCGCTCTCGGGCAGTTGGGACAGGACGCTGCGGCTGTGGGATCTGACCAGCGGCCGCGAGATCGGAAAATTCCAGGGGCATTCGGGCGGGGTCTCCTCGGTTGCCATTGCGCCGGACGGCAAGACCGCGCTGTCTGGCGGTGAGGACAAGACGGTGCGGCTGTGGGATCTGACCAGCGGCCGCGAGATCAAAAAATTCCAGGGGGATTCGGGTGGCGTGACTTCGGTTGCCTTTTCGCCGGACGGCAAGACCGCGCTGTCGGGTAGTGACGCCAACACGCTGAGGCTCTGGGATCTGGCCAGCGGCCGCGAGATCAAGAAATTCGAGGGGCATTCGAGCTGGATCTCCTCGGTTGCCTTTTCGCCG
Organism: Rhodomicrobium sp.; assembly: GCA_052145975.1. Classification (GTDB taxonomy): domain Bacteria; phylum Pseudomonadota; class Alphaproteobacteria; order Rhizobiales; family Rhodomicrobiaceae; genus Rhodomicrobium. Next base: position 2,848 of record JBKQNN010000005.1, on the reverse strand, counting down.
GACGGCAAGACCGCGCTGTCGGGCAGTTGGGACAGGACGCTGCGGCTGTGGGATCTGGCCAGCGGCCACGAGATCGGTAAATTCGAGGGGCATTCGGGCGAGGCCTTTTCGGTTGCCTTTTCGCCGGACGGCAAGACCGCGCTCTCGGGCGGTCATGACAAGACGCTGAGGCTGTGGGATCTGGCCAGCGGCGGCGAGATCAGAAAATTCGAGGGGCATTCGGGCGAGATCTTATCGGTTGCCATTGCGCCGGACGGCAAGACCGCGCTCTCGGGCGGTCAGGACAAGACGCTGAGGCTGTGGGAGCTGGCCAGCGGCCGCGAGATCAAGAAATTCGAGGGGTATTCGGACGGGGTCTACTCAGTTGCCGTTGCGCTGGACGGCAAGACCGCGCTCTCGGGCGGTCACGACAAGACGCTGAGGCTGTGGGATCTGGTCAGCGGACGCGAAATCAAGGAATTCGAGGGGCATTCGAGCTTGATCTCCTCGGTTGCCTTTTCGCGGGACGGCAAGACCGCGCTGTCGGGCAGTTGGGACAGGACGCTGAGGCTCTGGGATCTGGCCAGCGGCCGCGAGACCGAAACATTCAAGGGGCATTCGGCCCAAGTCTACTCGGTTGCCTTTTCGCCGGACGGTAAGACCGCGCTGTCGGGCAGCGGCGACAACACGCTGAGGCTCTGGGATCTGGCCTCCAGCCGCGAGATCAAAAAATTCGAGGGGCATTCGAAATTCGTCAATTCGGTTGCATTTTCGCCGGACGGCAAGACCGCGCTGTCGGGTAGTGGGGACAAAACGCTACGGCTCTGGGATCTGACCAGCGGCCGCGAGATCAAAAAATTCCAGGGGCATTCGGGCGAGGTCTTTTCGGTTGCCATTGCGCCGGATGGCAAGACCGCGCTGTCAAGCAGTACCGACAACACGCCGAGGCTTTGGGATCTGGCCGGCGGCCGCGAGACCAAGAAATTCGAGTGGCATTCGAGCTGGATCTCCTCGGTTGCCTTTTCGCCGGACGGCAAGACCGCGCTGTTGGGGAGTTATGACCACACGGTAAGGCTCTGGGATCTGGCCACGGGCCGCGAGATCCGGAAATTCGAGGGGCATTCGGGTTGGGTCAGATCGGTTGCGTTTTCGCCTGACGGCAAGACCGCGCTATCGGGGAGCCAGGATGGCACAGTCCGCCTTTGGGATCTTCGGCGGGGCGAACCTTTGATTACTTTGCTGGGCTCGCGCGATGGCAATCAACTCGCCATCACGCCAAGGGGCTTTTTCACCTCCTCGCGGCGCGACACCGATATGCTCGCGATTGCCCGCGGCATGGAGGTCACAACCATCGGGCAGGTTTACCAGTCCCTGTTCAATCCCGATCTCGTGCGCGCGGCACTGACGGGCGATCCCGATGGCGAGGTTGCGCGCGCTGCCAAGGTCATAAACCTCGACAAGGTGCTCGATGCCGGGCCGCCGCCTGCCGTTGCGATCACTTCGCACGAGCCCGGCAGCCGCTCCGGCACAGACCTTGTCACCGTCGCCGCCCGCATCGCGGATCGCGGCAAGGGCATCGGGCGCATCGAGTGGCGCGTCAACGGCGTCACCGCCGGCGTAATGAGCGCGCCCGCCGGCCCTAGGCCGGACTACGAAGTCGCGCAGGAACTCGCCCTCGACCCTGGCGAAAACAGCATCGAGGTCATCGCCTACGAGCGCCGCAATCTGCTCGCCTCGCTGCCCGCGCAAACAACAATTTTCTATGATGGCCCGGCGGACACAGCGAAGCAGAAGCTTTTCGTCCTTGCCATCGGCATCAATAAATATGTGGATCGAGGCGGGAACTATGGGCGCTTCCCGCCGCTCGCCGGGTCCGTGCCAGATGCCCAGGCTTTCAGCGCCGAGATGGAAAAGGCAGGCGCGGGACAATATGACAAAGTCCGCATCACGCTGGCCCTGGATGAGTACGCTACACTTGGCAAGTTGGACGAGGCCGTCACAAAGATCGCCAGCGAAATCAGCCCGCGCGACACCTTCGTGCTTTACGCCGCGGCACATGGCTATTCCCTTGGCGGCAACTACTACTTGATCCCGCAGGACTATCAGGGCGGCGGGAACCCGGAGGCGCTGAAAGTCCGCGCCATCGGCCAGCAGCGTATTCAGGATTGGCTTGGCAAGCGCATCAAGGCGAAGAGGGCGGTGATCCTGCTCGACACGTGCGAGTCCGGCGCGCTGACGGGCGGCTATGCGAAATCGCGCACGGAGGGGCGGGTTTCGGAGGCGGCGGTGGGGCGGCTGCATGAGGCCACGGGGCGGCCGGTGCTGACGGCGGCGTCCGGGGGCAAGTCCGCCTATGAGGGGTATAAGGGCCACGGCGTGTTCACTTACGCGCTGATGGAGGCGCTGCATAAGGGCGATACGAACAACAACGGCAAGATCGAGGTGACCGAGCTTGCGGCGCATGTGGAGCGGCGCGTGCCCGAACTCTTCGCCGAGCTTAAGCAAAACGGCTGGGTGGTGAAGGGGCTTGCCGTGGCGCGCGGAGCTGGCGGGGATGCTCAGACCGCGCATTTCGGCTCGACGGGGGAAGATTTCTCCCTTGTCGCGCGCCTACCTTAGGGCACAGGTGTGCGTGCTCGTGAAGCGGTTTCACGGGCGCCTGGGAAGATTTGTGCCCTCAACGATGGGTCCGGTTTCGGAGGTTTAGCCGCCCAGGTGTGCTCAACATCGCAATGCCGGGTTTCGACCCTGGCTGCGTGAAAACGCTGAACAGGACTCCGGGCAGGTTCACCATGGGCGGAACTCGGCTTGAGCGGCTGTATTTGTTGCATTTTCGCTTATTGCGGGTCTTTGGCAAGTCTGATGCGGC
>JBKQNN010000004.1:0-4603 GCA_052145975.1 Rhodomicrobium sp. | reverse complement strand
CTTCAACGACTCCGCAATGGCGGCCGGATCGCTGCGCCTGAAAACTTCGGCCTCCAGTGAAAGTGCATCGCTCGTCTCCGTTACATGCTGTGACCAGCGGGTCTGGGTCTTCTCCGGTGCCGCCATTGCATTATCCTCCCACGGCTGCGGCAAGCGCTTGCGCGGTTAAACGCTAGACGGGGAATTATGTTCGCCCGCGTCCTTGCTTGACCGGTCTAGAAAGACCTTGCATAGCACCTCATTGCCAACCCCAAGATATTCGACGCTGTCGAAGGACATGATGCGCGACGCCGCTATGCCCCGGCCGTGCGGATCGGTGGCGCGCTGGGGCGAGAGCTCGACATACTTGCTCCAATCGAAGCCCACGCCTTGGTCCCTGATGGCTACGGTAATCGTCTCCTTTGTCGCTTTGAAAGTAAGCCGTCCCATCTTGTCCTTGAATTCGGGAATCTCCAGCCTGCGTTCCACTTCCTGCATCCAGCTGCCGCTCAAGACCAGCTTGGTTTTCTCCGTATAGTTTATGCCGAGATTGCCGTGCTCCACGGCGTTGATCAGAAGCTCATTCAGGCCAAAGACCGCCTTTTCGGGCTCGGGAAAGCAATTAGCAATGTAGAAGGCCAACGCCTTGGCGTCGTCCAAGGTGCGGAAGCGGAAGATGGATTCCTCCATGAGCCCAAGCATGTGCCGCTGCCTGCGCACTTCCTCCTTTATTTCCTTCCTGGCCCGGGTGTCCCGCAACGCAGCTTCCAGAATCGCGAGCAGCAGGACGTCGTCATAGGGCTTCGTGAGGTAGTAGTAGACGCCCGCTTTAATGCCCTCAAGCACCTGGTCGCTCCCGGCGGCAGCGGTCTGCATGATAACCGGAATATCCTGGTATTTCGGGTTGACTTTGATCCGGCTGAGGAACTCCATGCCGTCCATTTCCGGCATCATCCGGTCCAGCACGATCACCGCGGTGTCAGGGTTTTCCTCAAGCCTTTCAAGGGCAACGAGTCCATCTTCGGCGAGAATGACTTCGTAGCCTGCCCTGACCATGTGGCGTCTGATGATGTCGAGGTTGAATTCCTCGTCGTCGACCGCAAGTATTTTGGTTTTCGCTGCCATTTCTTAGCTCGCTTGTTGACACGCGTTTTTTGCAATCAGGAAACTGAGCAAAACGCCTTTAGGTTTTCGATTTTCCGCCCAGATCTTCCCACCGTGCGCTTCGACGATCTCCCGGCAGATCGCGAGTCCTAGCCCGGTGCCGCCCGCACCGGTTTTGGTCTTGGTGCTTTGGATGAACTTATCGAACACGGTTTCCAGTTCGCTCTCGGGAATGCTGGTGCCGTTATCGGCGACGGAACAGCAGAGGGCTTCTGCGCCGTTGGGCAGTTTGCCATCGCTGATAGACACGTCGATACTTCCGCCTTTGGACGAAAACTTAGCGGAGTTCGCCAACAGGTTGATCATTACCTGGATCATACGTTGTTTATCGAATATCAGTTTTGTATTGGTGGCAGAATTATTCGTTATAATGGTCAACGACTTTTCCTTCAATATCGGATCCATTTCCAGCCACGTTTGCTCTAAAACGCCGGAAAAATCGTCAAGCGATTTATTGAAGCGCATTTTCCCGGATTCTAGCTTGGCGAGGTCTAGAAGGTTGTTTAGGAGGCCAAGCAAACGAGTGCCTGCTTTACTTATGTTTTTGAAATACGTCTCAAGTTCAACAATTTCGATATTACTTACTGATTCAACTCCCATTTTGGCGTAGCTTAATATAGCGTGCATCGGCGTTCGCAATTCATGAGACATATTTGCAAGAAATTCACTTTTTGCTTTCAGCGCCTGATTTGCGCGTTCGAAGTTTTTGGCCCGCTCCGCTTCAAGTTCCTTAAGCTTCATTGCATTTGCTTTAAACGTCTCAACGGCGGCTCCCATGTCGGCCAGCTCATCGTTTCCATCGACCGGAACCGCCAGCGTATGATTTCCATCGGCTACGGTTATGATCGCGCTGCGAAGTCTGCTCAGACGTAAGGTTATCTGCCAGTGGATGAAAAGATATGCGCCTACGAGAACGGCTATGCTGGAAACGGACAGTACGGCGAGAAGACGATTGCCGATCGCAATCTCCTCATTCGAATCTGAGACCAATTGAGAAACGGCTTCGCGGGAATGCTCCGCTGCAGTTTCCACAGCACTTGCGAGCTTTGCCTGCTTTTCGCGGCTATCGCGTATCAATTTCCAAGCTTTTTCGTCTGCCGCAAGCTCCCGGTCCCGCACATCTATTATCGGACTGTCTTCGGCAAGGGCGAGCAAGTCCTCCACGGCCGGCCGGAGATCGTTCTGATCGGGATAGGCGGAAAGCTCTTTCAAGGCCATACGCGCGCGATAGGAGCTCGCCACTAGCCTATCGCGCAAAGGTACGAACTGAATGCGCTCGGTAGCGAGCGAAGCTTCGCCCAGAATTCCGGCAATGAGATTGGTTTCGGCCCTCAGGTCTGCGAGCGCCAACAGAATTGGAAGCTCCGTTTCGCCAAGCGCCCTCAGCGCGCTCTTATCTCTTTCGGCGCTCGAATCCGGTGCATTTTGCCGCAACGCCATCGTTAGGTTGAAATTCGCGTCGTCGGCCATCGGGGCTAGCGTTTCGTAGATTTTCCGATGGGCTTTTATTGCGCCGGCGGTTAGCGACAGCCTCTCGGAGCGTAGACTGATGCGTTCAGCGGTCGCACTCCCGAGCAAGACAACACTGAAGGAAAGATCTTCTATCAGCGACCTCAGCAATTTTGATTCCCCCGCGCCCTCCCTCGATGCCGGAATAGCCGTCAAGTTTGCGATTGCAGCCGACCTGAATTCAACCGCAAGAGCCATGGCATTTTCCAATTCGGAGCCGGTTTCGGCCCGGGCGATATTGGTTAGCATCGTGGATAACGCTGCCGTCTGCCGTGAAATCGAAAGTAGCTCCATAAGAGGGGAAAGGCTTTTGTTCTCGATCTGATAGAGTTTGTTTGCCAGCGATCTAAAGGAGACGGAAGCCACACTGGTTGCAAGAAACCCGAAGCTCGTAAGGATCGCGAAGCCTAGGAGCAGCTTGCCTTGAATGCTGCCGCGCCGCTTATTAGCCGGTGCCTGGCGTGCACCGGGGGAAGGCACTGCCGCGGCAATCGCGCCAAGGTTTGTTATACCAACAAAACGCATTATGTGCAGCCCAGCTACCATGAGTTGCTAACTGAACGAAGATCTTGCACAAATTCATACGACCCATCCGGCTGCAATACTGTAACAAAAACCTCGTTTGATCCTTGATTGTTGCCTGGGCCGAAGGTGTAACTAATACCCTCCAAATCAAAAGAATATGAGAAAATGGTGTCCAGGAAATGCCGGCGCACGGGTTCTACTTGCTCCATTTGGAGCGCTGCTATCGCGAGGCATCCAGCCAAATATCCTTCAAGCGATACAAATCCAGGCTTGGCCGCAGGTTCGACGGCCTTTAGCGCCGCTTGGTAGCGGCTAACGACGGGAAGCGTGCCGTCTTCGGGGTCGGGAACGGTTTGCGTAACGATCACCCCGGCGCCGGCAGATCCGAGCTCGCGGGCCAAAGCATTTCCGTCGGTAAATGAGACACCTGCAAATAATACATTCAATTTTAGGTTTTGGGCGAGTTTGATGAACTCAGCACAGGCTTGGTAAGGGCCAATTAGAATGACTGCCTCAGGCTGCGCCCTTTGGATCGTGAGCAGCGCCGATTTGATTGCAACGGTGTTTCTTTCGAATGTCCCTTCGGCGGCGAGCTTCATGCCCCGTTTGCCGAGGGCAAGCTGAACGCCCAAAAGGCCCGCCCTGCCAAAGGCATCGCTCTGGTAAAGAATTGCGATACGGCTGATACCTTTATCTTTCGTGAGCCGCTCCACGATCGTCTCGGTCTCCTGGAAATACGAAGCGCGGATGTTGACGACATTTGGGTTAAATGGCTCGCGCAGGAACTGGGCCCCAGTAAAGGGAGCTAGGAATGGCACCCCGGCTTCCGACGCAATCGGCTCGATCACAGCCGAGGTCGGCGTTCCAATCGAACCTATGAGCGCGAATATTTTGCCGCTGCCCACCAACTTGTTGGCCGCTTCGATGGACTTCTCCGGGTCATACCCGTCGTCTTCCGAAATGAGCATGAGCTTCCGGCCCTTTACCCCGCCGATCCGATTTGCTTCCTCGAAGGCTGCAAGAATACCGGTGCGGATGGTTCTGCCGATCACAGCGGCAGGGCCTTCAAAAGCCGCAATCTGACCAAAGGTAATCGTGTCCGGGGTGACGCCGGGCTCCGCCAGCGCCGGCCAGCAAAGCAACGCAACCGCGGATACGATGGACAAACATAGGTACGAACGTGTCATCCGGAGCCACCAACCGGTTCTTGTGCGCAAGCATAGTTGCAATCTCCGGTTTAAATAGGTTTAATACCAGCAGCCGGAATTCCCAAGTCCTCCGCGGTTTCGCCCGTCACCGCGAGGGACCCCCCCCATTCGAGCCAGGGACAAGCTGTGGCTGCTTGCCGGCGGAGAGGCGGCAAAGTTAATATGGCGTTACACCGAATCCGGTTGATTGGTTCGCGAAGACCCCCTCACCCCAGCCC
>JBKQNN010000003.1:0-13281 GCA_052145975.1 Rhodomicrobium sp. | reverse complement strand
AGCAGCGTGCCGTTCGGGTCTTCCTTCTTGATGGCGCGGAACGCGGTCGGCGCGGTGAATAGCGCCTTGACCTTGTATTCGGAGATCACGCGCCAGAACGCGCCCGCGTCCGGTGTGCCCACGGGCTTGCCTTCGTAAAGGATCGTGGTGGCACCATGCAGCAGCGGCGCGTAGACGATATAGGAGTGGCCAACCACCCAGCCCACGTCGGACGCGGCCCAGAAGACCTCGCCGGGCGCGATGCCGTAATGCTTGTGCATCGTCCATTTGAGCGCAACCATGTGGCCGCCGGTATCGCGGACGACGCCCTTCGGCTTGCCCGTGGTGCCGGAAGTGTAAAGAATATAGAGCGGATCGGTGGCGGCCATGGGCTCGCAAGCCGCGTGAACCGAGCGGCTCTTAGCCGAGGCCATCAGCGAGGCGTAATCGTAGTCGCGCCCCGGGATCAGCGTGCATTCCCCCTGCGGGCGCTGCACGACGATGCAGGCTTCGGGCTTCGCCGCCGAAAGTTCGATGGCATGATCGAGCAGCGGCTTATAGTGCACGACGCGGTTCGGCTCGATGCCGCAGGACGCCGAGACGATCAGTTTCGGATGCGTATCGTCGATGCGGACGGCCAGTTCGTGTGCGGCAAACCCGCCGAAAACCACCGAATGGATCGCGCCGATACGCGCGCAGGCGAACATGGTTATGAGCGCTTCCGGGATCATCGGCATATAGACGATGACGCGGTCGCCCTTCTCGATGCCCATCTCCTTGAGCACGCCGGCGAACGCCGCGACCTCGCCCAGCATCTCTTCGTAGGTGTAAATCGTCTTCTGGCCGGTGACGGGGCTATCGTAGATGACGGCCGGCTGCATGCCGCGCCCGCGCTCCACATGCCGGTCGAGGCAGTTGTAGCAGGTATTCGTCACCCCGCCGGCGAACCAGCGGCCGTAAACACCCTGGCTCGCATCGAAAACGCGCTTCGGCTGCACGAACCAGTCGATATCGCGGGCGGCGTCGGCCCAGAACCCCTCCGGGTCGCGTTTCCAGCTCGCGTAAACGTCTGCGTAATGGCTCGCGCCAAGCCCTTTTTCGCTCATAGCCCACGACCTCCCAATGCTCGCATCTTGAGCAAATCGGCGCGCATTTCGCAAGGCAAGAAGTGAGGACATGAGGCGTTTTGAAGCGAAAGCTTTGGCTTACCCCGGCCTATGCGTTTTCGCATGTTGCGCACAGCCCCTTCCCAAGGCGGGGTTCTGGCTTGGCGCGTTGGAAAAACTTTATAAATATGTCTTCGCGCGGCGCTTCGCACCCGCGGGCCTCGCATGACGGAAGAGCGCCCGCTACTCCGGTTTGACGGCAAGGACAACCGTTGCCGCAACGGTATATTTGATGAGGAAGGGTTCGCCGTCTTTCGCCGGAGGGATGAGATTTTGATCCGTGTTCCAGAAGACCGGGACCTGTGACACAACCTGCACAATGAGAATGGGGTTATTAACTAGGCCATTTACCGGCGCGACCGACAGATCGATCACTCCGCCTGTTTTTACGCCCGCGTCGCCAGCCCAGTCCTGGGCTTGAGCGATTGCCTTCGCGATCGCTTCACGCTGTAGGTCTGCGCGGATCGCTTCGAATTTCGAGGAGTCGAACGTGCAGCTAACATTTTGACTTATCCCATTTTCGGACAGAACAGCGGCAATGTCCCCGATCTGCTTAAAGCCGGTGAGTTGTAATGAGAGGTGCTTTGCAAGCTTTAAACCCGAGGACAGCGCCCCATAGCTGCCTAATGTATTAAAAGGCAGATCCTGCGTCTCGGTCGCTTCTATGACTTTGATGCCTTTCGCCTCGAACGCCTTGGTGAGGACGCGAATTTCACTGCCATTTTGCTGCCGGCCAGACTGGGAAGCAACCGCCGCAAGCTGAAATCCTACGGTCACGATATCCGCGGGCGCGGTGCGCGCCGCAATTCCAACCGCTTTTATTCCGTCAGCACCATAAGCCGGCGCGAGTGCAATCCCAAAAGCCGCCGCCGCGACGATCTCTCTCACATGCCGCATGCCATCCCCCCATCGATACTTGCATCCCCAAGATGGATAGGAGGTGCAAATTCGGGCGGTTTGATATCCAAGTGATTTGGATCGCCGCCAGCGGCCGGCAAGATTGCACGCATGGCCCGCGCGCAACTTGGCGCCTGCCATGGTTGCAGCCAAGCGACGGCACGGCGTTGCCCTGCGGCCACAAGTGCTGGCAAATATTGGGTTTGGCCGACGCGGGGCCGCGCTGTCTCTTGCCTTGTGTTCCAGGCCTTTGTAATGCGGCACGCAAGCGGCGGGATGGAGAACATGGCGAGGTTCTTAGCAGGACGAATCCCGGGTTTGCACCGGCACTGATGGGCAATCCCGGCATGGACCACGAGACGCTGCAAGCGCTCATCGAAGTTTATAAGGATCGAGCCAGCACCGATCTCCTGTCGATCGTGATCGACGAGGCCGAGGGGCCGCAGGGCCGCACCGCGGTGCTTGAGCTGTTGCGGTCGCTTTCGGCGGGGACGCTTTCCGACGACGGCTTTGCGCCGGTGCGCCGCCAAGCCTGCCAGTTCTGCCTCAATGCCGCGGATTTCGAATTGGCCGAGCGCCTGGCCCGCGGTTCCGAGCATCCCGAAGATCGCGCCATGCGCGCCCGCGCTTTGCATGGCCTGGGCCGCGATCCGGAGGCGATTGCGCTCTACCGCCAGGCCGTCGCCCAGGACCCCGCCATGCGTAACCGCGACTTGGAGCGCTTTCTGGGCATCCGCCCCGGAACCGGCTTTTCGCAGCCCGCCAAGATCATTTCGCTTACGAACTATTCCGCCCAGAGCAAGAGCAAAAACCAGCAAGAGCGCCTCGACCTGCTCCCCGACACGCTGCTCGAAGATTTGGACGACGCTGCCGTCACCTTCGGCGACGTGGCGGGCCTGGAGGACGTAAAGCACGAAATCCGGCGCCGGATCGTGCTTCCCTACGTCAAGCCGACCCTTTACGAGCGCTACCGCCAGAAACCGGGGGGCAGCCTCCTGCTATACGGGCCGCCGGGCTGCGGCAAAACGCTGATCGCCAGGGCGACGGCAGGCGAGAGCGACGCGCGGTTTTTATCGGTCAATCCCGAGGAAATCCTCGATAAATATGCGGGCGACGCCGAGAAGCGCTTGCGCGTGTTTTTCGACGAGGCCCGGGCCGAACCGCCAACGATCCTTTTTTTCGACGATTTCGACGTACTGGCGTTCAAGCGGGGCTGTTCGCCGGGCGAGACGGCGCCGGCCCTGATATCCGCTTTTCTTTCGGAACTGGACAGCACCCTGCGCGACAATGGGGGTGTGCTTGTTATCGCGGCCACGAATGCGCCATGGATCGTCGATCCGGCACTGCTGCGGGCCGGGCGCTTCCAGCGCGCAATTTACATCCCGCCCCCAGACCTGGAGGCGAGAAAGAAAATCCTGTCGGGCGCGATCTCGGGCGTTCCTGGCCACGATAAAGTCGCCGTGGACCGCATTGCCCGCAAGTCGGCAGGGTATTCCGGCGCAGACCTGCGCGCGCTTGCGAGCTGGGCCAACACCGCAGCGCTGGCCAAGGCACTGGGAGGGGCGGCCGAGGTTCCGGTAACAACTGAGCAGTTCGACGAAGGTCTAAAGGTGTTCGGCCCCTCCACGGATGCCTGGGTCGCCGAGGCGAGAACCATGCTTAGGCCCCTGGAACGCAACGATTTCTTTACGCGGCTGTTCGCGCCGGTTTTCCGCAGGTAGCGGGTTTCAGCGCCACTGTTGCGCAAACGCCACGCAGTGAGGCATCTCTGCCCAGTTTAGGCCATAAACGCCAAACAGATTGTTATCACCGGGATCCGGAAGGCGTCCGGTACGAATTGCAAGAAGCGGCTTAAGCCGATGAAGTGTCCGCTGGTACCGTGTTTCCGGCGCTTCTTTTCAGAAAAAACAGTCGATTGGAACTGCAACCGGGAACATTTCGCGGAGGGTACTGTTGTGCGCCGAATGTTCTGTAGGTCGCAGAGAGAAGACGGGGCGTGTTACAAAATGGTCACAGCGCGGGCACTTCATAGATCTTTTGAGTACGATGCGTGGGCGCAAGCGGAGGCGGCAGCCTCCGGTTGCGACGCTACAATACAACGCAACCTGGAGTTGCCACAAAGCGAACACGTTTGCCGCCATAATGCCCGGCATTCGCCCAAAAATAACTACACCTCAAGAGCATACGTGAGATGTGGGCGGAAAGCCGGAAGCTTGCTTCGCGGCTGCGGCACCGTTCCGGGATCGAGCGTAGGAGTAGCGGACGAAGCCAATGTCTAGAGCATTCCGGGCACTTAGGGTTGTGGCAGTTCCCCTGCTCTTTGCAGCGGCGGCGCTGGGGCTCGCCACGGTCCATATATCGCTTGAGCGTAAGGCCGCGCACGCCAAAATGCGCGCCGCGTATACAGTTGCGGCGCAAGATGCCAATCTTCCCGATACGCTCGCTGGCATGAACCTTCAGGTTCTCGCGCCGGCTGCCAGGAATGGCGACGTGTCGGCCGAACTCGAGATGGCCCGGCGCCTGGCTTTTGGCGAGGGCGTAAAGAAGGACGAGGCGCAGGCCGCGGCCTATTTTCAGTTGGTCGTCAATCAGCTCGGCGAAATCGGAGCGCGCGATAAGCGCGCGCCTCTGGCTGCTACGGCGTACCGCTTTCTGGCGCAGTACTACCGGCGCGGCGTGCCCGAGGCCAAGATCGTGGCCAACCCGGCCTACGCCTACGATTTGCTGCACCACGCCGCGAGCTATTTCGGCGACCCGGCCGCCCAGTACGGACTCGCCAAGATGCTCATAGACGGCAATGGCGTCTCCAAGAATACCCGTGCCGGCGCCCAGTGGCTGCTCAGAGCAAGCCGGAAGGGCTATGCGCCCGCCCAAGCCTTGCTGGGCGAGATGCTTTGGCGCGGGAATGGCGTGAAGCGCGTCCCCGGCGAGGGATTGGGATTGCTGGCGATTGCGCGGCGCAATGCTTCGCCCTCCGATAAGCGCTGGATAAGCGAGAAGTTCGAAACGGCGCGCGCCGAAGCGCTGCCCATCGAAATCCTAGAAGCGAACGCGTTCATCGTGCAAGAATCGGGAGCTTCCCCCTTCTCGGTGCCGGCTGCCGGCCTTTTGGAGGGAGAAGCCCAAGAGGGTGCCACCTCCGGCACAAAAGGAGCGGCGGTAGCTTTACAGCCCATACAGGGGGGGCAAGGCGTCACCCCGCAAGCCGGCTCCCAACTGCCGTCGGGGCTTAGAGCGAACCCCATGTTTTTCGGCGCCGGCGCCTCTGGACGGGAACTCATGGCGAGGAAGGCCGGCGAGTCGAACTCTTCCGCTGGCATTATCCAGATGTACGGGTTGGCGGGTCTGCCAGAAGCAGGCGAAACTCTGCCGCTGGTGCGTTTGGCAGGCGCAACGAATTAGTTCGCCGCCTGTGAAGTGGGGTATTGTCAGGCGCCTCACATGAGAGTTGCCCGATGCGAGGTCTCGCCTTGAACGCCCTCTGGTGTTAATTCGGCGGGCATGACGCGCGTGCACCCGGCAGGTCATGTTGCCCCTCGCTTACCTCAAATGCGCGTCAGCGCCTGATCGAGATCCGCGATGAGGTCGGCGACGTCCTCGATCCCCACCGACAGCCGCACGAGCCCGAAGCCAATGCCCAACGCGGCCCGGCGCTCGGGCGGCAGCGAGCCATGGCTCATGGTGAATGGATGTCCGGCGAGGCTCTCGACGCCGCCCAGGCTTTCCGCCAGCGTGAAAAGCCGCAAAGACTCGAGAAAGCGCCGCACGCCGCTTTCGTCCGCGTCCACGTCGATGGTGACGATGCCGCCGAAGCCTTGCATTTGCCGCCTGGCGAGCGCGTGCTGGGGATGGCTCTTAAGCCCCGGATAGATCACGCGCTTCATTTTCCGGTTCACTTCCAAATGCCGCGCCACCGCGAGCGCATTGGTTGAGTGCCGCTCCATTCTAAGCGCAAGCGTTTTTATTCCGCGTAGAGCAAGGAAAGAGGGATAAGGATCGAGCACCGCCCCGGCGGAATTCTGCAAAAAGCCGATGCGCTCCGCTAAGTCCGGATCGCGAACCACCACTGCACCTGCGACGATATCGGAGTGGCCGTTCAGATATTTGGTGGCCGAATGCAGCACGATATCGAAGCCAAGCTCCAGCGGCCGCTGGATCATGGGCGAGGCAAAGGTGGAATCCGCCAGGGTGAGGATGCCCCGCGCCTTTCCGATTTCGGCGATGGCGGCGAAATCGGCGATCTTGAGCGTGGGGTTGGTGGGCGACTCGACCCAGATCATGCGGGTCTTCGGCCCGATGGCGGCCTGGAAAGCGTCGAGGTCTGACGGGTCCGCATAGGTCACGGCGAGGCCCGCCGAGCGCTTGCGCACGCGCTCGAACAGCCGCCAGCTCCCGCCATAGAGATCGTCTGCCGCGGTGATGTGGCTGCCTTGGTCCAGAAGCTCCAGTATGGTGGCTTCAGCGGCCAGGCCAGAGGCAAAAGCGAAGCCCGCCACGCCGCCTTCCAGCTCCGCAATGGCCGCCTCGAAGGCCGCGCGGGTTGGGTTGCCGGTGCGCGCATATTCCCATCCCGTGTGCACGCCGGGCGAGGACTGGGCGAAGGTCGCGGAGGCGTAGATGGGCGTCATCACCGCGCCGGTCCGGGGATCGGGCTTCACACCGGCGTGCACTGCAAGCGTTGCGGGACGGTCTTTGCGAATGCGCTCGGGCATGGTCAGGAGATCTTTCTGCGCAGGTGATTGAGAAGGTCGATGCGGGTGATGAGGCCCAAAAAGCGCTCGCCGTCAACGACGAGGGCGACGAGGCCGCGGTCGAACAGCGGCAGGAGGCGCTCCGGCGGCGTATCGGGCTGCACGGTCACAAGCTTGCCCGTCATCGCCCGCTTCACCGGCAGATTGAAATCGAGCGTGCCTTCGGTCAGCGCGACCAGCATGTCGGACTCGTCGAGGAGCCCAACGCAGCGATGCCCATCGAGCACCGGCACCTGCGAAACGTCGTAAAGCTTCATGCGGGTGTATGCAGTGTGCAGCGTATCCTCGGGGCCGACTGTGACGACGGCTCCCTCATCGTGAAGCTGGGCAATGAGGTCGCGCAGATCGCCAAAAACCGGGCGTTGCAGCAATCCCTGCTCCGTCATCCAGCGGTCGTCGAACATTTTCGAGAGGTATTTATTGCCGGAATCGCAGACGAAGGTGACGACGCGCTTCGGGTTTGTCTGCTCGCGGCAATAGCGTAGCGCTGCCGCCAGCAGCGTTCCCGAGGATGAACCCGCGAGCAGTCCTTCGCTCTTGAGCAGCGCCCGCGCTACAGCGAAACTTTCTCCGTCCGGGATCGTATAAGCCGTGCGCACGCGGGACAGATCGCTAACCGGCGGAATGAAGTCTTCGCCGATTCCTTCGACGAGCCAGCTTCCGGCCTCGCCAATGTCTCCAGTCTTGATGTAGTCCGCCAGGATCGAGCCCTTTGGATCGGCCAGCACCATTTCGGTCTTTGGCGAGACCTTCGCAAAGAAGCGCGACAGCCCCGTGATAGTGCCGCCGGAGCCCACGCCGGCGACAACAGCATCGACGTTATGTTCGAGCTGCTCCAAAATCTCCGGGCCGGTCGTGCGCTCGTGGGCGGCGGGATTGTTCGGATTGTTGAACTGATCCGTGTAAAAGGCGCCCGTTTCCTTGGCGATCCGGATTGCCAGGTCCTGATAGTAATCGGGATGCCCCTTGGGCACATCCGAGCGGGTGAGAACCACCTCCGTTCCCATGGCGCGCAGATGGGCGATCTTCTCGCGGCTCATCTTGTCCGGAATGACGAGCGTCAAACGGTAGCCGCGCCGGATCGCCACCAGAGCCAGGGCGAGCCCTGTGTTTCCTGCCGTCGCCTCTATGATCCGCCCGCCGGGCTTCAAGGCGCCAGAACGCTCCGCGGCGTCAATCATGGAAACCGCGATACGGTCCTTGATCGAGCCGGTTGGATTTTGGCTTTCCAGCTTCACGAAAAGGCGGCAAGGCCCGGTATCGAAGCTCTTCAGCTCGACGATCGGGGTATCGCCGACAAGAGCCAGAAGCTCTGCATTCTCCTGCATGTACATTTAATAACCCGATGTAGCCACGAGTTCCCGCGCCAGCTCTGCCGGGCTCAAAAGATCGGCGTAGTGGGCGCGGGCTACGGCCGGCAAGGAATAGGTGACGATGGCGGTGATCATGGCGGCCCGTGGCGGTGCGTTCAGCTCAAGACGTCAGCGTAGATGCGGTCCGCGTACTTCGCGGTGTTGGTGCTGGGCTTGGCGCGTCAGCGCGTGCGGGGCCTCGCGGAGGAGCTTGCGGGCTGCGCATTCGGCCTGGAACGAGCCGGAGAATTCCAGACCTTCCAGACTGTTGAATGTATGCAAAGCTGACAAGAACTTATAGCCTTCCTCGTCATGCGGTTGACGCACGAGAATTCCGGCAGTCATTCCCTGAACTTCGATCACATAAGCGTCAGACATATCTGAGGCTCCCTCAAAATTGGTCATTGTATTGCTATTTATGGCGTACCGTATTTGTCCCATGTACTACAACATGCAATATCTACCAAAACATAAGTGAGAATGGGTGAGAGTGGCGTTGCGAATGGTATCATGATCGAGTTCCTGCTCTTATCCATACTGATATGACATGAACACTCAACATTTGAAACCGCTTTCACGAGGACATACGTTCCGACGCTTCTTGGATAACCGAGAAATTGCCGTTCATGTCGCCTGGGTTACCAGGTATTATTGACAAATAGGCCCTGATACGAAAATCGTAACGCGATTTCCCTAAAAAAAGCAATACCGTTTCCGCAACATGCAGTGTGTACACCGAGTAGCGCAAAATTGTTCCGATAACGCGTTGCTCATGCGCGGAGCCATCCGGATGCGGCATTATACCAGCCATACCTGCGGTTAGGGTCAGGTCGTGGATAGGTTTTTCAGCCGCGGTTCCAGTCTGCTCAAATCGTAACCGGCCGCCTTCGCTCGCTGCACGATCTCGTTAAGGGGCTGCCTGGGGGCTTGGCTTAGCGCCCACAAAATTGTGCAGCGCGTCCCCGAGCGGCAGTAGGCGAGCACCGGCTTCGGCAGTTCCTCCAAAAGCTTTCCAAAGGCAGCACCGTCTGCATCGCTGACCGCGTTGGATGGGACTGGCTGGTAGGCAACCGCCAATCCCGCCGCGCGAGCCGCTGCCTCAACCGGGCCGAAGGCAGGCTGGCCCATAGCTTCGCCATCGGGCCGATTGCAAACGATGCTGCGGAAGCCCTTTGCGGCAATGAGCGGAACATCGGCCGCATCGAGCTGGCTTGCTACGCTCAAGTCTTCTGTAAGTTTATGCAGTTCCATTCCGAATTCCTGTCTGTGCGGCACTTGCTAAGGTAGCGCGGCCAGTCCCGCTGTCCTTCTGCCCGGGCGGCGTGGACATGGCACGCATCTCCGCCAGCGACCGCGCGTCGAGCACTGCCGCGAGCGCGTTGCGCGCTTCCACCATGATGAGCCGGACGGGGCAGTAGTCTTCGTCGCCGCAATCGCCGCACGGCCGGTAGGCGGTAACGCTCGAACACTCGATTGGCGCAAGGGGTCCATCCAGCACCCTGATGATCTGCCCCACGCTGATGCTCTCGGGCGTCCTGGAGAGGGCGTAGCCGCCTGCCTTTCCCTTTTTCGAATGCACCAGGCCTGCCTTGCGCAGCTCGGAGAAAATCTGGTCGAGGAATTTTTTGGGGATTTCATTTGCCTCCGCGACCTCGCCGACTTGAGCCACCTCCGCAGGCGGTAATCCGGCAAGATGAACCATGGCTTTCAAACCATATTTGCCTTTGTTCGTCAGCATTCCCGCTCCAATATTTCCATCCAGGCGAAAATGGGAATGGGGTTCCCAAATACGCGGGGACATAGAAAACATCGTTGCGGCTGAAAGTCTATTATTTATATAATATATATTAGGGCGCTTCTGCCCGCCAATACGCCTGTCTTCACCGCCGGCTGCGGACATGAAAGCGGAGCCAGTACAGCAACTCACCCCACATTGCGGGGGGGCTCCGGTCTGGAGCTTACGGATGGTAATATCCTCATCGCCCAAGCCAGGCAGCGGGCAGGCAGGCTTGACCTGTGCGATGAGGAAATAAGTACATGTAAGAAAGCGCGGATAGGGAAATCACGGTGTCTCAAGCGCCGGGCGAGGCCCCCCAGTCCTTTGCCCAGCGTCGAGTGTGAAGGGCCAGGCAAAACATCCGGCCCCGTATGTGCTCTAGAACTTCAAGCGCCCACCAGTCACAACGCTGGCCTGACTATCGTTCAAGTAACCGGAAGCAAGTCCGCCATCCAGCGCGGAGTAATTCACGCCGGTATAGACGTCGAAGTGCTTGTTGAACGCATAGTCCACCAGAAAGGATGCGTCGTTGGCCGTACCGGCGCTATTGGCTTTCGCCTGGATCGTTCCAGCGGCAGGGACACTGACCGTCCCCGTATACGCCCCCTGGTCTACGTGATAGTAGGCGCCAGTAAAGCTCCAGCCGGAGGGAAGCTCGTATCTCGCGCCGGTCCAGGCAAGCTGCAAAACTTTATCGGTGGCATAGGGATTAGCCACGACGGTGGAAATGAGATAGCCGCCGATGGCCGTCGATCCTGTGTAGGAGCTCGGGTTGGAGCTGGGATTTGCGAAGGAGATGTTTTCGTAGCCGCCAAAGAAGATGAGCTTGGCCCCCTGCGCATCGTCCTTGAAACTGCCGCCGAAGTCAAAGGTGTACTTTCCCTGCGCCGACCACGATTCATTGTCCGAGATCGTCGCTTTCAGGGCCGTGGCGCTCGCCGCCGACGCCGACACAACCGAATTTTCTTTTTGATAGACCGCGTCCAGCGAGAACCCCTTATAAGCGCCGCCCACGTTAAACCCGTAGGCGGTGCCTAAGATCCCGGTATCCGCGCCACCATCGGAGTACATGGCTGCGGCATGAACCGGCCCGTGTTGATAGACGTATTTCACCGAGTCATCCCAGCGGGCGGCTTCGGTGTCGCCTGACCCAACAAGGCCGGACGACCAGCCGAGGAGGCTGAACGAATAGGCTAGGTTCTGCGGATCGTAGACGGAAGCCGCGTCGAGCTGCAGCGATTGCTGCCGTCCTACGGTCAGCGACCCGTAGGTCGTGTTGCTCACGCCCGCATAGGAGGGGCCGTTAAAGGCCTGCCCGGCACGGCCCGAGTCCGTATTGAAGGTTTGCTTTGCGAGCGGCACGCCATAATTTTGCAGCAAGGACGCCGGGCCGTTGGAAAGCCCCCCAGAAAGCGGGTCGAAAGACGTCTCCAGCTTTGCGATAGCTGCCCAGCCGCCGCCGATCGATTCGTCGATCTTCACGCCCACGGCCGACCTCTCTATGGCATTCGGATCGAGCGAGGAAACCGCTTTGTTATCCATCTTCGATCCGTAGATGTTGTAACTGACGCCCTGCGGCGCGGAGCCATTCAACGGCGCACTGTGATTTTGGTATCCATAGGCCAAGTCGATCGTGCCGTAGAGCGTGACGCCCTGCCAGGCAAGAGTGTCAGGCAGCGGGTCCTTCAAGCTATCTGGACCTAAGTCCGCCGCTTGCGCCGGCGCGGCAAATCCGGCAACGGCCAATGCGAACAGTAAAGATTTACGCACTTTGTACCCCAAATAAGGCGGAGCCGGAAAGCCCGCGGTCTCGCGAAATTGCCCAAGCCGAGTTTTTTGTTTACTTAATCTATAGACATTACAAACGTACTAAGCGGTAGAGAGGTGCACAAGTGCAAAAAAGCCACAGTTGCCGATCGCGGCATTGGCAAACCACTGTCTTAACTGTGCTTTTCTAAATGGAGCCGGTTGTTCGGGTGGCGCTCCTACAAGGTGGCATTTTATAAGTTCTTTTTTTCTCGCTCTCCGGCGATAAAGAAATGCCCCGTTTTCTTTGGACGTTTCTATGTACGTAGACAAAACTTGCGAGGTGCAAGAAAAACTGTTGCTGGCGAGGGAATGAGCGGGGGATGCGCCAGCAAATTCGCCGAAATCGCAGCAATATTCCGTTCTTTACGCCGCACAGGAACGACGTTTCATTTTTATCTTGCGAACAGGGTTCCTAGAGGAATTTTTTTGCTCTAACTTAAGCCACAGCATCGGGTGGCACAAAAGGCGGTCCGGCGATCTCCTCGCCCACCTCGGCTTCGAACTCAGGCAAGCATGGCAGGAGGCCAGCAATCCATGGCATGGGGAAACCAACCAGCGCGCGCGCTCACCGATGGCGTCGAGACCGCTCGGCTGCTTCAGCTGGAGCTGGCAAGCACCAGCGATCTCAGCCGGCGCATCGAGCTTATGGCCGCCATGATCAAGGGGCGCATCGCATTCTCAACAAGCCTCGGCATCGAGGATCAGGCTATTTTGCACGCCATTGTTGATAGCGGCGCAGCCGTCGACGTCTTCACGCTCGATACGGGGCGGCTATTCGCGGAGACCGTCGATACGATTGCCGGAAGCGAGGCGCGCTTTGGGCTCAAGATCCGCATGCTGGCACCGGAAGCCGGCGAGGCGGAGGCGCTTGTCGCGCGCGACGGCGTGCTCGGCTTCCGCAACTCCATCGAGGCGCGCAAGGCTTGCTGCCATGTCCGTAAGGTCGTGCCGCTGAAGCGCGGGCTCGAAGGCGCGGCCGGCTGGGTGACGGGGCTCCGGCGCGGGCAATCCGGCGGGCGCGCGGACGTGCCGTTCGCGGCGTGGGACGAGGGGTTCAAGCTCGTCAAGCTCAACCCGATTGCCGACTGGCCGCTCGAACAGCTCGAAGCTTACGTTGCAGAGCATGCCATCCCCGTCAACGCGCTGCACGCGCAAGGCTTTCCCTCGATAGGCTGCGCGCCCTGCACGCGCGCCATACAGCCCGGCGAGGACATCCGCGCCGGCCGCTGGTGGTGGGAGAACGATTGGGGCAAGGAATGCGGCTTGCACAACCGGCCACGGGCCGAGGCGGCAGCGTAAAGACGCGCAATCCACTTGAAGCCCCCCTCACCCCAGCCCTCTCCCCCAGGGGAGAGGGAGCAGGCTGCGGTCCTCTCACCAAGCTGAGAGGACATTTCAGGCGTTCCCTCTGCCCTTGGGGAGAGGGACAGGGTGAGGGGGTCATTTTTCGCAGCCAGCCCAAAACAATCCGGATCTTACATGACAGCACATCCCTCCCATTTGGATTTCCTTGAATCCGAAGCTATTTACATCTTCCGGGAAGCCACGGC
>JBKQNN010000002.1:0-23229 GCA_052145975.1 Rhodomicrobium sp. | reverse complement strand
CCGCCAAACGCCAAACCGCCGGTCGCATAAACCAAATAGCCTCCGAACGAATAGCCAAGCCGGCCACGAAGAGTGCCGAACCAGTCCAGCGTGCTTTTTGCCTGGGCGTCCGTGACTACGGTGATGCCTATGTCAGAAACGGCTTCCGAAGATGTGCTACCCGTGATGCTGGCGCCTTGGATGTCGGCTTCGATGCCGAACACGAAGTGATCCCGCTGCACGTTATAACCGATCTGGCCGCCGCCAAAGCCGCCTTCGGCGGAGAACGATGACGCCCCGTAGCCCAATGTTCCGTTGGTGCCAGGAGTGTCGGCGTTATCAAGGTAGGCGAAAGTGTTTAGCGTAGTGTCCGCGCCCCAGCCGTAACCGCCGTTGGCACCGATATAGAAGCCGGCCCAATTGGGAGCATACATCGGGCCGTCTTTAGCGCTAACGCCAGGAGCGTACAGATCCGCGGCTTGCG
Organism: Rhodomicrobium sp.; assembly: GCA_052145975.1. Taxonomy (GTDB): domain Bacteria; phylum Pseudomonadota; class Alphaproteobacteria; order Rhizobiales; family Rhodomicrobiaceae; genus Rhodomicrobium. The sequence continues at coordinate 22,766 of JBKQNN010000002.1, read as the reverse complement.
CCGAGAAAGTTGCAAGTGCAAGAGCCGCCGCAAGCGGCAACCTGCAGGTCGTTAGGAACGCGTATTTCATCATGGGTCTCCAATCGAGCCATTTGCGGGAAACAGGGGACGCACAACAAAGAGACGCTACCTTATGCTATCGTAGGTTGTGCTTACCCGCCCATGGAGGCCGCTGCAATCTCTAATTGCGGTCAACCGTTTGCACCGGCCCAGTCTTCAAGCGATACGTGGCTCTCTTGCAACAGATGCCGGCGCCCGCCTGGCCTTACCCGGTTTCGCCGTCTTCGTAGCCGGACAGGGAAAGCGCGCGGGCTTGCAGCCCCGCTTTCCGGCAGTAATGGACGAGCGCGTCCTCGCGCCCGTGCGTGACCCAGATTTCGCCTGCGCCGGTTTCATGGATGGTTTCGATGAGCTGGGGCCAATCGCAGTGGTCGGAAATGACCAGCGGCAGTTCGACCCGCTGCTGCTTGGCGCGGGCGCGGATCTGCATCCAGCCGGACGCGGCGGCGGGAATCGCGTCGGGCAGCGACCGCGACCACCGGTCCGCCAGCGTAGAAGGCGGACACAGCACGATTTCCCCGGCGAGGCTCTTGCGATTATCCGGCGTTACAAGCGCATAGGGGCCAAGCGGCACGCCGCGCTCCTCGTACAGCTGCGTGAGCTGCAAGAGCGCGCCATGAAGGTAAACCGTCTTGCCGTAGCCGGCGCGCCGGAGCCCGGCGATCAGCCGCTGGGTCTTGCCAAGGGCATAGCATCCCACCGTGTGGCAGCTTTCCGGAAATATCGCGAGTGAGGCAAGCAGCTTTTCGATCTCGTGCTGCGGCTCGGGATGGCAAAATACCGGCAGCCCGAAGGTGGCCTCAGTAACGAACACATCGCACGCGATGGGCTCGAACGCGCACGCCGTTGGATCGGGCGTGCGCTTGTAGTCGCCGGAAATTACAATGCGCGCCCCGCCATATTCGATCAGGACCTGCGCGGAGCCCAGAATGTGGCCCGCTGGGTAAAGCGTGACGCGCGCCTCGCCTAGGTGAATGGCTTGGCCGTAAGGCAGCCCGGCTTGCGTCCCGGCGAAGCCATCGCCATGGCGGCATGCCATGATCGCAAGCGTGTCCGGCGTCGCAATCGCCCGCGCATGGCCGGGGCGCGCGTGATCCGAATGGCCGTGCGTTATCACAGCCTCAGGAACCGCCCGGGTTGGGTCTATAAAAAAGCCGCCCGGCTTGCAATAGAGCCCGCCGGGCCGCACTTCCATCCATTCGCGCGGGTGTATCATCGATGCCGCCTTGCCGGTTGGCTCTCTGGCCGCCCGGCTCTCTGCTCCGCTGCATTAACCGTTGCTTACTACAGAAAGGGCCCCTTGTTGGCTGAGGTGATTGGCTAGCCGTTAAAGGCCGGGAGCAGTCTTGCGGGCTGCCGGCGGCACCGTCTCTCACCGGCAGTTTAGCGCTCCTCATAAATTGGCTTTTCAAGCAGCCGGCATCGCGCGCGTTTAGGCTTTGCCGCCATGGAACAGGCTGGACCGGGTAGCCATCGGTCAGCGATAGGTTTTCCATCTCCAATGCCAAATACAACTCACCATTGCAATGACATTTAATCGGCCCATCGGCCTCCGGTATAATCGAGTACTTCATCGAACTCTCAACTACGCAAACGCTCTGTTAAGCGATCCCGCGGGCATACGGTTACTATACTCTGCAATTCAAAACTGCTTTGCGGCTGGCCATAAGATGGCAACAGCCGCACGGGAACACAACCAGAACGTGCGATTATCCACAACCTTGCCGCAAGATGCGGGCGTAGCGCACAAGCAAGCCGTGCAGGCGCGGCGAGACAAGGTTCGCGCAAGCCTGCCATGTGAACAATAAGGGAACAACAAGGCGCGTGCCGGGATAGCGCGGCGCAAGGTCTTGCGAGTGCGGATGTAGGAGAGTGTTATGAAATTTGGCTATGCGTGGACCTTCGGCGAGACGCCGGGGGGCGCCTCCTCTTGGAACAGAACGACGAGTGGGCCGTGCAGCGTGCCCGCTACATGACGCTGGAAACCATCGCGCCTTTGAGCGATGATCCCATCGCCGGGCTGCCCGCTGTGGCCGCCTCACCTGCCCGGCCCTGCCGGAGCTTCGGCGATGCCAGCCGTCAGCTACACCACGTCATGGGGCACGATCAGAATTATCCGCAGCGCAAGTTATAGGGCTCCCTCTCCCCTTTGGGAGAGGGTTGGGGTGAGGGGGTCTTCTGCTGAACCAATCAACCGTGACTGGTATAACGCAGGCAGCCTCCAGCGCCGTCACCTCGCCGGTTTCACTGTTTTGGAACGGTGATACCCCTGGTTCCACCCATGACCGGTGCAACGCTGCGCGTACCGCCCTCGGCATTGCCGCTCTGGGCGCATTTGCCCTTGAGCCTGTCCCACAATCCGCAACCCGGTTTGTAGGCATCCAGCGTGCCTTTGTAAGGACCGGCGATATCGTGGGTGGTATTCGCAGGGGTCTTCAGAAGCTTAATCTTTTTGCCCGCGGGTATGTCGAAAGCAGCATCGTCCGGGAAAACCGCATCCGCGGAGACGCCCGGCACCGTAGATTCGATCACGCGAAGTTCCGCGCGCGCCACATTGCTTGACGCTCCGAACCAAACCATAGCCGCTACACACGCGATAAAGAGAAGCTGCCCACTGCGCATGGTCTCATCCTCCGGATGTCAATTTTGCTTCGTACCAAATGCCTGCCGGACCCTTGCGGCAGCCGCATCGGCCCAATTGCCGGCGAACAGCCCAAGTGCCCATGCCAAGAACAGCGTCGCCGACGGCAGAATGAAGCTGGTTTCCCAGAACAGGAGGCTGCCAGCTGTGACGATCGCAAGAAACGCTATTGTGGTGGAGATCGCGCCGCTCCCGCTCAGCGTCCAGCGGCGGGCCGCGAAAACGCCAAGGCCCGCAACCGCTGCGGCCACCAAAAATTCCGCCCACCAAGGCATTTCACGGATAGAGCGCCCGTCGCGCCGCTGCGCTAGAATTTGGGCGTGAATTTCGACACCGTGAACCGGCTCTCCCGACGCCACCGTAAGCGGCGTCAGATGGAGATCGCGGTCTCTAAATCCGCCACCGATAAGCACGATTTTGCCTGCAAGTGCGCCGCGCCAGGAATCCGGCAAGACGGAGCCCCTTAGATTTCCAGCGCCGTCCCGGTGGGCCGGGACAGTGAATGCAGTAAACAAGTCCGTCCCGCCATTTGCCGGCGGCCGCCGCCAGTAAATCAATGGCGAGGCAGGCTCCGGCTTTTTGCCGTCGATGTCCGCCAAGAGCTGCGCGAAGGCTGGCCGGTAGGGCGCCTCCGGTGAAGGCGGCAGCATAAAGCGCACGGCTTGATCGCTCAGCGTTAGCGAGTTTCGCTCGGCTGCGAAGTAAAGGTGCCCCGCGGGACGCCCGGTCCGAGCGATGAATGCCTCCTGGTAGGCCATGCCTTCAGCACTCTCCCCTCTAAAACTGTCGGCCGCTCCAAGCACGACTGGCGCGTGCGCCTGCCGGATCGCCTCCGCCAGTGCGCCGTCTTTTTGGGGCTCGGTGGGCCGGTCCACGATCACGTCGAGGCCGATGGCTTTGGCACCGGAGGCATCGGCGAGCTTGACGAGTTCGGCTATCAACCCGCGGTCGATAGGTGAAATGTAGTTGTAGCCCGTGAGGCTTTGCTCATCGATGAGGATGATGGCGATGTCATTGCGGGGGCTTTCCGCCTGCTCCGCCAAAAAATAGGTGCGCCAGTCGTAGGTGAACTTATCCGGCGCGGCAGGCAGCAACTTCGCGCGCGAGGCCGCTACCAGCACAAGGCCGGCCAGGATCGAGAACAGGGTTGCGGCGATTAGCCTTTTGCTCAGCTCTGCCCCTGCCAAGGAAATGCCCTCCGCCGCTACCTAGTTTCAATGCCCCGATCGCATCCGGCGCGGATCGTCAGCATTTAACAACATTATTGGCGCCACTCCTGTCAAGCCCCGCGCAAGTTTCGTTGAGCGGGGTGGTGCAGCAACTATTCTAAAGCGCTAAGCGGCGCTTGAGAAGCTCTCCAGGTAGCGGTGGATGGCAACCGGCCAGGTCAGCTCGCGCTTCACCCTTTCTTGCGCCGCAGCGCCAAGACTTTTCCTAAGCGGTGCATCGCCGAGAAGCGAAAGCAAGCTGCGTGTAACCTCGCCCTGATCGGCGCCATTGCAGACCAAGCCTGTCTTGCCATCGAGCACGGCATCGGCGGCACCGCCGTCGCGCCCCGCGAGCGATGGAACACCGAACCAGGCGGCTTCGAGATAGCTGAGCCCGAACCCCTCGACGGATTGGCCTTCACGCCGCACCGGCATGGCAAAAACATCCGCAACGGCCAGGAGCGCGGCTTTTTCCGCATCGCTTACCCTGCCCAAGAAAACAACAGCCTGCTCTACATTAAACGACGCTGCCAGTTCCTCAAGCCGGCCGCGGTCGCCGCCAGCGCCAGCCACCGCATAGCGGCATCGCGGATGAACCTTAAGTATCCCGGGCATGGCCCGGATCACGGCATCGATGCCCTTGCGCGGTTCCAAGCGCGCGACCGTCGCTATCAACGGATCGCCCCCGCCGGCACTCTTGCGCATCGCCGCGAGTGCGCCGTCCTCGGGATACGGTATCGGGAGGACAGGCGGATAGACGATTTGCAGCTTGTCCGGGCGCTCCCCCAAATAGGGAAGCACAAGATTCGCGGTATATTGCGAGTTGGCGATTACGGCATCGCAACGGGCAAGAGCCTCAGAGATGCGCCGCTTCTTGCTGGACGAGGCGTCAAGCGGAAACTCCATGCCGTGCGCGAGCACGCTAACCGGCGTATCGAGTTGGACCGGAAGGGCTTCGATGCTCTTCCAGGAGTCGGCGAAAATTCCCGCCAAGCGGGCGGATTGCCCCTTCAGTATCGCAGTGAGCCGCGCGCGTTTGCGCCAGCGGCGCCAGGGCCGCGGGCCGCCGAAACGTTCAATGGTGTAAGGTTTGTCAGGTGCTGGGGTGGCCTGCTTATGGCGGATGCGCTCAGCCAGAACCGTGACGGAGCGGCCGGCGGCAGCGCAGTTATCGGCGAGCGCCGTCATCAGCCCTTCGATGCCGCCCACATCGGGATAGAAGCACTGGGTGACGATTAGAACTTCGGCTTTCATCAACCTACCTCTCAGCTCAGCTCCGCACCGGAATGCCGGGGAACGTAGCACAGTACCAAAAGGCAGCCACCGGATTTATAGGAGGAAATATCTGGGAAGCCGCCGCTGCCGCGGCATCAGATAGCCGTGGGCGTGCCTCTGCCTTTGTGCTCACCCAGAAAGGAGACAACCGGAGTCCAGTGCTTGCGGTAGTCGCGGATGGCCTGCAGCGTTGCGCGGTCGAACCCCAACACGGCTGGGAGGAGCCGGCGGTCTCCGATCGTGGCTTCGGCACCGAGCGGATGGACCTGGAATTTCAGCTGCGAAGCGCGCAACATCCAGTCAGCCTCGAACTCGACGATGACTTTGCCGACCTTGCAGGCCAGTCCCCATTCAACGAATCCCGCTATCAGCTCGCTGCCGGCCGCGCAGGTGCTGCAGGCTTCCTTGCGGCAGGCGGGGGCGGCGCAGTAGTGCGTCATCTCGTAGATATCGAGCCCGCGCGGAATGGGGCCCTGGCACAGTCTTGGATAATCGTCAGAAGGCACATATGGTCCGACGGTCGGCAACATGCGCTGATAGCCGGCCACGTTGCCGCCGCGCACGCAAATTTGGTGGACCGCGTCCGGGCGCTCGAACTGGTCGCGCTCAAGGCCCTGAGCACTCACAAGGTCTTTCCAGCCGAGTTCCTCGACGAGACCCCGGTGCCGCAGCCGGTAAACCTGCTCCATGAGCGCCGAGTAACGCACAGCGTCTTGACCCGACAGGACGAAGATCATTGGCACTACTAACGTTTTGCCCCCGCGGGAATCCAGCACGGGTTGGAACCCTGAACCATTACGCGATCGCGTAAGAAAATCGGCTTGCAAGAAACCGGGTTTCCCTAAAGTACTTGCTTTAGCAAAGGTGGATTAGTATGGCCCAAATTGGGCACCTTGGCGGCTTGAAGAAGACCGCCACCGGGCGAAATCAAGGAATAAGGCCCCAACGGATGGCGTTCGCCACCGCGTGGGTACGGTTTACCGCGCCAAGCTTGCGGATTGCGTTGGACAGGTGTTTGCCGGCCGTGTGCTCGGAGATCTGAAGGATAATGCTGATTTCCCACTCGGTTTTGCCATCGGCGGCCCATTTCAGGCATTCCAGCTCGCGCACGGTCAGCTTTGAGCGCTTTCGCTTTCTCTCCCAGCCGCGCAGTTCGATGGAGCGGCCAATGGCATAGGCGCCAATCATGCTGATCATCCCCCGGGCATCTGGCGGCAGGTCTGCAGCTTCGCCGCCGAGCGACATCGCTATAACGTCGCCCTCGAGGGTGTTCATTGGCACCACGAACCCAGCCTTGAGATTGAACTCGCGGGCCTCCCCGAACATCCTGTTGACAGCGGCGCCGTGTTCTCCGCGAGCGAACGGCACGGACTCGGACCAGAGAAAGGGGGAGGGATCGCACTTGCTGCGCCGCGCAATGGGGTCGATATGTACGTAATCCTGGGCGAAATAGCGGTCCATCCATTCGGGCGGAAATGCCCCCACGAGAAGATGCCGCCTCCGCACGCCGCCCTTACGCTCACGGGGCGCGGGCAGGCTCGCCGCAAACATCGAGGTCAGGCCGTAGCGGCTTGTGAAGCTCGTCACGCCGTCGCAGATGTCCTGCGCTGTGACTGCCCGGCTGAGCTTGCCGATCACGTCGCAGGTTTGAACCAACGAAAAAGCCATCACCACTCCGGAACCGGGTTGAAACCAGCTCCGCCTCACGTAGCTTAGCTGTGTTCTACCCGCTGCAGTATATCTTCGCAATGCGGCGAACGCGCAAGGCCAGCTTTCGCGTGCTCTGAAGGGATGTCAATCGCCCCAGCCGGCCACCGCCTTGACCTCCAGATACTCCTCCAGCCCGAAGCGGCCCCATTCGCGGCCGTTTCCCGATTGCTTATAACCGCCGAAGGGTGCCGCGCGCTCGTTGAAGACGCCGTTGAGGTTAATATTGCCGGCACGGATGCGGCGCGAGACCCGGCGGGCGCGCTCGATGCTACCGGAGGAGACATAACCAGCAAGGCCGTAGGGTGTATCGTTGGCGATGCGGATCGCGTCCTCCTCGTCCTTGAAGCCCATAATAGACAGAACGGGGCCGAAAATCTCCTCGCGCGCTATCGTCATATCGCTGGTGACGTTCGCGAACACGGTTGGCCGCACGTAGTAGCCTTTGTTGAGGCCCGCCGGCCGGCCGGGACCGCCGGCAACGAGCGTGGCCCCTTCCTGGATGCCCCTCTCGATAAGCGCCTGGATTTTCTCCCATTGCGCGCGGTTAACGACGGGGCCGATGACGGTGCCGGCCTCCCTTGGATCGCCGGGCTTCGTCTTGTCCGCAACCGCCTTCGCGATGGTGGACGCCTCTTCCATCCGCGAGGCCGGCACGAGCAGGCGCGTTGGCGCGTTGCAGGACTGGCCCGAATTCATGAAGCAATGCGCTGTGCCGCCGCCGATGGCCTTCTCGAAATCGGCGTCCTCCAGAACGATATTGGCCGATTTGCCGCCGAGCTCCTGGGTCACGCGCTTGACGGTAGGGGCCGCGCGCTGGGCCACCTCGATGCCCGCCCGCGTGGAACCCGTGAACGAGATCATGTCGAGGCCCGGATGCGAAGCCATGGCCGCGCCCACCTCCGGCCCAAGCCCGTTGATGAGGTTGAACACGCCCTTCGGCACGCCCGCCCCGTCGAGGATTTCGGCGAAGATCAGCGCGGATGTAGGCGTGTATTCGGAGGGCTTTAGAACCATCGTGCAGCCGGCAGCCAGCGCGGGCGCCACCTTGCAGGCAATCTGGTTCAGCGGCCAATTCCAGGGCGCAATCATGCCGGCCACGCCAACCGGCTCGCGCAGGAGCATGGCAGAGCCGAGCCGCTCTTCGAATGGATAGGTTTTCAGAACCTCAAGCGTGGTCATCAAATGGCTGAGCCCGGCGCCTGCCTGGGCACGCTCCGCAAGAGAGAGCGGCGCACCCATCTCGTCCGATATGGCCGCGGCAATCTCCTTCATCCGGCTCTTGTAGACCTCGACGATGCGCTGGAGCAGGGCAACGCGATCCTCCTGCGAGACCGTGGAGTAGCTCTCGAAGGCGCGCCGGGCCGCGGCAACCGCCTTATCCACGTCCGCCGCACTGCCTAGCGCGACCTCGTACATGGGTTCTTCCGTAGCCGGGTTCACGACCGGCATGGTTTTGCGAACGGCGGGCGCTGTCCATGCCCCATCGATGTAAAATTTGAGACGATCGGCCATCGTGCCCCCCTTTTCATGCCCGCCCCGGTCATCCGGCGGCAATGCGCTTGTTTCAATCTGGGGTTAAAGATCTGGCCCGCTGCCGGAATGTCAACTGCCCGGAGCAGGCGCGGTTAGCCTGGCGGTAGGCAATTTCCGGTTGAATACTGCCTGGCAGCCATCCCAGAGGACGCCCGCGTTTGCCTTAATGGGATAGGAAACTACAAATCGGCCTCGGTTTGGGGTAAGAGTTGAAGGCAATTCAGGCAGGAAGATTGGGGTCAAGACCGATGCGCTTCTTTCGCAAGTTCGCCAGCTTTCTCATTTTGCTGTGCCTCGTGCCGCCCGCAGTGCTTTTGGCGGCAGTGTTCATCGGGCGCTGGACCGGCTGCGAGGCCGATCCTGACGCGCCGCATGTGTGCCAAGTCCTCGGCGGCGATTATGGCGATATCCTATATGCTTTGGCGAATTTCGGAGCGAACACGGGCGCCGCGATTCTCCTGCTTGCCGCGCTGCTCGTAACCTGGGTGCTGATCGAGATTGCGCGCGCAGTTGGGGGCGGCCCGCGCAAGACGCCCGCGCCTCAAACGCCGGCAAATTCCCGGAACCGCGACCGCGGATCGTAAGGATGCTTGTGCGTCCAGTCTTGAATGAGGCGCTCGAGCTCGCTGTCGATATGAGCCGGAAGCACGATTTTTAGGGTGATGAGCTGATCGCCGTGCGCGCCGGTGCGGCTGTTCTTGATGCCTTTTCCGCGCAGGCGCAGAACTTGCCCGCTGGATGCGCCCTTGGGCACGGCCACGGTTACGCGCCCGCCGATTGTCGGAACCTCAACGCGCGCGCCCAGGACGGCCTCGCTTAAGGAAATCGGCACTTCCAGCGTGATGTTGTCGCCGTCACGATCAAACAAAGGATGCGGCATGACCTTCAACTCTATTAAGGCGTCGCCTGGCTCACCCCGGCCGGCTCCGGGACCACCCTTATGCTTGAGCCTTAGCGTTTGCCCGGTTTCGACACCGGAAGGTACGGAAATGTCAAGCGTCTCGTTATCGGGGAATTGCACGCGCTTCTTGGTGCCGTTCACCGCTTCCAGAAAGCTGATTTCCAGATTGTAGCGGTAGTCCATGCCGCGCATGGTGAAGGCGCCGCCTGGCCCGCGCTTTCCGAAAAGATCGCCGAATAGATCGGAAAAATCGTTGCTTCCGCTGTGGAAGCCTTCGAAACCGCCGGTATAGCTGCCGTGCCCGCCCGCGGTGCCGCTCGCGCCATCGCGATAAAACGAATTGGCGCGCTCATTGCCCATGCCGTCGATCTCGCCAGCGTCGTAACGCTTGCGCTTTTCGGGGTTCCCAAGCACGGCGAACGCGGCCGACACCCGCTTGAACTTCTCTTCGGCCTTGGGATCGCCTTTGTTCTGATCCGGATGCAGATCCTTGGCGAGTTTTCGATAGGAGCGGCGAATCTCATCGTTCGTCGCGGTGCGTTTGACGCCAAGAATTGCGTACAGATCCTGATTCATGGAACTCGGGCGGTTGCGCTTAAGCGCATGTTATGACTCAAAAGGCGCACTACAGATAGGTGACAAGCTAAACTTTTTACACAACCCAGTGCGTTTTCCCTTCTCAGGTCAGAAGACCACCGAAAAGTGACGATTTCGGGGGATCGAGCAGCGCGGACACTTGTAAATCGGGGATAAATCCCAATTCGCGTGCAACGATGCGCAAACGGCGCCTCAGAGGCTCGCCATCGAGCGCCTGCAATTGCCGCGAAATGCGCAAGACAAGCTTTCCATCGTGATATCCGAGCTTGGTTTGCGGCAAAATTCCGGCCATCCCCGCCGAAAGCGTATGTGCGAGCCGCACCGTCTGGCCGACGATCAGGGCGCGCTTGCGCTCCTGGCGCGGAATCAGCTCCGAAAGCTTTGGCAGAAGCTCGCCCGCGAGCCGGCGTTCATAACGGTGGTAGACGCACAGCGAAAGGAAAGCGCGGCCGGGGTGGTCTACGCCGACAATGGCGGACTGTGCGACCAGGACCGCGCTTTGCTCGCCCCGATAGTCGGGATGGCCGCGCCAAGCCATGTCCGAAAGCAGGCAAGCCGCGTGCCGCAAGCGCCGCTCCTCGAACGTTTCGCTGGGGCCGGGGCTCTCGAAAAGGGCGTCCGTCCAGCCTATCAGCTCTTTCGCATGTATCTTGGACCTGGCTCTTAGCTGCGCGATGTCCTCGCAGGCCGTGAGCAAGGGGTCCTTCTGGCGATCCGTCCCGTTCAAAAGCTCGTACACGATGCCTTCCCGGACGCCGAACGCTGAAAAAAGCACGTCCGAAGGCTGCATCAGCCGGATGATCGCATTCAGTAGCAGCGCGCCGTAAGGCAGCGTTTCGTCGCGCCCAGCCGGCATGCCCGGCATGCGCTTCAACGATGCGGGAGAGCTGTTCGCATAGCGTGCCGAAACCTGCAGCGCTTTGCGCGTGTCGAGCGCGTAGCCATGGATAGCCGTCAGCGGGTAGGCGGTTTGCTGCATATACATTTTCGCGAGCGTCCGCCAAGTGCCGCCGACTGCATAGAATGGCTCTTCCCGCGCCTCGCTCAACCACTTTAGCGGCGCCAAAGCCTCCGCGATGATTGGGATCGCCAGAGCTTTCTCGCCCTTGGTCCTGTCCAGCAAAGCCAGGCCGCCAAGCGGAAGGGAAACGGTCTCTTCGAACGCATCGCCGCGCAGCCGGACCAGCTCAAGGCTGCCGCCGCCCAAATCGGCCACAACGCCGGAAGGATGCAAAAAGCCGGCCTTGATGCCGGTGGCGGCGAGTTGCGCCTCCTCGGCGTTGCCGAGGACCCTGATAGGAACGCCACAAGCTTCCTGCGCCAGCGCTAGGAATTCTTCCCCGTCGTCCGCCCAGCGAACGGCTGCCGTAGCGAAGGGATGCAGATCGCGCTCCTTCACTCCGCAGATCGTGGCAAGCTTGGCAAAGCGTGCCAGGGACGCCAGCGCAAAGGGAATCGTTTCCTCGTTCAGACGCTGGGTGGAATTGAGGTAGCGGCCGAGGCCGCACATCGCCTTTTCCTGGAAAAGCGGCGTCGGCGACCGGGACAGGCCCTCGTAAACCACGAGGCGGATGGAGTTCGAGCCAATATCGATGACTGCGACAGGCCTGCGGTCCTGCAGCCTTCCTTGGGTCGAACGATCCACGAGTCACCTTAAGCGTGCGGGGTGGACGGGGCCGCAAAACGGCGGGGAAAGTTATGCTTGAGGGCGCCGCCCCGGCCGGAAAGGCTCGGGTTCGTCAAGAAATACTCGTGAGCGCTGAACGGTTCCTCGCCGGGGCAAAGGTGGACCCGCTCCGACGAACCGTCGCTTAGCAATTTCCAGCTTTGCAGATTATCTTTCAGATTAGCGATCATGATCTGTTCGAGAATTTGCTCGTGGACAGTGCGGTTCGTTATGGCGCTCATAGCCTCGACCCGGCGCTCCAGGTTTCGCGGCATCATGTCGGCCGAGCTGATATAGACATGGGCATCCTCGGATGGCAACCCGTGCCCCGCGCCGAAGCAGTAAATCCGCGAGTGCTCCAGGAAGCGGCCGACGATGCTTTTGGCGCGGATGTTATCGGAGAGGCCCGGAATGCCAGGCTTGAGGCAGCAAATACCACGAATGACAAGGTCCACAGGGACGCCCGAGAGGCTCGCTTCGTAGAGCGCATCGATCACGTCCGTGTCGACAAGGGCGTTGAGCTTCATCCAGATGGCGGCGGGCCGGCCTGCCTTCCGGTGCCCGATCTCAGCCTCGATTTCGTTCAAGATCCGCGCCTTGATCCCGTGCGGCGAGATATACGTGCGCTCCAAATCCTTGGGCCGGCTATAAGTAGCGACGTAGTTGAAGATTTTGCTCAGGTCGCGCCCGAAGGCAGGGTCCGCCGTGAAATAGGAAAGATCGGTATAAATCCGCGCCGTCGCAGGGTGATAATTCCCGGTTCCGATGTGGCTATAAGTCCTAAGCTCGCCGTTCTCCTTGCGAACCACCTGGCCGAGCTTCGCGTGCGTCTTCAACTCGAGCTGCGTGAGGCCGTAAACCACGTGCACCCCGCACTCTTCGAGCTGTTTGGCCCATTCAAGATTGGCGAGCTCGTCGAAGCGCGCCATCACCTCGATCATGACGGTGACGCTCTTGCCGGCTTCGCGCGCCTGCCGCAACGCCTCGACGACCGGCGACTTTTCCGAAGTGCGGTAGAGCGTCCATTTGATCGCGACAACATCTGGGTCAGAAGCCGCCTGCCGGAGATATTGCAATACGATATCGAAGGATTCGTATGGGTGATGGACGACGATGTCCTTCGACGAGATGGCTGCGAAACAATCGTTGCCGTACTCCGAGATGCGCTCCGGGAAGCGGCTCTCAAACGGCTCATAGAGCAGGTCGGGCCGGTCTTTGACGATAAGGTGGGAGATGTCCGCAAGCGCGAACAGCCCATCCACGACGGCCGCCTCGTCGCGCTCGATCTTCAGCTCCCGGATCACGAGCTGCCTTGCGCTTTCCGGCAGCGAGGCGCTGATTTCGAGGCGGATCACCTCGCCAAGCTGCCGCTGGACCAGCGCCCGGCGCAGCACCTTTTGCAGATCTTCGCTTTTCTCCTGGAAGTCGATCTCGCTATTGCGCAAGAGCCGGAAAAGCCCCGCGTCCCTGACCTTGAAACCGGGCAGAAGCGTATTGGCGAAAAGCGATATGACCGTTTCGACGGCGACAAAGCGCACCTCAGGCTTCTCGGCACTCCCGTTGAGCGGGGGCAGCCGGATGAAGCGGTCGAGCCCGTTCGGAACGGCGATGAAGGCGAACATCGAGCGCGGCTCGCCTTCGTCTTGGCCCTCGCATTCGAGCACGACCACGAGCTCCTGGCTCTGGATATGCGGGAAAGGATGCGCCGCATCGACGGCAACAGCCACAAGGGCGGAAAAAATCCGGCGCATAAAATAGATTTGCAGCCAGTCCTTGTCGGCCTGAGTGAGCGTGGCCGGCGTTAGAAGCGAGATCGATTCCTTCGCCAGTTCGTTCCTCAACTCCGTCCAGCGGCTTTGCTGGCGCTCGGAGAGGTGCGCCACGGCAGCGTTGATCTTTTTGACTTGCTCGGCGGGCGTCAGGCCATCCGGCGAAGTCTCGGTGATGCCCGTGGCGGCCTGCTCATGAAGGCCGGCTACGCGGACGCGGTAGAACTCGTCGAGGTTCGATCCGGATATGGCCAGGAACCGGATGCGTTCCAGAAGCGGGTTGCGCTCGGCGCCCGATTCCTCCAAGACGCGCTTATTGAACTCGAGCCACGACAGCTCGCGGTTAAAAAAGCGCCTGGTGCCAAAGGCCTCGATCCTGTCCTGGTAGCTTGGAGCAGATTTGACTTTGGCGAGAGCCATTATGTTACCTCCAGTAAAAGACTATGCGCTCCGGCTCGGCGGGTATTATTCATTTTATATCCCGCATTCGCTATCGTTGTTGTTAACACCGCCATTCTCTTCCGTGCCGAGCTCCTTGAACACCTTTGCCGCGAATGCGCGGGTGATCTTGCGGCGCTCGGCCAGCGCGAGCCTGTCGATGTGAGCCGCAACTTGTTGAGCCGCGGCCATGGACCGCTCCATCCTCGCTAGGAGAAAGGGGATGACATCGGGTGCAACTTCAATTTGCCGGTCGCTGAAATGTTTCACGAGAAGCGCCGCCAGGTGCTCCTCGTCGGGCGGCTGGATTTCCATCGCCGGGTAGGAGCGTATGCGCGAGCGCAAATCCGGAAGCGTAAGGTTCCACTGTCCAGGCGGTGTTTGCGCTGTGAGCAGCATGGTAGAGCTGTGCTCGCGGGCAAGATTCAAATGATGGAAGAGCGCGGTTTCGTCGAAACTGGAGGTGTCGATATCTTCCACGATAAGCGGGGCGAAAGGCTCGGACCAAAGATGGAACGCGAGCGCTGGCGCTTCGAGGAACTGAGCCTTTGAGCGGTTCTGCCAAATCTTGGCGAGATAGGTCTTGCCCGATTGCGCGGGGCCAAACACGATTGCGGCCGGAGACTGCCAATCCGGCCACTGGCTGATGAGCCCTAGTGCGCGCTCATTCCGCGAGGTTATGAAGAAGTCAGCCTCGTCCCAGCTTGGAACATACGGGAGGTCGAAGACGAGCTGTGCCCCTTTCACGAGAGATTATTCCTGAAGCGTAGGCGTGCTGCCAGCCCGTCGCTCATCGTTGCGCTTCATTGTGCAGCGGGCTCTCATAATACTTGCGGATGGCGTATCGCGCCAGAACCCCGATGGCGGCGGCGAGAGGGACCGAAATGAGGAGCCCCAAGAAGCCCAGGAGATAGCCGGAAGCAACCAAGGCGAAGAGCAGCCAGAGAGGGTGCAATCGCACTCTGTTTCCGACGATAAAGGGCGTCAGCACATTACCTTCCACGAGCTGTCCGAAGACGAACACCCCGCAAACGAGCGCAACCATCTTGTAGTCGGGCCAATATTGAGAAAGGGCGACGCCGCCCGACACTAGGAAACCGCCTGTCGATCCGAGATAGGGTACGAAGCTGAACAGCCCCGCGACGAGGCCGATCAGAAGCCCGTAGTTCAGGCCGATCAGGCCGAGCGTCACCATGTAGAAGCACGCTACGATCAGGAGGACGATAAACTCGCCTCTAAGATAACCGGCGATGGTGGAGTCCATTTCATCGGCAATCTCACCGATCGCAGGCGCGTGCTGCGGGGGCAGGAAACCCCAGATGCTCGCGATCATCTTATCCCAGTCGCGCAGCAGGAAAAACGTGACGACTGGGGTCAGGAATAGCAGCGCCAGGGAATTGAACAGATCGGCGCCGCTCTTGAGCAAGCCCTGCATCTGGGAGATCAGCCAAGGAGCGATGTGCTGCCTGATCTGCTCCACAGCCGTGGGCTCCCCAGGCTTTTGCGGCTCCGTGAGGGGCTGCAAATAATGCCCGTAATGCTCCACGAGGTAGCTTTGAGCGCGCTCGTACCATATGGGCAGGTTCTCGATAAGCTGGCTTAGCTGGTCGAAAATAGGTGGCGCGATCAGCGCAAAGAAGGCGGCAGCCGCGACGATCAACGCCGAGACGATGACGAATGCCGCCGCCCCGCGCGGTATGCCGGCGCGGCCAAGGCCGCGAACGATGGGATGGAACAGGTAAGCTAGGACAAACCCCGCCACGAAAGGCAGCAGGATGCCCGAAAACAGCATAATCGCGATCAGGGCCAAGGCGGAAAGGACCGCCCAAAACACAAAGGCGGCCGGAAGCCGGAAGATGCTGCCGTTCATGGCTGGGTTTCTCCGCCGCAACCACGCCGCGCAGAGTTGCCACGCTTAAGCTTCGCGTCCGTCAGTCCCCTCACAGCGCGCCCTCCCGATCCCGATTGCGTCCGATCCACCGGGTTTCCCAATCCGGAACAACTAAGGCGGGCCAATGGCAGAGCCCGCCTTATCACAGAAAAGTAGTCTTCGCGAACTTGTTCAACAGCCCGCCGGTTTGCTACTCCGCAAAAAAGTGCCGGCGCCTGTTACAATCCCGGATAGCCGCAAGCGGCTTCCGGGATGACGCCTGGGAGCTCTAACGGTTCGAGCCGGAGCTATTCACGCGGACGAAGGAAGGAGCCGAGCGGAGGTCCTGCTCGGTCATGTTCAGCGTGATGCGGTTGGGCGCGATGCTGCCGTTCTTTTCGAGATAATTGTAATCGATGGCGACGTTCTTCTCGCCAATGCCCAGGAAGCCTCCGACGCCAATAACCAGAGCTTGGACCCTGCCGTCAGAGCTTATCAAGACGTCCTTCAAGTCGCCGATGGACTTTCCTTGTGCGTTATAAACGCTTTTGTTCATGAGGTTTCCGGCGAGCCATTGGTTCTGCGCCTCGTTCGTCATGAACTTGTTCGGTTGCGCGGCCGTGTTTGTCATCGCCTGCCCAGGCTGGGTCGCGCTGGAGTCCGTTCCCGGGGCCTGCTGGGCCAGTGCTGGGGACGCAACCAAGAGGGCAAGGGCAGCTGCTGCTAAGTATTTCATTGCATTCCTCCGAAGTTAGATGCAGATACCCGCAACTAAACCGCGACAGAGTGCAATGTTCCGGGTCTAGCCTTGGAACCTCGAAAGGGTGATTGTGTTGCTGTAAAGACTAGAACCGAACTATTCTGAGGTGCAAAATGAGGGGTATACTGCTTTGGGTGATCGGTATCCCGTTGCCAGTCATCATCCTGCTATATCTGTTTCATGTGATCTAGCCAGGACTTGACTGCGGCGACTCTACGATACGCTAAATCGCCCCTGAGCGCCGGGCCCGGTAAAGTGCCGCGCCGCCTAAGCCTGCAAGCGCGAGGCTGAGGAAAACGAGATAACCCGCGAGCGAAAGACCGAAAATGCGCAGTGCCGCCACATCGCAGCGGACAGCCGTGTTGTGCCGGAGCTTTTGCGCGAGCGAGGCGGTGGCCTGTACGCCGCTGCCGTTGCCGGTGCAAGCGTCGGGACCCGGCCAAAAGTGCCATTCGACGCCCGCGTGATAGGCGCTAAGGCCAGCATCGTACAGCATGGCGGCGCATATCGCGGCCAGGATGAGTGCGGCAGCCTTCGGCGCCCTGCTTGCTAGAACGGCCGCAAGCAGTCCGGCTGGAACGGCAAAATAATAGGGGTTGCGCTCCGCGTAGCACAGCTCGCAGGGTTCGAAGCCCATGAACTGGAAGGTCCAAGCGCTGGCGAGCGATGCAAGGCTTACGCCCGCGATCAGGAACGCCGCGTTCCCGACGGTAAGCAGCTCCAGCCAGCGCGAGCGCGTCCTGGGAAAGCTATATAACATATCTCACAATCACAAAGCCCGAGATAACGATTGCCACCGTACCCAGCGCCACCGCCTCCAGGCGCCTCTCCAGGAAATCGCGGATGGGCTCGCCATAATAGCTCGCCAGCCCCGCGACCAGGAAAAACCGCACACCTCGCGTAATCGCC
The DNA here is from genome assembly GCA_052145975.1 of Rhodomicrobium sp. Lineage (GTDB taxonomy): Bacteria > Pseudomonadota > Alphaproteobacteria > Rhizobiales > Rhodomicrobiaceae > Rhodomicrobium. The sequence goes on along the minus strand of JBKQNN010000002.1, from coordinate 5,429 downwards.
GACAGCAGCACGAACAGGCCGAAATTATAGCCCGCGAACCCGGTCAAGATGGTGACAATCTTGTAAGGGATCGGCAGGAAGCCCTTTCCAACGATAATCCACACGCCCCATACAGCAAAGGTATCGCGGAACGCCTGCACCTTATCGCCAGCGCCGTAAAGCCGGATAATCCACTGGCCGACGCTATCGTAGAGCAGCGCGCCGATGGCGTACCCCACCATGCCGCCCACGACGGACGCCACCGTGCACCAAAACGCAAATACGAGCGCGCGCTGGCGCTGCGCCAGCGCCATGGGCACGAGCATCACGTCTGGCGGTACGGGAAAGAACGAGCTTTCCGCGAACGAGACCGCGATCAGCGCCCAAAGCGCATGCGGGCTTTCGGCGCGGGATAACGTCCAGGCATAAAGGCGCCGGAGCATGGGTACTCCTTCTTGTAACTCTCGCGGTGGTGATAGCCCGGCTTAGGGCGAATGTCCATGCGCCATCTCCGCCCGTAGTTTACGCCTGCGCGGGCGTAATGAAGCGCGGCCGATGGAAGCGCCGCCGTCATCCGGCATGAGCATGGTTACACGAATTGTTCGCTGCGGCTTGAACTTTTGCATTTACTTTTGCCTCACATTGTGGACCTTCGCCGGCCCGGCGGTAACTGCTTGTTTACCGCAACTTCGCCCATTCTTGGCCAATTCGCTGCAAGTGCTGGGCTTCTCTTTAAGGCGCTATGATAGGGCATGCTTCTTTCTAAATGTATAACGCCGGCTCAAGCCATTGATAATACATGATAAGTATTCATGGCAGCGTGACAGCAAACCGCCAGAATGCACCGTTTTATGGTTAAGATTAAAACTGGCAGTATATTTAATAGGATTTTGCAGTCGTAGAAATCGACCTAAAGCGGGAAAAGATTCGCAGAAAGACGGCGGCGGAAAATATGCGGACCCCCCGTTTACCATCCTCGCATTAACTATAGTAGCGCCTTACGCGAAACACACAATGCGTTAAGATCACGGGCAAAGAGGCGTGATACCCCTCCGGTTGAATAGTTCGCAAAGTCCCCCCTCACCCCAGCCCTCTCCCCAAGGGGAGAGGGAGTCCGCTCGCAGCCGTTGTTAAGGCGTCCCCTCGCCCCTTGGGGAGAGGGACAGGGTGAGGGGGTCTTTTGGGGGCGCTATGCGAAGCACTCAGCCGGATCTGGTGCAAGGCGCGCCGGCGCCCTTCGAACCTGCACATGTACATAATTCTTGAAACATGATACGCACACGCGCGGCGAACATGGGGCACGGGGATGACGAAGCTATTACCGCCTGTCTACTTTTTTGCAGCCCTAGCCTTCACGCTTCTGGCGCATTTCATTTTCCCGCTTGGTTCTCTCATCCCCTCTGGCTGGCGCTTTGCCGGGCTTCTGCCCATAGCCGCAGGTATAGCGTTGAACCTTGCGGCTGACCGGCAATTCAAGCTTTGCGGGACAACCGTGAAGCCGCTGCAAAGGTCAAGCGCTCTGGTCACCGATGGTGTCTTTGGATGGAGCCGCAATCCGATGTATCTGGGAATGGTTCTGATCGTGTCGGGAGCAGCCCTTCTTGAGGGTTCCGTCAGCCCATGGATTGCCGTTGTGGCTTTGGCGGTCCTGCTAGACCGGATTTTCATCGTTCGAGAAGAGAATATGCTCGGCGAGACCTTCGGGGCCGCCTTCGAGGACTATAGGCGGCGTGTGCGAAGGTGGTTGTAAACATAACGGGGGAATCTCCCCTCACCCTGTCCCTCTCCCCATGGGAGAGGGGACGTCCCCTCAACGATTGCGACCTGCTCCCTCTCCCATGGGGAGAGGGCTGGGGTGAGGGGCGTGACCGCCGCTATGTCAGCCCTCCCGGAATCGAGCCCAGCGGATATATCGGGGTAATCAAGTTGCGGAAACGGCGAAGGCGTCATCCGGGCTCTCTTTACGAGCATGCTGCGCCATCAGCCAATAGCCGGCCATGATGAGCTTCGCGTCCTCGAATTCGCGGGCGTCGAGCTTCGCGAAAAACTCGGCCACGCCGAACTCGGCGATGGCGATATCCTCGCCTTCGGCCTTAAGCCCGCATCCGTCCGACTGTTTATCGCCCTCCCCGACCTCGGCATAGAAGAGAAAGGTCCGCTCGGTGTTTCCGCCGGGCGACGAGAAGAAGGTGCACAGGTGCTTCGCCTCGCCGATGTGATACCCGGTCTCCTCCTGCACTTCGCGGATGAGGGTTTCGAGCGGCGTTTCGGCAAAGCTGCCGTCAGCATTGGTTGCGATCATGCCCGCAACCGCCTCGACGATCCAGCCGCCCCCATGGCCTTTTCCGAGCGTGGGAATGCGGAACTGACTGACAGTAATGACCTTCCGGCGTTCGGGATCGTAGAGCAGCGCCGCCACCGCGTCGCCGCGGTCCATGACAAGGTAGGGCCTCGGCGCGCTCATGCCGCCTTTGAACTGCTCGTGCGAGACCGTAACCTTGTCCACCTTGAAGAAGGCGTCGAGCAAGCGCTCCTGCTTTATAATCTCGACGCGCGACGGCTTTGCATTTCCGGCCATTTGTAGTGCACCCAAATCCGGATAGGATCGATTCTAACTGTCGCTTAGCTCAAAGCGGCCCTGAGCTTGGCGGCATGCTGCTCGAGGAGCGCGCCATCGGCCATCGCTCCGGCAGGGCGCAGGGAAACGCCGTCGTAGCGCGGGATAACGTGGACATGCAGGTGAAACACGACTTGGCCACCGGCGGGCTCGGAGAATTGCGTGATTGTCATGCCATCGGCGCTGAAGGCTGTCATAGCGGCGATGGCTACGCGCTGGCTGGTCTGGATCACGGGCACGAGCAGGCTAGGCGAGGCGTCGAGGATGTTGCGCGCCGGCTGCTTCGGGATGACAAGCGCATGGCCGTCCGAGCGCGGCATAATGTCCATGAAAACGAAGGTGTCCGCGTCCTCGCAGACAAAATAGCAGGGCACTTCCTTGCGCAGGATTTTCGCGAAAATGTTGTCCGGATCGTATGCGGGCGTGTCCATGGGGGTCTCCACCGGCTGTGAACGTGAGCCTTTTTGGCCCCACTCCCGCTTGGCCGTCAAGGGGCCGGGTGGGGGAGCCGGTGGACAAAGCCGGTTTCGCGCCCCGGCTGGCGGCCAAAAGCAGGGTCCCCGCCAAGGCGGAGACCCTTAAGTATTACTCCGTTACTGTAGGCGTTTCTGCCATTCTTTAACCTGGCGCTCAGCCTCTTCTTTGGTAATTCCGTAGCGCTCTTGAATTTTCCCGGCAAGTTCGCGCTGGTTTCCTCGAATACGAGCAAGGTCGTCGTCGGTTAGCTTTCCCCATTGTTGTTGCACTTTGCCGGTGACTTGCTTCCAGTTACCTTCGATTTGATCCCAGTTCATAGGGCTCCTCCGTTGATACGACTAAGCTGGAAAACAAATACAGCGGACAAAGGTTCCTTCCGCAGCCGGTTGGTAAACCGCCAAAGCCTCGCTAGAGCCCGCTTTTGATTCCATCAAAAGCGGGCTCTAGCTTGTTGTTTTGCCGTGCGTCTTATAGGAAAAACCGCTCACACTTTTTCCGGACGCACTCTAAATTGGCAAGAGGCCAGCCTATAAGGAGACGCCGGTGCTCTCACCCGATGAAATCGCCCGATACAAGCGGCACTTGCTTTTGAAAGAGATTGGCGGGCAAGGGCAGCAGCAACTCAAGGCCGCCCGCGTGCTTGTGGTGGGCGCTGGCGGGCTCGGATCGCCGCTCATTATGTATCTGGCGGCGGCCGGGGTTGGCACGATTGGCATCATCGATGACGACCGCGTGTCCATCGATAATTTGCAGCGCCAGGTCGTTTTCACAACGGCGGACGCGGGCACGCCCAAGGCCGAACGCGCCGCGGCATTTTGCCGGAGCCTCAACCCGCACGTCGCGGCCGAGGCCATGCCCTTCCGGCTCACCGCGGAGAACGCGCTCGAAATCGTCTCCCGCTACGATATCGTGGCCGACGGCTCGGACAATTTCGCAACCCGCTACCTCGTCAACGACGCGTGTTACTTCGCTGAAAAGCCTTTGGTTTTCGCGGCGCTGGGCCAATTCGACGGCTATCTCTCCACCTTTCGCGCCTACGAAAAGGACCAAGCCGGGCAGCCGCTGCCGAGCTACCGTTGCCTTTTCCCCGGCGCGCCCCCCGCGGGAACGGTTGCGACCTGCGAAGAGGCCGGCGTGCTGGGGCCGGTGGCGGGCGTGATGGGCACACTGCAGGCCGTGGAGGTCATCAAAGAGGTTCTGAGTATCGGCGAGAGCCTGGCAGGCAAGCTCTTGATCTGCGACGCGCTTTCCACGCGCTTCCAAACGATCGCGCTCAAGTGGGACCCAGAAAACCCGCTCAACGGCCGCAACCGCACCATCCGCGACCTATCCATCCACCGCGCCCGCGCCGCATAACATCGCGTTGTGATGGGCGAAAGACCCCCTCACCCCACCCTCTCCCCAAGGGGAGAGGGAGTCCGCTGCGGAGGAACTCCGGTGCGAGGACAATTCGGGCGTTCTCTCTCCCCTTGGGGAGAGAGACAGAGTGAGGGGGGCTTTGCAGACTAAGCCGCTATAACCTGCGATGACGCCATGGTTTTGCCCAATTGCCGGGTGTCATCCCAGTCATGTCTGTGAAAACGCGTCGTTTTAGAGATTGCTGGAGGCGATCCATGAAAAAGCCCTTGCTCAGCGCGGTCCTCGCCGGCCTGCTTCTTGCCGGAGCGGCGGAAAGCGGCGCGGCTTGCACCAACACCGGCAGTTTCGACCGCTGGCTGTCGCAATTTAAGGCCGAGGCGCACGCCCAAGGCATCTCCCCCCGCGCCATTGCCGCGCTGGACGGCGTTACCGTCGATCCGAACGTGATTGGCTCCGACCGCAAGCAAAGCGTGTTCAGCCAAAGCTTTCTCGAATTCTCCGACCGCATGGCCAACAAGAACCGGATCGCGGGCGGCCGGGGCAAGATCGCGAAGAACAAGGCGATTTTCGATAAGATCGATCAGAAATGGGGCGTGCCGGCGCCGGTGATCGTCGCCTATTGGGCGCTCGAAACCGACTTCGGCGCCGATAACGGCAAACTGCCGACGCTGCGCTCGCTGGCGACGCTTGCCTACGATTGCCGCCGCCCCGAGAAGTTCCGCGCCGAACTCATGGACGCGCTGCGCATCGTCGAGCGCGGCGATCTTCCGCCCGAGGAGATGCGCGGGCCTTGGGCCGGCGAGATGGGGCAGACGCAGTTCGTCCCCTCGATCTACCTCAAATATGGCGTCGACTTCGATGGCGACGGCCGGGTCGATCTCATGCGCAGCGTGCCGGACGTGCTTGCCTCCTCGGCGAATTACCTCAATAGCCTTGGCTGGCGGCGCGGCGAGCCCTGGCTCAAGGAAGTGAGCGTTCCCGAAAGCATGGACTGGGC
>JBKQNN010000001.1:0-8943 GCA_052145975.1 Rhodomicrobium sp. | reverse complement strand
TGAAATTTGGCTATGCGTGGACATCCGGCGAGACGCCCGCGCCACCGGAAAAACGAACCCGGCATTACCGCGCCCGCCGGCCTGCCTGCGGAATTCGAATTGGGCCGCCTCATCCCAACGGGCTTGTATCCGCTTGTTGGGGGGCTTCAGAATTCGGTTCGGATATGTTGAATGGCGGGGATCGACCCAACTGGGACCTGGGGCATGGGCACCAACTGTTAGGTTTTGACCATTAGCAACAAACGGGCAGCGCTCAGCTTCCCTATCGCACCAGCGTTGCGGCCCCGCCATCTTGCGGCTGTTACATATTTCAGGCACGATTAATTAAAAATAGGCAAAACAGCGAAGAATTGAGGGAAGCACCATGAGAGCTGCTGCAGCGTTTATCGCACCGGTCTTGGCCTCCACGATGCGTTGCGGTTATCGAAAACTGGCCGCCATTTGTTTGGGGCTTTTGGTTGTCGCTTCGCAGCCGGCCCACGCCCAGGAAATATGCGATCCCGATGTCAATCCATGTTGCAAATATAAGGAATTTAGAACCTCATTCCGGGAAGATCATTTTCTCCCCTCCTATTTGCCGGCAGACAGCGTCGATCTAGCCAAAATCCCGGCAGTGCCGCCAGAGCCGGTCACCGGCGTGGAGGTGGAAGAGCTGCGCCGGCTTCAAAAGCAAGCCGGCCCAGACTTGGAGATCCGCGCTTGCCTCGACCACGCCCGTACAGTTGCACAATTCCTTGCGTTGCCGGGCTTCGAAGCAACGGTAGAGCGCCTAAAACCCTGCGAGGATTTTTTCCGGCATATCGATGGCACAGTGGAAGAGGTCATCGGGGCCGCAAAGGACAAATTCAACCGCGAACGCCCCTACAAGCTAGCTCCAACACTCACGCCTCTTAAGAAAATCAAGAAAAAGGACGAGGCCTCGTTTCCTTCGGGCCATGCCACCTACGGTACGCTCATAGGGTTAATTCTCGCTGACTTGCTTCCCGATAGGCGGGAAGACATCTATCGGCGCATGGAGAGCTACGGCTATAGCCGCCTTCTCGCGCGGGTTCACTATCGAAGCGATGTCTATGCCGGTCATATCGCGGGCGAGCTTATCTACAGCCAGCTGCAGAAAGATAAAGGCTATATAGATGCTTTCCAGGAGGCCAAAAGAACGTGTGGCACGCCCGATATCAGCGTAGACCGGTACGAGCACATCTTCATTATCATTGCGGAAAACAGGTCCTTCAAACAAATTATCGGTAATCCAGATGCACCGAGACTAAATAAACTTGCTTCAGAATATGGATTGGCTACGCAGTACTATGGCGTGGTCCATCCCAGCGAAGCGAACTACATCGCCATGCTCGGCGGTAGCACGTTCGGGATCCACGATGACGATGCCTGGTACTGTAGGCGGGGCGTACCAGGCCGCGATTGTTCCAAAGCCGAGACCCTTGAACCTTATGTTGACCACACAATAACCGCGCGAAACTTTCTCGACCAGCTCGCGGAGCATGGTCTGAGCTGGAAAGGCTACTTCGAAGGCATCCCTAGCCCCGGCTCGATGACGGCCTATTACCCAGACCAGGAAAGCCCCGTGGCAGGCCGTCCGATGCAGCTCTATGCATCCAAACATAATGGCTTCATTAATTTCAAGACCGCTCAGGACGATCCGCATCTTGGGGCCAAACTCGTTGGATTCGACCAGCTCGACGCCGATTTGAAGGGCGATATGCCGAACTACGCGCATATCGTGCCCGACCAGTGCGACGACATGCACGGCCTTGACGGCAGCAACGTTCGCGAGGAGTGCAAGTTCAAAAATAGCGGCAACCTGATTGCACACGGGGATAAGGTAATCGGCGAATTGGTTGACCGCATCATGAACGCGCCGGTGTGGCGCATAAAGGGCAACACTGCTATTGTCGTCACCTGGGACGAAGACAATAGTCCCGAAAAAAAGGAGGACATCCAAGGCTGTTGTGGTTATGAACCCAAAAGCGCAGCTAATTTTGGCGGCGGCCATATCCCCACGATCGTGATCACCAATCACGGCCCAGGTCACATTCTCGACGGCACGCCCTACAATCATTATTCGCTGTTGCGGACTTGCGAGGATGCCTTCGGCATTGCGGAGCACCTTGGACTGGCGGGCGCAAGCGAAAAAGGCGTAAAGCCCATGTCAGCACTTTTCGCTACCTCGCCAAGGCCATAAGCGCTTATAGAGAACCAGCGGCGTGCGCATTGCCACGCCGCCTCGCCTTGCGTCTTAGAATTAAAATAAATTTAACATGTATAGCAAAACTGGGGCGCGATCCTACATGGCGAGGATTGCGATTCATGCGTTAGCGGCGGTTTGGAGTGGGAGTATGGCGGGTCGGATAAAACGCGGCGGTTCCTCCTATTCGCCGCTCATGATCGTTCTGCTCACGGGCCTGAGTTTTCTCGCCTGGATTTCCACCTATACCGGCATGCTCCAGCTTATCTCGGCGAGCTCGGGCGACATCGGCACTCCGGCGATGGTCGCAATCGGTTTCGCCGTGGCTATGCTGCAACTCATGATCCTCTATGTTCTGGACGCCATGTTTTCGGGCGAACTGCGGCTCCTGCTTTACCCCTTCTATATTGCCGGTTATATCGTGCTGGTCTTGATCTCAGTGGCCTTTGCCTTCGGCTTCTATTGGCGTTTCCTCGAAGCGGGGGCGCAGACGACGCAAGCGGCCGGAACCTCGATCTTTCAAGTCCAGCGAGCGCTTCAGACCGGCCAAAGCCAGCTTGAGCTCTTGCAAAGCACGTTCACAACCCTCAGCACCATTTCATCCCAGAAGGCGGCAACGGAGCGCGCATCCGGCGGAACCTGCCCTAACAGCCGCGCCGGCGAAGGCCCGCGGCGGCGCTTGCGGGAAACCGACGCGCAGCGGTTCCAATTCGCCAACGATCTGATTGCCAACCGGACCAGCGCGGTCAAGGCCGACATCGCCGATCTCAATGCCGACCTCCAGCGGGTGTTGAAGAAGGACCCATCGACCATCGATCCCGCCACGGGCACGCGAACGGCCTTCATCGAGGGCCTGGACCGCAAGCTCGGTCTCGTCGTCGCGCGTTTCAATACGCTGCGCACCGATCCGCAGATCCGCCAGCTTCGCGATGAGTTTGCCGCGCGCGCCAAGCAAACGAGCTTCAGCGACGAGACCGGCGGAACCTTCATCTGCCCCGACGGCCAGTTGAAAATCGCGCTCGACGGCGTCGTCCGCTCCATCGACGATCTGCCTGAGCTGCAAAAACCGGAGCTGCGCTCGGTCGAAGGCTCCGAAGCGGTCATCGAAGCCTTCCGCCGCCTGTCGAATACGGCAATCGGGCTTGTGGTCCACGGCAAAGCGCCGCCATCGCCCGAGCAAATTCGCAAGGAGCAAGGGGGCCTGGAGCGGCCCAGCAGCCTCCAAAGCGCCTTCACTCAGGACAAGGCCGGGTTGAGCGACCGCGACTACATCCCGCTCATGATCGCGATTTTCGTCGACATTTGCATCCTGCTCGTGTCGGTGAACCGCCCGTTCGGCCCGTTCTTCAATCTCGGTCAGGACCTGAGCCGCGCCCGCCAGCGCGGCCCAATGCACGGGGTGCTCGAAACCTTCTACGGGGTTTTCCAGGCCCAATTCGATTCGCAGCGCCAAGAACCGCCGGGGCCAGGCGAATTGATCGCACCGGTGCAAGACGTTGTGTTCGATTACAAGGGCGATTACTACGCCGCCGTGCCGCTCGACTTCCGCGAGGAGAATTTCGACCAATGGGCCAAGGCGCGCACCAATGCGCCGAGCTTCGAATCCTCGCGCGCGCTCGAACGCTCGCGCTACCTGGCAGCGGTGTTCGCGATCCTTGAGGGCGAAAATCTTGTCCGCCTGCTGGGCGAGGAGCGGAGAGGCCTGTTCGGCAAGAACGTTCTCAACGGCCTGGACGAAGCCACCGCGCGCGCCAAGCTCGACAAACAGGGCAGCATGTACGCGCAGGCCGACGCCTTCCGCATCTACCGCTTCCAGCCAGGCAAATGGGCGGGGCTGCTCATCGAAACCGTCGGCAGTGCCGCGGCCAGGCAGGACGCCGATCGGCGCTGGCGCCAGGGCCCCGGCGAGGTGTTCGCGGGCTGGCTTAATCGCCGGCGGCTGCAGACCGCGCTGCCGAAGCATAAGAGCCCGGACACCGCTTTGCTGGAGGACGAGCGGGAGCCGGAGGCCCGGCGGCTGCCGGACCGGACGCACAGCGAGTAATTCCGCGGTGGAGATGTTACCTGGCGTCGTCGCGGGGCGCCATTCAAGGTCCGGTTTTAAGGTCCCGCCGTCTTGAGCGCCCGCTATATCGGCGGGAGCTGACACGAACCAGGCATGGCGAGCGGTTGGTGCGAGCTTGGTCTATAACAGAGTTTCCGGAGGGCCTTGCATCTTTGGCTGACGCTAATCTGACGCAGTAGTTGCACAGGTAGCGGACACAAGTCGCCCACCCGCTCAGGCCGCCGCCAGCCGTTCCAGCTCGGTCTCGAACTCTAAGCGGAGTTGCGCGCCTTCGTCCTCGGGCAACCAGAACGAAAGCTGCGGGAACATCAGGCGATAGAGGCGGACCTTAGCTGGCGGCCAGGGCGCCGTTTCGGCCGTGCGGGCTTCGGCAAGAACACCCAGCAGCAACGTGCGCATCTGGTCCGGATCGGGGCCGGCATATGCAACGGCTTCGCCCCCGAACAGCTCAAGCTGGCCGCGCCGTTCTATGCTGCGTACGTTGTCGCTGGACACGGTGCCCCCATGTGGATCTGTGACAGCGGGCATGTTGAGCGATTCGCATCGCGAGCGCGAGCAGCGGGCGCAAACTGTCCTTGGAATTTTTTATTCGGCGGGAGCCCCTTCCTTCCAAGGGACAGCGGCGGCTTTGCAATCCGTATAGTTGGCGTCGAGCGCGGGACCCATGAGCAGGATTGCGGCGATGCGGCGGACCATTTCGGAGACGTAGATCGCCTCGTCGGGTTTCAGCGCGCGGCCCAGTACGGCATGCTCGCGGTAGGAAAGCCACTTCTTGATAACCTGATAGCCGCCGAGCGTGTAGTCCCAGACGCGGGCGGGGACATTGGACCAGCAGGCATCGGCGTTGAGGTGGACGTCGAAGGTCATGCCGCCCAGGAGGGCCAGCACCTCGTCTAGGGAAAGGCCGAGCGTTTTGCCCTCCATGGCAAGCGCGTCCCGCTCGGCATCGCTGTATGCACGCGCGGCAACGAGGCCGGGGCCGGGCATCACGATGCGGCCACCGCCAGCGATCTGGATAGCGCCCCAGCGCGCGGTGACCTTAAGGTCGTCGTCGCCGAGGCTCTTGCCGTCGCAGCGGGCCGGGACAGCAAGGCTCTTGAGGCCCGCGCGAAGTGCGCCGCAGGAGACGCCCGGCGCCGGCGTCTCCGAATCGAGCAGCGTGCCAAGAGTGGCGCCGAGCGCAGCGGAGGTGCGGAGAATCGTGGTATCGCCGGGCAATGGGACACGCGGCCAGTCCATGCGCAACGCCCCGGCGTTCTCGCTTCGATAGGTCGGTGCGTTCAAAGTCGCCGCTACGTGGTGGAAAATTGTTGAAGGAGACAGACCGGATGCGGTCACCAGTTCCAGCAGAGAACCCGGTAGATTCTGTTGGCCGCTGCTGAGTGCAAGCGGAAACATCGCAACATTGCTTTCAACTAGGTGGTGATCTGCAATCGAATGCACGATCTGCGGTTGGTAGAAAATTTCCTTCCGATTTCTCTCGCCAGCACTCAGAAACGAATTACCCGACACAACGTGTGGCCAATATTCAGAGCGCTTTTCATCCAACAACTTGGTCTCAGGCTCCCAATAAAGCCAGCGCACGTCGAATGGTCTGTAAGCGTAGCGCACAATATTCGCCGGCAGCAAGCGTCGATCAAGCAACGTCCAGCGTGTCTCTGCCGGATCGAAGCGTCCCGAAGCGGTCATGACCGACGGATGCTTCGCGCGAATCTGATCGTCTGAGATCGCAGGGTCGAAATACTCTTGCAAACGCTCCTCCAGAACCTCCTTGTCGACGCTGACAAGAAAGTCGTCGCGGCTGGTCTTCACACCGGGGAAGGAGGTCGGCAACAGCTCCGGCACCTTCGGCCATTTAAAATAGCCTGCGCCCACGGCCGCCGCCACGAACGGAAGTCCCAGCTCCAGCGGCGGCCTCAACGCTTGATAGAGCGCGGCTGGCTCGGAATTGGCCGTCGCCAGCAGGTCCTCCCGCTTCGCCGTGCCCCACAAGTGGCGGAAGCCCACGGCACTCGTCGGCATGTGTTCGGCTTTGCGCACCAGGGTCGCGATGGCGGTGCCGACCTGGATGCCCTCACGATTGTGCCCCGTAGAGAAAATCGACGGGTCCGGGTTGCCATCGGGCGTCGTCTTCCCGGTTTTGTATTTGTCACCGTTGAGACAGTCGATGCGGATGGCGTCGAAGGCGTTGAGATAGCGCTCGCGCATGCCGGTGAACGACAAGCCGTCGAGCCAGGAGTAGTTGGAAATCAAGCACACGATGCCCTGGCCGGTCTTATCGACGATGCGCCGCTCCGCCATGCGGAAAAAGCGCACGTAGAGGTCATTGAGGCCCTGGCCTTCGGGCTTCCTCAGGCCCGGATTCAGCGTCTTTCTATATGCCTCCGACAGGTCGCGCTCTTCCTTGATCGCCACGCCGGCAAAGCCGTTGTAGGGCGGATTGCCAAGGATCACCAGAATCGGCGCCGTCTGCTTCACCTGATCGGCCTTCTTTCGCTCCTCCTCGAACTCGGGGAACGGCAGCGGTTTCTTGGTTTCGGGCTCCCAGCCGGTCAGCGCATTGGTGAGAAAGACGCTAACTCGCTCATGATCCTTCAGGCTCGCGCCAAGCCGCCGCAACTCGCTCCCAATCTGAAGATGCGCGACGATGAACGGCGCCGGCATGATCTCGAAGCCGAGCACGCGCGAAAGAGCCGCCTTCTTGACCATCTGCCCTTTCAGATTGCCAAGCCCTTTCTCATGGAGCGATTTATCGATGCACCGCAGGACAGCCGTCACATAGGCGCCCGTCCCGCAGCAGGGATCGAGCACGTAGACGTTCTCGGCAGCGAGGCCTTCCGCTACGCCCAGATCGTCCCTCAGCGCCTTGTCCACGCGCGCAACCATGTAGGTCACGACCTCGCTGGGTGTGTACCAAACGCCCAGCTCCTTGCGCAGATTGGGGTCGAAAGCCTCCAGAAACGGTTCGTAGAAGAATTGCACCGCGTCGGCATCGTTGAACTTCGCCAGAAACTCCACTTTCGTGACGCGGTTTAGGGTCGATTCCGTCCAGTCGAGCAGCTCGACGAGGCCGAGCGGTTCAAGCTGCTTCGGCGCGGCAAGCTGCTGGAACAGCGCGCCTACGAACGGCACATTGAGATGCCAGATCGCCGTTTTCCACTCGAAACGTCCTTGCGGTGGCAGCTTTTGTTGCGCCCACAGCACCCACGACGAGAACACGCCGTAAAATAGTGTTTGGACGAGCGTCGAGCGGAAGAAGTGCTCGCCCTTGTCGCCCTCGAACTTCATGCCGAGAGCCTCTTCGAGCGCAGACTTGATGCTCGCCAGACCGGGCAGGTCGTGCTTGGCCTCCACGCGCTCAAGCGCATCGCGTGCGTAGGAGGCGAGAAACCAGGCGAGGTGCTTGGGCTCACGTAGCGCCACCGATTGTGTGAGCGCGCGCTTCAGGTACTCGCCGAAGGCGCGGCCGACGCGCTCCGCCGACTTACGCGGCGTCGATACCAGCTCCCAGAACGAGGCCGCATCGTTGGCGAGCCGGAAGCTCTCGCGCTTCTCCGCCTGCCCGTCCAGTCCCTCGCCAATGATGATAAAATCGCGCAAGTTGGTGACGATAACCAGGCGGTAGGCCGCGAAATATCCGGTGACCTGCTTCGCCTGGGCCGTCAGCCACGCGTCATCCTCGACCGGCTTCATCTCGATGACGCCCCGCTCGGGCATCTGCCCTTTGCGAGGCTCGCCGCGCTGGAGCTGGCTTTTGGCGTACAGGCCGAAATCCGGGTGTCCGGCACCGGTGTTCCCGAGGTCGGGCAGGCAAAGCACCTGCCCCTTCAAATCGGCGCCAATGGCGTCTAGGAGATTGTCGAAGGCGGAATAGTAGGAGCGTTCGGGAGTGCCCGCGCCGAGCCGGCGAATGTCGCGCAAGGCAGCAAAATAGTCCTCGACGATTTTGATGAGCCTCCCGGCCAAACCCGCCCCCTCCGATGCAGATCGAATCTTAGCAATTCGCCCGACGAAAGTACATCCAGGGGTAGCGTGATGGAAAGCCGCAAGGTTGGCCACCCAGCCTTTTTGTGTGGACGCCAGAATCGCTAGTTTGGTCCCCCCGTTGCGCCTTCCCGGGCGGCTGCTTTTGTATATGAGCGCCATTGGCGGCTGGGACCCTAATGCTAAACCGCAATTCCGAATCTGGCCCGAGGGCGGTCTTCGATACCTTGACGGCTTCCGGGGCGAAGCGGCCGGATGACGCTTATGCCGGGCGCGGCCGTGAACAAAGCGTAAAGCGCGTAGTACGGCCGGTTTTGGTTAATGCGCGCATGGTAAACGGCCCCGCGGCATATTTTCCGCCGCCGTATTTCTGCGAATCTTTTCCCGCTTTAGGTCGATTTCTGCGACTCCAAAATCCTATTAAATATAAACGCACTCGTGATCTTAACCGTAATTGCGCCAGGCCCACTTTGGGTTTATCCTAGTTTTTCTGGCCGCAATCAAAGACTTACGCCATACTTCGGGCTGCCAAACATTTCTTAAGGCATTTGTCCAAACTTAGGTCAAGACGAAATGCGGCGCGAGCCAGTAAATCGAGGGTTTGGCGCAGTTAAAAGCGGTCGCCCGATGTAATCGCGGCGCTGGTTTCGCGGCTGCCCTCCGCTGCCGGCGGAGAGGCCGCGCGGGCGCC